>NZ_JBHXSO010000037.1:47592-91157 GCF_042714775.1 Streptomyces sp. NPDC058691 | reverse complement strand
CGGTGGACGGTACGAGTACGGGTCCTACGGGATGCGGGGGCGGACGGACGGAGGGTCCCGGCGCCTCAGCGGCCGCTGCCGCCGTAGACGACCGCCTCGTCGCTCTCGGTGTCGAGACCGAAGGCGGTGTGCACCGCGCGCACGGCCTCGTTGACGTCGTCGGCCCGGGTGACCACCGAAATGCGGATCTCGGAGGTGGAGATGAGCTCGATGTTGACGCCCGCGTTGGACAGCGCCTCGAAGAACTGCGCCGTGACACCGGGGTTGGTCTTCATGCCCGCGCCGACGAGCGAGATCTTGGCGATCTGGTCGTCGTAGCGCAGCGCCTCGAAGCCGATGCCGGCCTGCGTGCGCTTCAGCGCCTCGATCGCCCTCGGGCCGTCG
Organism: Streptomyces sp. NPDC058691; assembly: GCF_042714775.1. NCBI lineage: Bacteria > Bacillati > Actinomycetota > Actinomycetes > Kitasatosporales > Streptomycetaceae > Streptomyces > Streptomyces sp. NPDC058691. The sequence goes on along the minus strand of NZ_JBHXSO010000037.1, from coordinate 90,773 downwards.
CTCTTGGGCAGGGTGAAGGAGATGTCGGTCAGGCCGGTGGAGGCCGCCGACACGTTCTGCACCACCATGTCGATGTTGATCTCGGCGTCCGCGATCGAACGGAAGATCACTGCCGCCTCGCCCGGCTTGTCGGGCACGCCGACGACCGTCACCTTGGCCTCGGAAGTGTCGTGTGCGACACCGGAGATGATCGCGTGCTCCATGCCCTTGGCGTCCTCTCGCGGCTCATTGCTGACCCAGGTGCCCTGGAGGCCGGAGAACGACGACCGGACATGGATCGGGATGTTGTATCGGCGGGCGTACTCCACGCAGCGGTGGAGCAGCACCTTGGAGCCGGAACTGGCGAGCTCCAGCATGTCCTCGGAGGAGATCCAGTCGATCTTCCGTGCCTTCTTCACCACGCGCGGGTCGGCGGTGAACACACCGTCCACGTCGGTGTAGATCTCGCAGACCTCGGCGTCGAGGGCGGCCGCCAGCGCGACGGCCGTGGTGTCGGAACCGCCGCGGCCCAGCGTCGTGATGTCCTTGCTGTCCTGGGACACGCCCTGGAAGCCGGCGACGATGGCGATGTTGCCCTGGTCCAGGGCGGTGCGGATGCGGCCCGGCGTGACGTCGATGATGCGGGCTTTGTTGTGGACGGAGTCGGTGATGACACCCGCCTGGCTGCCGGTGAACGACTGCGCCTCGTGGCCGAGGTTTTTGATCGCCATCGCCAGCAGGGCCATGGAGATCCGCTCCCCGGCGGTCAGCAGCATGTCGAACTCCCGGCCTGCGGGCATCGGAGATACCTGCTCGGCGAGCTCGATCAACTCGTCCGTCGTGTCACCCATCGCCGAGACCACGACGACCACTTGGTGGCCGGTCTTCTTGGCATCGACGATCCGCTTGGCGACGCGCTTGATGCCGTCGGCATCCGCAACGGAGGAGCCGCCGTACTTCTGCACGACAAGGCCCACGTGCGCTCCTCAAATCTGGTACTGCGTTCGGCTCAGTTTATCGAGCAGGCCGGGATCGACCCCTCACCACCACATGCTGAGACGCCCGGCTCACTCAGCGGGCCACCTGCCCATGGAGCCGCCGGTGTAATCCCGCCGTACGTCGTGCTCAATCTCACCGCGCCCGGCGTACGCCCTCGTGAACAGGGACCGACCACCCGCGGTCCCTTCGGCGGTCCCCCGGGCCGGACGTCACGTCCGCGGGCCGAGCCCCAGCGGTTTGGCGATCTCGGCGGCCATGACACGGCCGGCCTCGTCGGCGAGCCGCTCGTCGTCGTCCGCGCCCGCGTCCGTGTCCAGGCCGTCCAACGCGTCCAGCGGGCTGTCCAGCCGTACGTGCGCGACCAGCGACTGCAGGGCGCGCAGGGACGCCGAGGCGGTCGGGCCCCAGTTGGACAGGTACGAGAACTGCCACCACCACAGCGCCTCGGTGATCCGGCCGGCCCGGAAGTGCGCCAGGCCGTGCGTGAGGTCGGTCACCACGTCCGCGAGGTCGTCGGAGATCCGGCAGGCGACCGGCGTGCTGCGCACGTACGGGTCGAAGATCTCCGAGTAGATGTCGATCGGCTCCAGCAGCACCGCGAGCCGCTCGCGCAGCTCGTCGGTGTCCGGCTCCGGGCCGAGGTCCGGCTCGTACCGCTCGTCGGGGACGATGTCCTCGTGCGCGCCGAGCCGGCCGCCGGCCAGCAGCAACTGCGAGACCTCCAGCAGGAGATAGGGCACCGCGCTGTCCGGGTCGTCGCCCTTGGCGACCTCCCGCACCGAGAGGATGAAGCTCTCGATCTGGTCCACGATCGAGGACGCGAAGTCGTCGGGGTCAAGGGCGTTGTCAGACATCAAGCAGCCGCCTTCCTTCAAAGGCCCGGCCGAGCGTGACCTCGTCGGCGTATTCCAAGTCGCCCCCGACCGGCAGGCCGCTGGCGAGACGGGTGACCTTCAGTCCCATCGGTTTGACCATGCGCGCGAGATACGTGGCCGTGGCCTCGCCCTCGAGATTGGGGTCGGTGGCGAGGATCAGCTCGGTGACCGTGCCGTCCGCGAGACGCGCGAGCAGCTCCCTGATCCGCAGATCGTCGGGGCCCACGCCCTCGATCGGGCTGATCGCGCCGCCGAGCACGTGGTAGCGGCCGCGGAACTCACGGGTGCGCTCGATGGCGACCACGTCCTTGGGCTCCTCGACCACGCAGATGACCGTGGTGTCGCGGCGCGGGTCGCGGCAGACCCGGCACTGGTCGGCCTCGGCGACATTGCCGCAGACCGCGCAGAACCGCACCTTCGCCTTGACCTCGCTCAGGGCGTGCGCGAGCCGGCGGACGTCGGCGGGATCGGCCTGAAGGATGTGGAAGGCGATCCGCTGCGCGCTCTTCGGACCCACGCCGGGCAGTCTGCCCAGCTCGTCGATGAGGTCCTGAACCACGCCCTCGTACACGCTGTGCCCTCTTCGTCGCTCGGACGGTCCGGAAGACCCGGGGCCGTCAGAAGGGAAGGCCGGGGATGCCCCCGAGCCCTTGGGCGAGCGGGCCGAGCTTGCGCTGCTGCAGCTCCTGCGCGCTCGCGTTCGCGTTCTGCACGGCGGCGACGACCAGATCGGCCAACGTCTCCGTGTCCTCAGGATCGACCGCCTTCGGGTCGATGACCAGACCCCGGAGCTCACCGGCACCGGTCACGGTCGCCTTCACCAGGCCGCCGCCCGCGGTGCCCTCCACCTCGGTCTCGGCGAGCTCCTGCTGGGCCGCCGCGAGGTTCTCCTGCATCTTCTGGGCCTGCTTGAGCAGCTGCTGCATGTTCGGCTGACCACCACCGGGGATCACGGTCTCGCTCCTGCCTCACGACGTCGGTTGTACGGGTAGGGCGAGCCTACGTGCTCGGGCGCCCGCTCGCGCTACCCGTAGGCAGGAACGACCGACACGCGTCGCCCGTTCCGGCCGCAGGGACCGGCGAGGGCCGGTCGTTGGGCGGGGCGTTGAGCGGGGCGTTGGGCCGGTGCCGCCGGTCGTCGGCTAGTCGTTGGCGATCTCTTCGATCACGGTGGCCCCCAGTTCCCGCACGATCAGGTCGTGGCCGCTCAGGGCGGTCTCGTCCAGATCCGGGTCGTCGTCCTCGGGCATGTCGTACTCGACCGGAGGCGGCTCGTCGGCGATCGGCGCGTGCGCGGCGGCGGATGCCGCACCGGACACCGCGGACGGCGCCCCCACCGCGGCGCGCGCGGCGGCGGCCCCGCCCGTGGCGGGCGACGCGGCCTGCGGGGCCGGGGCGGCGGGAGCGGCCGACTGGGGCTGCTGGTACGGCGGTTGGGGCTGGCGCGGCTGCTGTGCCGGCTGTGACGGCTGGGGCTGCTGCGGCGCCGCCGGAGCGGGGCCCTGGGGGTGTCCCGGACCGGGACGGGAGCCACCGCCGAAGCCGCCCGCGGAACCGCCGCCGGGGCCTCCGGAGCCTCCGGGACCTCCGGGGCTGACGATCGCCTCGATGCGCCACTGGACGCCCAGCGCGTCGGTGATCGCCTGCTGGAGGACGTCCTCGTGGCCGCGGTTGGCGAAGCTGTCGCGGGCGCCCGGGTTGTCGAAGCCGATCTGGAGCGTGGAGCCGTCGAAGCCGACGAGGCGGCCGTTCTGTTCCAGCAGCATCCAGGTCACCCGGCGCCGGTTCTTCACGGCCTCCAGGATGTCCGGCCACATCTGGCGGACCCGGGAGGGATCGCCGACGGGCGCCGCGGACGCGGCGGCGGGGGCGGCGGTTTCCGCCGGAGCGGGAGCGGGGGGCGGGGTCGCCGGCGAGGCCGCGCCGGGCCAGGCGCCGGGGCGCTGGCCGCCACCGGGGGCGGCGGCGCTCGGCCAGGCACCGGGGCGGGGCGCGGCAGGCGCGGCGGTCTCCGGAGGAGCGGGGGCGGGTGCGGGAGCGGGGGGCGCCGCGGGCGCGGCGGCCTGGGCGACGGGCTCGTCGACGGGACGCGCCGGGGCGTTCACCGCCGCGCGGGCCGCCGCACGGCCACCGCCCGGGGGCAGCGGCTCGCCGAACTCCACGACGGGGGCGGCAGGGCCTCCCACCGAGGCGCGCCGCTCCAGCCGGTCCAGGCGTGCCTGCACCGACCGCTCGTCGTCGTACGCCGCGGGCAGCAGCACCCGTGCGCAGATCAGTTCCAGTTGCAGTCGCGGCGAGGTCGCCCCGCGCATCTCCGTGAGCCCGGTGTTGACCAGGTCGGCGGCGCGGCTCAGTTCGGCCGCGCCGAAGACGCCGGCCTGCGCCCGCATCCGCTCCACGACGTCGTCGGGGGCGTCGATCAGGCCCTTCTCCACCGCCTCCGGCACCGCCGCGAGGATCACCAGGTCCCGCAGCCGCTCCAGCAGATCGGCCACGAACCGGCGCGGGTCGTGCCCGCCCTCGATCACCCGGTCCACGATCTCGAACGCCGACGCGCCGTCCCCGGCGGCGAAGGCGTCCACCACGTCGTCGAGGAGCGCGGCGTCGGTGTACCCCAGCAGCGAGGTCGCCATGGCGTATGTCACACCGGCCTCGCCCGCCCCCGCGAGCAACTGGTCCATCACCGACATCGAGTCACGCACCGAGCCCGCCCCGGCCCGCACCACCAGCGGATACACCCCGGCCTCGACCGGGATCGCCTCGCGCTCGCAGACCTCCGCCAGGTAGTCGCGGAGCGTCCCCGGCGGGACCAGCCGGAACGGGTAGTGGTGGGTGCGCGACCTGATCGTGCCGATGACCTTCTCGGGCTCGGTCGTCGCGAAGATGAACTTCAGATGCTCCGGCGGCTCCTCGACCACCTTCAGCAGGGCGTTGAAGCCCGCCGAGGTGACCATGTGCGCCTCGTCGATGATGTAGATCTTGTACCGGCTGCCGGCCGGCCCGAAGAACGCCTTCTCCCGCAGGTCGCGCGCGTCGTCCACACCACCGTGCGACGCGGCGTCGATCTCGATCACGTCGATCGACCCGGGGCCGTTGCGCGCCAGGTCGCGGCACGACCGGCACTCCCCGCACGGGGTCGGTGTCGGGCCCTTCTCGCAGTTCAGGCAGCGTGCCAGGATGCGCGCGCTGGTCGTCTTCCCGCAGCCGCGCGGCCCGCTGAAGAGGTACGCGTGATTGACCCGGTTGTTCCGCAGCGCCTGCTGCAGCGGGTCGGTGACGTGCTCCTGCCCGATGACCTCGGCGAAGGACTCGGGGCGATAGCGGCGGTACAGAGCGAGGGACACGCTTACGACGATATCCGCCCCCGCCGACAGCCGGGCCCCGCCCATGTGACGGACCCCACACCGGCCGTCCCCGCGGCCCAAAAGAAAGACCCCTCACGCACCCGCCAGAGCCCACCTACCCTTGCTGCCTTCCGGCCCTGGGGGGGTTCAGCGAGATAGCGCCACGTGAGGGGCTGCACCCAGCCTACCCGATCCGATCACCCCCGGATGCACCCCGACGCTCCGCGGGAAGGAGTTCGCGAGCACTCCCTTCCGTCTAGTAATGTTTGCCGCGGAGGATTCGCCTAGTGGCCTAGGGCGCACGCTTGGAAAGCGTGTTGGGGGCAACCCCTCACGAGTTCGAATCTCGTATCCTCCGCCAGTGCCTCACCGGGCACGTTGTCGAAGGGCCCCACCGGTCGCGGTGGGGCCCTTCGAGGTTCTCCGTCTCAGTTTCCGTCTCAGTTGGTATCCGGCGATTTCCACAGCGCGTCGCCGACCTGGCGGGCCACGTTCTTCAGCACGGGTCCGGTCACGTGCATGTACCGCGAGCGCATCCGAGCCGAGCCACCCGGTTCCCAGCCCATGATCGCGTCCACGACGACATCTGGGACACCGAGCAGGAGTAGGACCGTCGCCGCGGTGTGGCGAGCGTCGTGCAGCCGGCCGTCCCGTACTCCCGCGAGCTGGAGCAGCTCCTTCCAGTGGTGGTAGTCCGTGTTCGGCACCAGTGGAGAGCCGTTCGGCTGGGCGAAGACGTAACCGGTGCCTTGCCAGGCGTCGCCAGCGGCGATCCTTTCGCGCTCCTGTTCTTCCCGGTGGCGACGGAGCAGCTTGATCAGCGGATCTGGCAGGCCGATGGTGCGGCGGCCGGCCCGGGACTTGGTCGACTTGTACTCGCGGCGTACCTGCTTGCGCTGCGGGCAATACCCGGCCTTCCTGCCGCAGTTGCCGCCGCAGCCGTGCGTGTACTTCGGGCGAAGGCGGTTCTTGCGGGTGCGGAGGTATCCGGCCTCCAGGTCGACGTCCTCCCAGTGCAAGCCCAGGGCTTCTCCCTGCCGGAGGCCCAGTGCGAGCGCGATCACCCACCGAGCGCTGTTGCGTCGCTTCGACGCCTCCAGGAGGAGACTCTGCACCTCTTCAATCGTGTACGGCTCGATCTCCTCTTCTTCAAGGCGAGGTGCCTTGGCGATCTCAGCAGGATTCGTAGGGACGTGCCCGCGGCGCAGGGCCTCCCCAAGCGCAGTGCGCATAGTGCGGTGCGCGTGGTGAGCTGTGCCGGCAGCACTGCCCGTGTCCTGCATCTTTCGGTAGAAGCGCTCCAGGTGCTCCGGCTCCAACCGGTCCAGGCGGTGCGCTCCCAGACCAGGGACCAAGTGGACACGGACATCTACCTCGTAGCCGTCGTAGGTGTTCTCCGAGACGTAGGGCCTGGCGATGTTCTCCACCCAGTGCTCAAGCCACGTCTTCACCGTCCACGCCTTGCCAGGCTTTCGCAGCTTCTTCTCATCGCGCAGCCGCTCTAGCTCTCGGACAGCCTTGGTGACCTCTGCCCGGGTTTTCCGCTCCACATGGCGGCGGTCGGGCTTGCCATCGTCGCGGACGCCCACAGTGACGCGGCCGTGCCACTTGTCGTCCTTGCCGAGGTAGATCGATGAGGCGCCATTGGGCTGCCGGGTCCGCTTTCGCTCCGTCATGCTCTCTCCCTCAGGCAGCCGCGATCGTGTGGGCAGTCCGACGCAGCTTCGCCACGTAGGCAGGCAGCGCGTCAGCGGGGACCTTGCGAAGGCGGCCGAGAGTGACCGACTCGATCTCTCCCGAAGTGATGAGGCTGTAGCAGGTGGTCCGGCCAATCCCGAGCCGTCGAGCGGTCTCCTCCACGGTGAGGAGCAGCAACGTGGGATCCGTCCCTGAAGGGTCGTGCAGTTCGTTCACAGCCATGCCCCTTCCTCATCGAGTTCCCTCAGGGCTTCGCGGGCGGTTTCGCGGTTGGTTTGGATGTCGCGGTGGATGGTGGCGGCGAGCCAGGATTCGCCGGGTGTGTGGCCGTGGCCGGCGTAGGTCCAGTGGGCGAGGACGAGCGTGGTGGCTTCTGGGGAGTCGTCGGGGTCGGGCAGGCCGAGGGCTTCGCGTTGTTGGGCGGCGCGGTAGTCGGCGCGGACCTGCCGCAGCGCGCCGAGGGTTGTGCTGTAGCGGCGGGATTTGGTGGAGAAGTGGCCGCAGAAGCCGAGCATGTGGGCCCAGTCGAGGAGCTTGCGGTCGGGGTAGAGCTTGTGGAGGTCGAAGCAGGCCTCGATGAGGCGGCGCGGGTGAGGGGGGACGCCGAGGAGTTCGAGGGCTTCGCGGTTGCCGACCCGGCGGTCGACGGTGCCGGTGGTCTCGGCGGCTTTGGTGGCGTACTTGGCCACGTAGGAGGCCACGGCCTGTTCGGTCAGCTCCCCGTCCGTGCCGGCGTCGGCAGAGCGGATGGGCTGGACGTCGAGCTGCGTGCCCCAGGTCAGGGTGCGGGCGGGGTAGTCGCCAGCGGCGGGGACGGGGAGGGCGACGCGGCGGGCGGCGGCGTGGATGGCGTCGGTGAGCAGGTCGAGGGTCGCCCAGGGCGGGGGCTCGGTGTCGGGTCCGTCGGGGCCGTCGAAGCGGACGATGGCGTGGAAGTGGACGGCGCCGCGGCGCTGGTATTCGGCGACCTTGCCGAAGGAGACCCGGCACTGTTCGCGGGCGGCTTGTTGGGTGAGGCCTGCGCGGGCGGCGATCTCGCGGCGGAGGTAGATGGTGAAGTACCGCCACAGGTCGGAGGCGTGGTTGTTCCACAGCACCGCCCCCGCGTAGTGGTAGCCGTCCGGGTCCAGGGGCGTGCCTAACGCCGAGTCGTCCTCGCGGTGGGCTGCACCGCAGCGGCAGCTGCCCGAGGTCGGGCGGTTGTGGACGGGGCCGAAGGACGGGGCGGTGAGGGTGGCGAACGCCTTCGGGTGGACCCGCACGGTGGCGGGGGTGCCCTTGTTCGGGTCGCCGACGAGGCCGGAGCGGATGAGGTGGTAGGTGTCGCCGGCGTAGGTCCAGGCGCAGGCCGGGCAGCGCGAGGCCCGGCGGTTGCCGCAGGCGACGCGGAGCCGCCCACCGGGTTCGGTGTCGGTGGAGTAGGCGTGTAGGACGTGGCCGGTGGCCCGGTCGAGGGTCTTGGTGTAGCCGGTCAGGTGGATGGGGTCTGAGCAGCCGCCGGTGCGGCGGATCTGGTCTTGCCAACGGTCGAAGCCGTCCGACCCGGCCACCCGCAGCAGGTCTGCGAGGGTGGCCGGGTCCAGGCCCGCCGCGGTGGCGGTGTCGGTCAAGGCGGTCACCTCCCGGTCCGGGCGAGGACGCGGGCGGTGAGGGTGTGGCCGGTGCCGTGGCAGCCGGGGCAGGTGACGCGGAGGGTGGCGCGGGATCCATCGGTCAGGCGGGTGCCGGTGGTGATGGCGACGACGGGGAAGCCGTCGCAGTCGCGGCAGACCGGCCGGTGCGGGGCGTGCTGGGGCATGATGAGGGTCCCTTTCGGGTCTGTTGGATCAGGAAGGGGCAGTGGTCCCCGGGGCGGCGGATGTTTGGCGACGGAAGCCGCACCGGGGGCCGGTCAGCGTTTGCGCGTGAGGTGGAGCGAGACGGATGCGCCGCCCACGGTGGGGATGGCCGCAGCAGCGGCGGCGGCGATCGTCTGGAGGGCGAAGGCTAGGACGACGATGACCAGGGCGGTGCCGGCGCTGACGGTGAGGGTGAGCAGGATCTTCCCGGCGTAGGAGGGCGGCGCGGCCTGGATGACGACGACCTGTCCGGGGTGGACGCCGGGCGGGATCAGCTCCGAGGGGCGGTGGTTGGCTCGCAGTTGCGCGTCGGGGTAGCGCACGGTGGGTCATCTCCTTTCAGGGCTGGCAGCGGTGGGTGCGGGCGGCGAGTTCGGCGCCGGAGCGGTCGCGGTAGTCGGTGGAGAAGCCGCAGCCGGGCGCGGTGCAGGCGGCGGAGTGGCGGGTGCGTCCGCGGCCGTCGTGGTAGCTGCCGACCCTCACGGGGCCGATGCGGATCACGTCGTAGAAGCGGTTCGGGCGGGACACGGGGATCGGGTCTCCTTTCAGGCGAGTTGGGCGGCGATCACGTCGGCCAGGGCCGGCGGGACGCCGAGGCGCGTGCGCAGGGTCGCGGTGTCGATCGGTGCTCCCGTGGTGGCGTGGTGGGTGTCGGCGACCTTCCGCGCGTGGGCCAGCAACGCGGGCGGCACGGACGGCGAGGACACCGGCGCCGGTACGGGAGGAGCCTCAGATGGCCCGGCGGACGCGGGGAGCTCCGGCACAGGGTCAGGGGCCCGTTCGACCGTGACCTGTGGAGCCGGTTCCGGAACCGGTGCGGCTTCGGGAGCCGGGAGAGGGTCGGCGGCGAGTTCCGCGGCAGGGTCGGGTGCCGGTGTGTGGGCGAGGAGGGTGCCGCCGAGGAAGGCCATAGCAGGCCAGCCGGCGACGAGGATGCGCAGCCAGGCCGGGACGGCGTTCATGTCGAGCAGCCCCGCGGTGGAGACGTTCGCGCCCAGCGACGCGACCAGGGCGATGACGAACCAAGTCCACGCGGCGCCGGCCGGGCGGTCAGCGGCGCGCAGGATGCGCATGCGGCGCCAGGCGGCGACCAGGAGCAGGTCAACGGAGACGGGGTAGGCCCAGGCCTTCCAGCCGTGTTGGCCGGCGGCTTCGGCGATGTCGTGCAGGTGGGCGAAGGACAGCGCACACGCTGACCAGCTATTACCGGCCCGAGCACGTAGAAGGCACGCGTCTCGTGGACCCGACGCCCGGTCCCGCCGGTCGGGGCGGCGGCTTCCGTGTCCTGTACGACGCGGGTTACGAGATCGACCACATGAAGGAAGCACTCTTCGCGCGCGCCGCCACATCGGACGAGGCGAAGACTCTGCAACTGCCCCCCGGTGAGCCAGTTGTCGAGCTGCATCGGACGACCTACACCGCCTCGGGCACGGTGGTCGAATTCGCCGTCGGCGTGCACGCGGCCTCGCGCTTCGCCTGGGAGTACGACTTCAAGGTTCCGGACTCCGCCAAGGACAGAGAAGGCCAGCAGTGATCTCGACACAGGACTGGTCAGACACGCGACGTCTGTGGGACTACCACCAGATGGGCCACACGCCCCGCCCCTGCTCGGTCGCCATCGGCCTTGGCAGCCACGATCTGGGTGTGGCCGATACGGCGGTAAACCTGTACAAGCGCGGCATGGCGCCACTGCTCGTGTTCACCGGCGCCACCAGTCCCACGACCCGGGAACGCATGCCCCGCGGTGAAGCCGTCCACTACCGGGAGCGAGCACTTGAGCTCGGCGTTCCCAGCTCAGCCGTGCTCGTAGAGCCCCGCGCGCGCAACACGGGCGAGAACATCCGCTTCTCCAAAGACTTGCTCGAAGAGGCCGGCGTCGAGGTGTCCTCGGTTCTACTGATTAGCAAGCCGTACGAGGAAAGGCGAGCGTTCGCCACGGCACGCAAGTTGTGGCCCGAAGTCGAGATCATCAGTGCTTCCACGCCGATGACGTTGGGCGAGTACGTCGACTCCATCGGCGATGCTCGTCTGGTGATCGACATGCTTGTCGGCGCGCTTCAACGGATGCTGATCTACCCGGAGCTGGGCTTCATGATCAGCCAGCCCGTGCCAGACGACGTGATGGCCGCGTACGAACGACTGCGCCAACACGGCTTCACAAGTCGGATCATCACTACCGACACGACCTCCGCTTAGGCGTCATCTCATCGAGGGGTCAGGCTGACGGCTCTAACGGCGTCACCGGACCGAGGGGACCGCTTTTGACTGGCCAAGGATGACCGGCTACTCAATGAGGGAGACGGCGCTGGCTCCGTTCGGCATGCCAACAATCTCGGATGCCTGGGCGGATGAAGGGCCACGACAATGGTGAGATGCCGGCGCCCGAGCTTACTGAGGATGAATATGAGAGATCTGTCGAAAGTCTGCGCGGTGCGCGCCTCGTAGAAGTGACCTACTACCCGCTGAGCTGCGGTGACGATGGCACCGAGGTCGAGGAGTGGGACTTCGGGGTGTGGCACGAGCCCACGATGGGCGTCGGCTTGCTCGCCGAGAACGGCACGCGATATTCAGCAGTGTGGGGCCATAGTTTCGACTACTACGGCTTGGAGGTCTACCGAGAGCCCATGTCCAACCACCTGACCATGATCGGACAGCCCGGAGGGACGCCAGCCGTGGTTGTAACTGACCATCCCTCTTGGTCAGGGCTCATCGGAGTTCCACTGGTGGGCGCCGACATCCTCTGGTCCGAGGGCGACTCCGGAGTACGGCTACCAGTTGCTGTCGAGCTTCGTGCACCTGCTGCCACAGCGTGGCTTGTCTCAGGCCGTTCGGTCCAGTGGCCACCAGACGGGCGTTTTTGGCTCGGAACCGACGACGTAATGACCGTGTTCACGCACGAGTCCGCTGCCGCTGTTGGTCTCTCTCCGGGAAGTACAGAAGGCTGACGACGATGGTCAGCGAAGTCGGCCCAGCCGAGGTGAGGATGGTCGTAAGTACGGGGGCCGCCGCAGGGTCAAGCATCAGGTGAAGCCACACTGTCAAACGGAGCCCTGACCAGGCCTGTTACAGATTTCTCTACCTCATCAAGACGCTCCCGCCGCGCAGAGCGCGGCGGCGCGCGGCCCGGCGCCTCGGCCCGACGCTCCAGTCTTCGCCCCGCTCCGGCCCGGCCGCCGGCCGCCCGCCAGACGGCGAGGGGTTAGCTGAGGAGAAACCGGCTGTGGCTGGGGCGGTCGGCTCCGCGGCTTTACGCAGCCACCATGGGGCGAGCCTCGAAGATCGGGGCCCACATCGGGCTATTGCGGGCAGGCCAGGAGCCAGCCCGATTCGCGGCCAGCGTACGGGCCCCGATCTCTCGCCCCATGGCGGCTCCTGCCCAAAGCCGCTACGCCGCCCGCTCGGCCTCGTGGCGCTAGTCGAAGTACTGAGAGAGATCGTCAAGTGATCCAGGGCCCGTGAAGAACCCCTCGGCGGCTGCCAGGTCAGGCTCGAATCGCGGATGAAGGTCGTTGATCTCCTGCTCGACGGTTCGTTGTCGCCGCGTTGCACCGTCGAGGCGGGCGGTGTTCAGTGCCCCAGCGGTTGCTAGAACCAACTCGCTCCATCGCTCGCCCTGCTCAGCGGGAGCGTAAATGCCTGAGAGCATGTCGGCCATGCCGATCGGGCGAGTGAGAGACGAGGGGTCCACACCAGTCACAGGGAAGAGCTCCCAGCCGCCAGCACATGCGGCGAGTCGGAGAACGCCGGCCCAGTTCCTAATGCGTCCGACCCGCACGTAAACGGAATCCCCGCGGTGCGGGGGTAGGCGGCCCTCATGGAGAGGGTTGGTGGCCGCTATCACGTCGCCCAGGATGCGCCGCTCCACATCAGTGAGGACCCAGCGACCCTCATGGTGAGCCTCTACGGCAGCGTGGAACCAGTCCTCGGCCGCAGACAGGCGGGCTGCGAAGTCATCCGAATCATGGGAGGGCCGGCGTGAGGAAGTGCTCGTCATATCGGCCAGTATCCGCTGCTGGGATCGACCACGAACTACCGACAGCATCGAGGGGATCGGGCGTGCCACAGCCGTGCCAGGTGAGGCGGTGCCGAATGGGGACCCACGGGGAACAGCGGTGACAGGGGCGCTTTGCCGCATGTCAGCCTCCGCCCAGTTGAGGCAGGGTCCGCAGCCTCAGTCTTCCAAACTGGCGCTCCCCGCTTCGAGTGCGGCGGCGCTTGCCTGAGCCATTGAGGCTCCGGTTCGCCAACGAGCCCGCAGAACTCCGTCGTTGTCTGGCATGACAGCTGTGAACAGAGGGACACTTTCACCCGCGTACGCGGACAGTAGTGCGGCGGCGTGGGCGCTGCACATACGGGCGGTCAGCTCCGGGAATGCGGTCTCGTCGGCGATGGCGCTGTGGATGCGGCCGTCGTTGTCCTGCCAGACGCCTTCGACGAGACCTTCTGCGGGGAGGGCTTCCAGGACGGCATCGATGTCGGAGGACAAGGGCGGCCAGACGGCCAGACGGGCCCGGGGAGCCACTCCGGCGCGAACCGTGTCGACGGTGTCGCGGTCGAGGTGGTGCCATCGTGTGGCGCCTTCGAGATACGTCTCCTCCAGGATTCCGGCGTTGCCGTTGGCGACTTCCCTGTGCAGGTCGGCCCAGAAGTCGTCATCGCCGGGCCGCTGGGTGACCTGCTCCTCCTCTTCGGCCTCGAAGGCGTACGGGGAGGCGTCCAGACGTTCTGGGAACAGTCCGAGCTCCCGGGTGCGGGCCAACGCTTCCTCGCAAGGCCGGCTGCTGCTGATGTAGAGGTACTGGTCCCATCCCACATGGACCGCGAATGCGCCTTCAGCCTCCAGTCGGCACCAGGCACCGTTGTCGCGCAACATCGCGCGCACCAGTTGCAGCCCGATTTCGAGCGGTACTTCTGCCCCGTCATAGAAACCGACAGGGCCAGCAGGGAAGAGCCCGTCCAACCCAAAGCCGTCCACCGGAGGCTCCACACCGAAGTGCGCGAGGGACGGGACCTGTGGTTCACGTACGGCCAGGTGATCGACGCCGGTGTCCCTGGCAAAGGCCGCGACCGCCTGAAGGTAAGACGCCTCGACCTCGCCGTGATCGCTGACGGTGTCCTCACTGCCGGTGTAATGCCCGTGTGCGTCACGGTCGGCGGGGTCGTACTTGGTGACGCGGTAGACGTAGGGGAGCTGCACGTTGCCATCTTCCCCCACGGCCGCCGTGCCCCTGGCGTGCCCGATCTGACGGGAAACCGCGGGGAACCACGGTGCCATCGAGCACGAAGAAGGGGCGCCCCCGTGTCTTGGGGCACCCCTTCTGTCCAGCGCCTTCGCTGGCCTACTGCGGAGAGTGTGGGATTTGAACCCACGGTGACATCGCTGCCACGACGGTTTTCAAGATTGCTTCAATCGCCGACAAACCAGAGATACCGGTGTGATCCGTTCAGGACAACCTGACACAGCTCGCGGGCCTGTGCGACCCAGGCCCCGCCGCAGGCATCCGGAAGCCGATCGAGTTCGGCGAGGAGCAACGGGACCTGCCGATGATTGAACATCGCGTCTCCGTAAGGGATCAAGGCCGAGAGCATCGGGAAGGCAGCGGGGTCGAGGGCGGCGAAGGCATCCGTCCATTCCACCCCGCCCCGGACACTGGCCACGATGTCCCCAGAGTCGCCACGTACCTGCATATTGATCACTCGCGGACACTATCGGCGCCTCGTGCCCGTTGCGTGCCCGTTCCGGCAGGACGTAGCGGGGACTCACGGGGAGTAGCGGCGCCAGGCACGCTCCGGCCCAGGTCAGGGAGTTGCCAGGTCAGCCGTCATCCGCATACGGCGTCTTCCAAACTGGTGCAGTTTCCCACCCTGGCACGTGAGGAGGACTGGAATCGGCGCGGCAGAGCACGGCACTTCCATCCTTTTTGAGGAACAATGAGTCATGAAGTACTTGCACACCGATGATCAGTTGAATGCGAGAGAAAAGGCGTCTCTGTGCGAGCAGGAACTGATCGAGGGGATCGATGGCCTACTAGCCGACTGCGACCCGCCCGGGATCATCCGGGGCGAGGCCATGTGGTATCTCGGCACGGCGCACCAGGACGAAAGCAACCTCGAGATCTTTTTGCCGCTCAGCTGGGACCGTGAACTGCGCCTCCGTGTCCTTCTGGTCAACGGAAAGTTCTGGATCGGCTGGGGAGGGGAATTCGGCGAACCGGTCGCATTCGAGTCGTTCCAAGCCCACGGGGTCTCGATCGAGGACATGACGATAACCTTCAGGCACGAGCTCTCGCGTGAAATCCGTGTCTCGCGCCGGAGACGTTTGTTCGGCGGAGCGAATGAAATTCACATCCGTCACGAGAGTGTCTGGATTGATCTGCTCCGCGGCGGCGTGCCGTCAGGAGAGAAGGCGCTCAGAGAAGCGGTGCGCGAGGTGACCCTCTTGGCTCGATCGTTAATCATCCGGCTGAAGTAGCGAAACAGTCCTGGGTGACAACTCGGCCGCCGTCGACCAGGACCGCGCTCCTCCCGGACGCCGCTCTAGGCGGACGCAAGTAGCAGCCAAAGCGGCCGTGCCACATCCGTGCCAGAACAGACGGGGACTCACGGGGAGTCGGGGTGCGCAGGGGTACGTGCTGCCAGACTCCGCCCAGGACAAGGAACCCCAGGTCAGGCCCAGAACGCCCCACCTCGCTCCTAAAGAGGTGATCGCGAATCCTGACGCGGTGCACCATGGAGCCATGCGAGTCTTCGGCAGTCCAGCGGCGGCACCCAGGATGCTGCTACTCAACGAGGTGAGGTTCGATCCGGATTGGATCTTCCGCCTCGTACGTCCCTTGTTTCTCATGCAAGGAGATCGGGTCTCCATGGATGGGGGTCGCCTTCTGGTGCAGCGGGCCGGCGGCCGGGAGGAGTACCCGGCTGCCGACCTCGCTCCGTGGTGCTGGCGTTGGCGGCTCGTCTGACGGCCGTGCCCGCCACGTGCCTGTTTCCGGCGGGACATTACGGGGACTCACGGGGAACAGGGGCGCCAATCGCGCTCCGGCCCAGGTCAGGGAGTTGCCAGGTCAGCCGTCATCCGCATACGACGTCTTCCAAACTGGTGCTCCGGCCGTAGCCTCACCACCTGCGCCACAGCGCGCGCCGCAAGACGTATGGTTTCGCTCGTGAAGGCTCCCTGGATAAGACGTGGTGGTTCTTGGCTCGCTACATGGGTCATCACCACATTGCTGTTCTGGTTGATGGGGAAGGTGACCGGCGAACCAGCAGGTTGGATGGCATCTGGAGTCTTCGCCCTGCTCGCGCTGATTGTTGGTGAATTGTCCCCACGGTGGCACCGCTACCGACGATCAAGAAAGCAGGCCCGTACGCGCTCAGCGGCAGCCAGCGAATAGCAAAGTCGGTCGCCCCGGGGCCGTCTCTGGGCCGTCCGAGGGCGCTCAACGATGACCAACGCTGACAACCGTTGACGGCACAGCCCCAGGTCACAACGTTGATCACTCACGAGGTCCCAGGTGGGCAGGGCCTCACGCCACTTCCAGAAGAACTGGTGACACCCGACCGCGCCCGATAGAAGCCGCCGGCCAAGCTCGCGCCAAAGACTGCGCGGTTACACTGCCGCCTCCGGAGGACGAGACCCACACACAGGTGGTGCTAGGTAGCAGGAGTGTATGCATGAGCATCAGGCCATCGTTGATTCAGTCCGAACGCTTTGATTGGGCTTCCTTGCGCTGCGGTTGCGGTAAAACAGGCGCCCATATCCCAGAGACCTTTGCCAACCTACTCGAAGCCAGAACCCCTCGTGAATTTGCAGATTCATCCCTAGAGGGGCACGCCTACGAGCAGTCGCTCCTTTTCGAGGTAGCCGCGCCCGTCACATCGCTAATCATGGCGGCCCTCAGTGAAGATCTGAGCGAAACGCTGCGCATCAAATTGCTTGGATGCCTAATACGCTGCGTGGGGGGAGAATCTCACTGGACCGAAGTCGAGGCCGGGGCTCCAGAGATTGATATTGCCTGCCACATGGCAGCCCGAGAGGGGATCTGGTCGCTCTATCGGGAGTACGCGACAGGTCGCGCAGACATGGCCAGGATCGCTCTAGAAATAGTCGACAACGACCGGGACCGGTTCACCTATTTCGACACAAAGCTCATCGCCCGGTTCGATAAGAGAATGAAGAAAGTGCGTCACTGACGCGAGTCAGCGGTGGTACTCCCGAGTGCTACTCGCAACGCAGGTGTGGCCGTGAGAGGCAGCGGCAGCCACCAGCACGAACTGCGAACGGACTCTGGCGCAACGGAAGCGTGCCCCTCTCGTGCCAGAACGGACGGGGAGTCAGGGGGAATAGCGGTGCAGAGGGGGGAGCGCCGCCCACTCCGTCCAAGGCCGGGAACCCACAGGTCACACCGCTGACCGCCCCACCTCGCTCCTAAAGCGGGTGTCAGGCGTGGGTTCAAGGTCGATGATGCACTCATGAGCGATGACTTGACGGAGTTCCTGCGGAAGCGACTCGGCGAGGACGCCGAGTTGGCCGGCCGATGCGATGGCGACGGCTGCGGACAGTGGACCGCACACGGCCATACCGTGGACTTCTGTCAGGTGGACCTCTCCGGTTTCCATCCGACGATCGCGGAGCACGTGGCACTTCACGATCCTGCCCGCGTGCTGCGAGAGGTCGCAGCCAAGCGCCGCATCCTGACACGGCATGTGCTCAGCCCTGCTGTCGGTGATCCCGAGTTGCCCTGGGACGACCGAGACGACTGCCAGTGGGACGGGGAGGCCTGGCCCTGCGCCGACCTGCTCGACTTGGCGCTGCCCTACTCCGATCACCCCGACTTCCAAGAGCAGTGGCTGCCGCACCAGATCCGCACCAGATAGAGCAGGGATCACCGGTAAACCACGGTCACGAGAACAACCAACGCCGTGCCGTGCATCTCCTGTTTGCGCAGGTCAGTGGTTGCCTCAGCGGGCGATAGCCGGTGATTCCCAAGCTCAGCGTCCACAGAGATAGAGCAGTCCTGCTGCTCAGTCAGTCCGCGGGTGGGATGGTCGCTACTCTCGGATTCGTGAGTGAAGATAGCCAGCGCATAGCGAACTTCCGAGTCCACCTCGTGCCGGCGGTCCTGGCCCTGGCCAACCCTCCCTGGCAGCGGGATGTGTGGCTGGATCCGTCGACCTTCGAGAATCTGGACCACATCTTCCACACACTCTTCGATGACTTCTGCGACGCCGACCACCCAGATCGCTATCTCGGCACCAGCTTGAGGACCGAGGAAGAGGTCGATCTCATGCGGCAACTGGGAGGCGCACTGAAGGCCGCAGAAGCCGAGGCCCCCAACGACGACGACGCGGAGTACCTCCAGGCAACCGCATGGCCCGAGGTTGTGGCTGTCGCCGGACGACTCGCGCAAGTCATGGTCGCGAACGACCTAGGCGAACTTGCCTCCCTGTACGAAGCCAAGCCCACGGACGAGTCATAACGCGGGTAACAGGGCTGGCACCTGCTGCCGCCCGTCTCAGTTTCCGTCTCATTCACCAGAGTTCGGGGTCGTCTGCACGGGTACGGCGACAGACCCAAGACTCCCCATCGAACCCGCGCGGACACGGGCGTACTGCCCTGGAAAGCCCGCTGGCTAGGACCAACAGACTTGGAAAGCGTGTTGGGGGCAACCCCTCACGAGTTCGAATCTCGTATCCTCCGCCAGTGCCTCACCGGGCACGTTGTCGAAGGGCCCCACCGGTCGCGGTGGGGCCCTTCGTGGTTTCTCAGCCCCGGTTGAACCGGGGGGTGCGGCGGGTCATCCGCCGAGCGTCGATCCGTAGTGCGGTGTGCCGGATGTCGTGATCCCGGTGGACGACGGGCCGAAGAGCACCGAGCCGGTGGTGGTCGGGCCGGTGGGCGTGCCGCGCAGCGACCAGACGGCGCCGTCGCCCGCGTTCTCGCCCGGCGCCGTCACGGACAACTCGGCGCGCCGGTCACCGGAGTGGTCCAGCAGGGACACGCGGCCGCCGAAGCGGTCGGACTTCTCCTCGCTGCCCGGCACGCCTGCCGTGTTCTGGGTGTACGTCTTGGCGCCCTTGGTGGTGAGGCCGGCGGCCGAGCCGTACAGGACGGTGACCGAGCCGGTGGTCGCGGCGGCGCCGGTCGACTCGCCGGGGGCGCCGACGGCGAGGTCGGCGTAGCCGTCGTTGTTGATGTCGCCGAGGGAGACGGAGGAGCCGAAGGCGTCGCCGGTCTCTGAGGTACCGGGCACGCCCGGGGTGTCCTGGGTGACGGTGAGCAGGGCACGGCCGGTGTCCACACCGTCCGGGCCGCCGTAGCGGATGGTGACCTTGCCGCCCTTCGCGCCCGCCGGATCGGCCGATGTCTCGCGGTGGTTGCCGACCACGACGTCCGCGTAGCCGTCACCGTCGATGTCGCCGACGGCGGAGACGTAACCGCTGGGCATGTACACCAGCCAGTCGGGGAAGTTGCCGATGCTGCCGTCCACCAGGGCGGTGACCGCGTCGTCGGTGTCCTTCGCGCGCCCGTGGACGACCAGACCGGCGAACCCGCGTCCGGTGACATCCCCGGTGGAGAGGTACTCGATGCCGTAGGAAGCCGAGTACGGGCGGACGGCGTCCTGGAAGGATCCGCCGTTGCCGCCGTGGAAATCGCCGGTCTTGGTGAACGGACCGGACACGAAGTTGAGGCCGAAGAGGCCGGAGGAGCCGGTCGCGATCTCGGGCATTCCGTCGCCGGTGAAGTCGCCCGCGGCCACCGCCTTGCCGTAGTGGTCGTTCTCGCGCTGCATGTGGTTGACGAGCGTACGGCCGCCGGTCAGACCGGACTTGGAGCCCCAGACGATGACGATCGTGCCGTCGTCGGTGTCGCCGTCGACGTCCTCGCCGGGGGCGCCGACGACGAGGTCGGCGTAACCGTCGCGGTTCAGGTCGGCGGAGGCGAGGGAGGAGCCGAAGGCGTCGCCGGTCTCGGCCGTGCCGGGGATACCGGCCGAGTTCTGGCTGAGCAGCTTGTACGAGGACGGCTTGAGCCCGCTGGAAGCCCCGTAGACGACGGACACCGCACCGGCCCGCGCCTTGCCGCCGACGGTGGCGTCGGGCGCGCCGATCGCGAGGTCGGCCCGGCCGTCGCCGTTGAAGTCGTACGGCTTGGCGGGCGCGGCCGCCTGGGCGGCGGGGGCGGTGAGGACGAGCGGGGTGAGGGGGGTGAGGGTGGCCGCGAGCAGGACGGCCAGTCGGCGGTACATCACTGGGCGATCACCCAGCCGAAGCCGGCGCCGCCCTTGAGGGAGACGCCGCGTGCGGTGAGGGACGTGGCGCCGGTGGTGGTGAGGCCGGAGGCGCTGCCGCGCAGGACGGTGACCGCGCCGTAGCCGTTCTCCCCGCCGGCGCCGACGACCAGGTCGGCCTTGCCGTTCTTGTCGAGGTCGATCAGGCGGACGGACTGGCCGAAGGCGTCGTCGGCCTCGTTGCTCCCCGGGACGCCGGCGGTGTTCTGCGTGTACGACTTGGCGCCCGACCCCTTCAGCCCGGTGGCCGAGCCGAACAGGATCGTCACCGAACCCGAGTCCCTGGCCGCGCCGTTGTCCTCGCCGAGGGCGCCCACCGCGACGTCGGCGTACTTGTCGCCGTTGATGTCGCCGACGGCCAGCGCCGAGCCGAAGAGGTCGTCGGCCTCGCCCGTGCCGGGCACGCCTGCCGTGTCCTGATGGATGACGGTCGGCTTCTGGGCCGGGTCCGGGCCGTTCGCACCGCCGTACCAGACGGTGATCTGGCCGCCCTTGTGGCCGCTCTTCTTGGTGCTGCGCGGGTCCTCGTGCTCGCCCAGGACGAGGTCGCCGTAGCCGTCGCCGTTGATGTCGCCGATCGCGCCCTGGCTGCCGTCGGCCTGGGCCAGTTCGGTCTGGGCGTAGTCCGACTCGGGGTGGGATTCGTCGCCGGGGTCGTAGCTGAAGTAGCGGATGTCGCCGCCCTCGTCGCCGGAGACGGCGAACGGGTAAAGGCGCTCGGCCGCGCGGTCGCCGTTCAGGTCGCCCACGATCACCTCGTACGTCGAGCCGAGCTCACCCACGCCGGTCAGGCTCACGGGCTTGCCGGTGCGGGCGAAGGGGCCCCTGTACAGGCCGGTGCGGCTCTGACCGGTGATGGTGACGTCCGTCTTGCCGTCACCGTTGAAGTCGCCGGTCGCGACGCCGGAGGAGTAACCGCCCCACTCGCTGAGGCCGGAAGGCGAGGGCAGGGCCGAACCGCCGGTCAGGCCCGACTTGCCGCCCCATATGACGGTGGCGGAACCGACGCCGTCGCGGGAGCCGATGCTCTCGTACTGGGAGCCGACGACGAGGTCCGCGTAGCCGTCGACGTTCAGGTCGCCGGCGGCGAGGCTGCTGCCGAAGCGGTCCCCGTCCTCGGCGGTGCCGGGGACGCCGGCGGAGTTCTGGGTGATCACGGTCTTCTTGGCGGCCGAGACACCGGAACGCGAGCCGTACAGGACGACGACGGCACCGGCGTTCTGCGCGGATCCGACCTGGGCGCCGAACGCGCCGATGGCGACATCGCGGTAGCCGTCGCCGTTGAAGTCGCCGGCGAGCCCGGAGGGGGCGGCTATCGCGGTGCCAGGCAGACAGGTGAGCAGACCGGTGGTGAGGGTGGCGGCCAGCAGGATGGTGCTTTTGCGCAAGGGGGCTCCAGAAGGGCGGGCGAGGGTGCGGCAGGAGGACCGCCAGGGCAGAGCGAGTCGTGGGTGCTGCGGGCGGGTTCTCCTGCGCGTACGGGGAACGGCGATCAAGAGACCCCCGTCGAGGAGTAAAAGTTGTACGCGAGTTCGGCAAAATTTTGAAGAGGCTGTGCCGGCGAGGCAGTCGAGACGGGATACCTGTCCGGCATCGGGTGGTGATCGACGAAGGCGGAGGCTTCTCGGGAGCGGGCGGGGAACGGATCAGGAGTTCCATGCGGCGAGGTCAGGGGTCGCACTCCGCGGACATCATGCGGCGGACAACCGTCGTCGGTGACATGGGCTAACGTCCATGCTCGCCGCTGACAGGAGGAGCCAGATGGACGTACGAACAGGCTGGTCGGGAGTCCGGGAACGGGTGGTCGCGGCGGTGGAGGCCGAGCGCCGGGCGCACGGCTGGCGGTCGTCGCAGCGCCCCATCTTCGAACCTGTCCTGACGGCCGCCGAGATCGCCGAGGTCGAGGCGCAGTACGGTGTCGAACTCCCCGAGGACTACCGCACGTTCCTGGCCGAGGTCGGCGCCGGCGGACCCGGGCCCGCAATCGAGCTGACGTCGTTGCGCCGGGTGAACGGGATCTGGGGGTGGGTCTGGGCGGAGGGCGATCCCATACTCCTGGACCCGAGCGGGCCGTTCGTCGAGACCGAGGAATGGGCCGGGCGGCAGATCGCGACCCTTCGCGCCGCCGGCCACGAGCCCAGCACCCGGGACGAGGACGACGACTACCTGGACGACTACCGCAAGGCCTTCGGCGACGCCGGAGAGTTGCTCTGGCGTGAGGAACGGGTGCGAGGCGCGATCCTCATCAGCGACAACGGATCCGGGATGACCGGCTGGCTCATCGCCGTCGGCCCGCACCGCGGGGAGCTCCGGGACCGGGACTGCACGACCAACCCGCCCTTCGAGCCGTACATCGACGAGCGGGGAAACCGCCACACGTTCCGCACCTGGTATCTCGAATGGCTCGAGGAGCGCGAGAGAGGGACTCGGTGATCACGGGGGCGGCGGACGGCCGGCGACGACTCGGTGCCGGTCCGCGCCGCGACGAGTTCGGAGCCTCGGTCATGTACGACCGTGACAGGAGCAGCCGGACCTGGCGCAGCAGCGCGCGAGCCAAGCTCCTCGATTGCCGTGGCGGAACGAAACGGGCTCCCGCTCGGTCCTGCCATCAGTCAGCGCGTCCCGGCGGACACGTTCCCTGTTCTTCAGAAGCATCCCGCTTCACCACCGCGTAGGCATCCCTGGAGATATAATCGATGCCATCCTTGATATCAATGGAGGTGGCTTCATGAGTCGAACCGTGATCGACCTCGATGACGAACTGCTGGCCGATGTCGCCCAGGCACTGGGGACGAGCACCAAGAAGGACACCGTCAACAAAGCCCTGCGCGAGGTACTGGACAACCGGCGGCGGGCCTTGGCGCTGACCCGGCTGCGTGCGTCTGCGGACGAGGGCGGCTTCGACCTGGACCTCTTCGAGGACAAGAAAAACTACCGTCGGTGAGCGCGGCTCAATTTCTGATCGACACCAGCGCCCTCGCGCGATTTCTGCGAAGTGACGCCGAACAGTACGGCTGGGACCAGGCCGCGGCGGCAGGACTCATCGCGACCTGTCCGGTCACGGAACTGGAGTTCTTCTACAGTGCACGTTCCGCTGAGGACCGGGCCCGGAGCATCGAGGACATGCGTCTGCTCTTCGGCTGGGTACCGATTGACGACCGGGCGTACGACCGGGCTTTGAACGTGCAGGAACTGCTGACCCGCAAAGGGCAGCACCGTGGCGCCGGCGCGGTGGACCTGGTCGTGGCGGCGACCGCGGAGCTCCAGGGGCTGACCCTTCTGCACCGTGACCGGGACTTCGCGTGCATCGCGGCCGTCACGGGGCAACCCCTTCAGTGGTACGGCCCGGACGCCGGGAAATAGGCCCGCACGGCGCGTCACACCCTGGCGTCGGAACGGAACCGAAGCCGTCGCCCCATCGAGCACGTTGTGTTCGGGGGCGGCGTCACGACGGGGTGGCGGGGACCGGGAGGTCCTGGGTTTCGAGGCTGATGAGTTGGTCCGGGGTGGGGGCGGGGAGTTCGGCGACGCGCTGGGCCTGGCGTTCGGTCATCTCCTGGAACATCTGCCGGGCGGAGCGGCCGTTGCCGAAGCCCTCGCCGCGCGGCAGGCGCTCGAAGAGCAGGGCGAGTTCGGAACGGGCGGCGGGGGTCAGCTCGTACTGGTGCTCCTCGGCCTGGTGCTCGACGATCGAGACCAGTTCGGCGGCGTCGTAGTCCTCGAAGAGCAGGGTGCGGCCGAAGCGGGAGGACAGGCCCGGGTTGGAGCTGATGAAGCGGTCCATGTCGCCGGGGTAGCCGGCGGCGATGACGACCACGTCGTCGCGGTGGTCCTCCATCAGCTTGACCAGGGTGGCCACGGCCTCCGTGCCGAAGTCGTTGCCCGCGCCGAGCGGGGCGAGGGAGTAGGCCTCGTCGATGAACAGGACGCCGCCGAGCGCACGGTTGAAGGCGGCGGTGGTCTTGGGGCCGGTGTGGCCGACGTACTCGCCGACCAGGGCCGTGCGGTCGACCTCGACCAGGTGGCCGCGGCGCAGCAGGCCGAGGGCCTTGAGGAGCCGGCCGTAGAGCCGGGCCACGGTGGTCTTGCCGGTGCCGGGGTTGCCCGCGAAGACCAGGTGCCGGCTGAGCGGCGGCGCGGGCAGGCCGGCCTCCTCGCGGCGGCGGACCGTCTGCATGAGCTTGACCAGCGAGCCGACGTCGTGTTTGACGCGGTCGAGTCCGACGAGGGCGTGGAGTTCGCCGAGCAGGTCCTCCAGGTGCTCCTCGGGAACGTCCTGGGCGTCGCCCGCCCCCGCGGTGCGGGGCTCGCCGGGTGCCGCGGGGGGCGTGGCGGGAGAGCCCGGCCGGGAGGGGGCCGCGGCGGGCGCGCCGAAGGTGAGCGGGACGCCGTCGGCCGTGCAGTCCTCCAGGCGCGGGGCGGCGCCCTCGTCCGTGCCGAGGGCCTCCGCGCAGTCCCGGGTCCGGCACTGCCGGAACAGCGGGTCGGCGGACGCGCCGACGTGCAGGGCGGGGAATCCGGAGCCGGTCACGTCGAGGCTGGTGAAGGTGCCGCCGGCGCCGTCGGCGAGGAAGACGCCGTTCTTGGCGGGCCGGCTGATCCGCAGGTCGGTGACCGAGGGCCGGGCGCCGGTCCAGACGACGACGCCGGAGCCGCCGCAGTCCTCCACCGATCCGCCCTCGACCGTGGCGTCGGCGCCCTTGTCGACGACGACGCCCGCCGCGCCCGCCCCGATGATCCGTATCCCGGTGAGGACGGCGACGCCGCCGGACGCGACCTGGACGCCGATCTCCTTGGTGCCGGTCACGCTGGTGCTCTCCACCCGGGTGCCGGTGGCCGAGCCCACGCCGATGCCCGTCGCCGCGCCGTCGATCCGGCAGCCGGTGACGGTGGCGGCGGCCTGGTCGACCACGGCGACGCCGGTCATGGCCACGTCGCGGATGCCGCAGTCGGCGAGTTCCACACGCGAGTCCCCGGCGGCGTGGACGCCGTGTTCGGAGCCGCCGCGCACCAGGCAGTCCGCGAGGTGGCCGGTGGCGGTGCCGGAGGCGTGCACGGCGCTGAAGGCGCTGCCGTCGATCCGGCAGTCCGCGAGGCGGGCCGTGGCGACGCCGGTGAGGAGCACCCCGTTGGCCCCCGCGTCGGCCACGGCGCAGCCGGTGGCCTTGAGTTGGGCCTTGTCCTGTACGGCGAGGCCGACGGAGGCGGCCCCGCGGATGCGGCAGTCGGTCAGTTCGGCGCGCGCCGATCCGGTGAGGTGCACACCGGCCGCGCCGGGCGACTCGATGCGCAGTTCGCCCGCCGTCGCCTCGGAGCCGTCCTCCAGCAGCAGCCCGGCCCGGCCGGTCCCGGTCAGCGTGGAGTCGGCCAGCCGCAGCCGCGCGTTGCCGCGCAGCCGGATGCCGGAGCCCGTGGTGCGGCCGAGGCGCAGTCGTACGGCGTCGAGCCGGGCCGATCCGGACAGGACGACGCCGGTGCCGTCCACGCCCGTGACGGTGGTGTCCTCCACCTGCGCGCGCACCCCTCCGGCGAGGTAGAGGCCGGCCAGCCGGGCGCCCTCCAGACGGCACCGCCGCAGCATCACGGCGGTCGTGCCGGCCTCCTCGTCGTCCGGGCCGCGGACCTGGATCCGGCCGCCCTCGACGGCGCAGTCCTCCATCACCAGCCCGGCACCGGGCTGGACCGCGACCGCGGGGGCGCCCTCGTCGGAACCCCACACGGTCACGCCGTGCAGGGCGCAGTCGGGGCCGTCGACGGTGACGGCCGGCCGGTCACCGGCCGGTGCCGCCAGTACGACGCTGCCCCGGCCGTGCTCCGCCGTCAGGACGACCGCGCGGTCGAGCACCACGGCCTCGTTCCAGGTGCCGGGGGCGATCACGACCAGATCGCCGGGGGCGGCGGCCCGCACCGCGTCGGCGATCCGGTGGAAGGCGCCCTTGCCGCCCTGTCCTTTGGGGGCCACGGTGTGACGGGTCATGTCCGGATCCTTCGCTGGCTCTGCTGCTGTTCCCACTGTTCCGCCTACTGGTTCTGGCCGGCGGCCGGCGGCGGGGGCGGCGGGACCTGGAACCAGGACGGGTTGATGCTCGCACGATAGGCACTGGTCAGGTACAGCGACTGGATGGTCTTCTCGAAGATCTTGAACGGCAGCTGGATCCAGAAGTCCGCGAAGCCCTGCCGGTGGAAGAGCCGGCTGCCGCCGCCCATCACGAAGACATTCTTCACCAGCGCGGTGGAGGCCGACGTGGTGAGCGCGGCCAGGGCGTTGATGCCGCCGTCCAGGAAGGCGTCGGCGCCGTGCAGCTTGACGGTCTGGCCGTCGGCGTTGGTCACGCCCCACACCGCGGCGTTCATGCTGCCGTTGATCCAGCCGGAGACGACGCTGCTGCCGGCGCTGAAGGAGAAGTCGTAGATGCCTCCGCGCCAGCGGGTCGGGGTCTCGTTGCCGCCCCACTCGTTGGCCCAGTTCTTGTCGTGGTTGCCGGGCCGGCGGTTCCAGTGCTTGCCGCTGTCGATGTTGGCCCAGCCCGCCTTGAAGTCGCCGAGGTCGCGGAAGATCGCGCCCCGGTTCTCGTGGATCGCGGTGCTCAGGCCGGTCTTGACGGTCGCGCCGACCGCCGCGTTCGCGAAGGCCTTCAGGGCGTCCTTGCCGGTGAACGGCTTGTTCTGGGCGGCGGCCACGATGCCGTTCACCGCCAGGTTGGCGCCGAACTCCAGGATGAACTCCTGGCCGAACTCCAGGGCCGCCTTGTACGCCACGGTCTGCCAGTACGGCTGGTAGCGGGCCTCGCGCAGCGCCGCCGCGCCCGCGCCGGGCCCCTCGGGCAGGGCGGTGCCGGACCACGGCATGCGCTGGGCCTCGCGGACCCGGCGGCCCCAGCCGCGGATCTCGGTCAGCGGGCCGCGGAAGTCGTACTCGTTGCCGACCAGCCGCATCCGGCCGAGCGCGTCGTGCTCGAAGACCAGGCCGTTGTCGGTGCGCTGGGCGACGAGCCGGCCCTGGGCGTCGTAGCGGTTCCACTGGCCGCGCCAGGCGTCGGTCTCCAGGAAGCCCTGGCCCTCGGCGGCGCGCTGCCGGACCACCGCCCCGTGGTCGAACTCCTTCCAGACCGAGTGCGCGGTGGCCGCACCCGTGTCGAACTCGCGCACCCGCAGCGGGCCGCCGGAGTGCACCGGGGTCTCGCGGAGCCTGACGGGGGCGGCCTGGACGCCGCCATGGCCGGCAGGCGGAATCAGCTCGTCACGGAAGTGGCGTGCCCCGGGGGTCCATTGGTTCTGCCAGGCGTGCCCGTCCCACCAGGTGCGGACCTGCCGCCCCGCTCCGGGGTTCACCGGCGTGCCGTTCCGCTCGAACTTGGCGGTCAGCCAGCCGTTTCCGCCGGGTGCCGGGTCGCACCAGGCGTCCACGTAGCGGCCTGAGTCGAGCATGCGGCGCTCGCGGATCAGGTTCCCGCCCGCGTCGAAGTCCCGGTAGGAGTCGTCCCAGGGCAGCCGGGCGTCGTTCGATCCGCGGAAGAACTCCCGCCGCCCCGAGGCGAGTTCCTGACCCGCCCCGTCCATCCGCCGCCAGGTCCAGCGGGACGAGTCGATCCGCCCGCTGCCGTGGATGAAGCTGTTCTGCGCGCCGGTGGGGTCCGGGTGCTGCTGCCCGGTCAGGTTGCCGTGCGCGTCACGGGTGACCCAGGTGCCGCGGCCCGCGGGGTCGCCGAGGGCCGGCGGGTCGGCGTACTCGCGGACGACGCCGCCGGGCAGGCCCTCGCGGGCGACCCGTACCTGGCCCTGCGCGTCGTGGAACTGGTCCTGCCAGACGATGCGGTCGGGCGAGTTCTGCACCGGGACGCGGTAGCCGCTCCGGGTGCCGTCGGTCCACCGCTGGTGCGCCGGGTGGGGATCGGGCTGCGGCCGCGCGACGTTGTCGCCGACCTTGAGGGTCGTGCCGTCGTGCAGCTTGGTGACCGACCGGGCGAAGGAACCGTCGGCCGCCAGGTCCACGACGCCGCCGTCCAGGCCGACGTACCGCACACCCGACCCGCCCCCGGCCGGGGACTCCTTGGCCCAGGTGAACAGCTGGTAGGTGCTGTCGCCGAGGACGTGCGCGTACGGCGCGTCCGCGCGTCCGGCGCCCGGCATCCAGCGGTTGCGCACCCACGACGGCGGGCGCTGCTCGCGCCAGCGCTCGGTGGTGAGGTGGCCGTCGCCGAACACCTCCCGCTTGCCGGTCTCCTTGCCGTGCGGTGACTGGCGCTCCCAGGTGCCGGGCAGCGCGCCGTCGCGCGTGAGCGTCCACTCCTGGTACTGGCCCGCGTGCTCGGGCGTCCGGCCCATGCCCCATTGCCGCTGGACGACGGCGCCGCCCCGGTCGCGGTCGGTCCAGCCGGAGTCGTGGAGGTCCCGGGTGCGCGGGCCCTGGTCCAGTTCCCTGGCGGCGCCGTCGTAGCGGTGCCAGGTCCAGGTGCCGTCGGCGCCGCGTTCCGCGAGGGTGTGACCGGCCCGGCCGTCGTACTTCTGCAGGCCGTCGCGGTACTCGCGCACGGTGTGCAGGCCGTCCTTGTCCCGCCAGCCGGTGCCCGCGGTGTCGTAGTGCCGGGTGCCGGAGCCGAGCGGCGCGCCGCCGTCCCCGTCCCAGCGCGCCCACGTGGTACGCGGGTTGGTGCGGCCGAACTGGATGGTGTCGGTGCGGCGGAACGCGTCGAGCACGTCGCCGCCGGGCAGCAGCCGCCGCTCGAAGACCGCGACCGACGCCTTGGTCGTGCCGAGCAGGCGCAGCCGGCCGTTCGCCTCCCCGGCCCGGTCGACGGCGCCGTGGTGGAAGGAACCGGTGCCGACGGCGTTGCCGGTGGCGTCGGTGCGCCGCCAGGTGTGGGCGGCGTGGTCGACCTCGTAACGGAAGCCGGTCGCCCGGCCGTTGTCCAGGACGTTGAAGCCCTGCCGGGCCAGGGTGCCGTCGGCCGCGATTTCGACGAACTCCCCGTGCCGGGGTGTGCCGGGCAGGTCGAACGCGGCGCGCACGGCATTGTTCGGCCGTGCGGTGACGTCCCAGTGCCGGAGGCGGGTGCCCGCGCCGTCCTCCAGCCAGCGGGCGCCCTGCGGGGCGGCCGCGGTGGGCTGCTGGGTGACGAGGACGCGGCCGCCGGGCTCGTTCGGCAGGGGGGCGCCGTCGGCGGTGTGGACGCCGGCCCCGTCGTAGCGGCGGAACGTGCCGTCGACCGCGGTGACCTGGTGGCCGCCGCCGGGCAGCGGGGTCCTGTCCCCCAGGAACCGCCCGGTCGTCCCGTCGAAGACCTCGCGGCCGCCGCCGGGCAGCGTGATCTCGAAGTGGCCGGTCCCGTTGACCGTGGCCGCCCGGGCCGGGTCGTGGGTGAACGTGTCGTCCAGCCAGCTCGGCGCGCCGCCGCCGCCCGCCGGGCGGTCGACGTAGCCGGCGGGGCGATCGTTGCGGCCGGTGAGCCGCAGGCCGTCGCCGGTGACGGCGCCGTCGAGTCCGAACCGGTCGTATCCCGTGGGGTTCGCGATTCGGAGGCCCTGGTTGCCGGGGAGGGTGGTGACCGCGTCGTTCAGGGCCGCGCCACCGGTGTCGGTGAGCCGGTGGCCCCCCTGTCCGTCCGGCACCGCGATCCGCCCGCCGCGCGCGCCCGTGGCCGGGTCGACGAGGGCGACCCCGGTGTCCTGCACACGGCCGTCGGCGCCGTAGCGCGTGGTCGCGCCCGTCATGTCGTCCGTCACACGGAAACCCGTGTTCCCCGGCAGAACCGTCAGCGTGCCCCCCTGCGGGCCACCCGCCGCATCCGTCAGCACATGACCGGCCGGACCACGATCGGCCACGAACAACCCACCCCGCACACCCGTCGCCGGATCGGCCAGGGCCACACCCGCGTCCTCCAGGCGGCCGTTGACGCCGTGGCGGGCCGAGAGGCCGGTGGTGTCGTCGGTGACCCGGAAGCCGTTGCCCGGGCCGAGGTCGGTGACCGTGTCGGGGAGGCGGTTGCCGTTCAGGTCGGTCACGTGGTGGCCGGCGCCCTCGGTCATCAGGACCCGGTCGGTGTCTGCCGGGGCTCCGTTCCCGCCGGTCAACTGGAGTCCCTGGTCGACGTGCCGGCCCCGGACGGTGACGCGCGTGGTGACGCCGGTCCCCGTGTCGGTCACGCGCACATGGCCGTCGTCCAGGAGGGCGGCGTGCAACGGCTGCCCGTGCCCGTCGACCGCGGTGACGGCCTGCGGGCCCCCGCGGCCGGCGAGATCGACGTGCAGACGCGCCCCGGTCGGCCGCCCGTCGGCGCCGAGCAGCGGGAGATCGTCCGCGATCCGGGCACCGGCGTGGTTGTACGTGACGACCACGTCGGAGGGCGTGTGGCGGACGTCGAAGCCGCCGCCCTGCCGGACGGCGACCGTACGGTCCGGGTCGGGGGTCAGGTGGCGGTCCACCACCTGGTGGGTGACGGAGCCGTCCGCCCAGGTCTGTTCCTGCACGGTGAAGCCGTTGGGCCCGGCGTGACCGGAGTCGGACAGGGGGGTCGACGTCGTCGACACCGGCACCCGCTCGGGCAGGGGGTCCCCGCCGCCGGCCGCGTTGATCGCGCCGCGTTCGACGGCGGCCCGCTCGTTGATGGCGCGCATTCGCTGGTCGACGACGTGCGGGTCGAGGCCCTCGTCCCGCAGGTTGTGGAACGAGGCACCCAGCCGCTCGCGAGCGGCCAGCACCTCCCCTTGGACGTGCTCGTCGATCGCGCTCAGTCCCTGCGACGTACTCGCGTCGCCGCCGCGGAACCCGTCCTCGGCACGGCCGAGGTCCGTCCTGGCCGAGGTGAGGTCGGCCCAGTGCCGCCGGGCCGCGCTCCCCTCCCCGCCGAGAAGGTCCTCGACGGCGCGGTAGTCGGAGGCCCAGGGCTCGGCTCCCCCGCCGGCGTGTCCGGTCAGCGGTGCGGGCGGCGCCGTCGGGGCGGCCTCGTCGATCCGCGTGAGGAGGGCGTCGAGCCGGCCTCGTGTGCTCGCGCGCAGGCTGTTCCCGGACAGCAGGGCATCGGCCCGCCCGGCGAGGTCGTGCAGGCCCTCGGTCCCGAGGGGGGTGGTGCCGCCGCGGTGGAACTCGTCCAGCACGCGGTACGCGTCCGCCTCGGCGCGGGCCTGGTCCCGCAGGGCCCGGACACCGGCGGCGCGCTCCGACCCGGGGCGGTCCCGCAGGAACCGGTCGGCGGCCGTGACCACGTTGTCGAGCGCCGTGGCCCGTCCGGCGAAGTCGGTCTCCGCGACACCTCGGAGGGCGGTCATGCTCCGGTCGACGTGCTGGATCTGCGACTGGCTGCGGATCCCGCGCGGGGTCGCCGTCCGGTCCCGGTAGACGGCCGGGTCCAGCAGATCGGGGTGCGCCGGCCTCCCCGTGGCGCGGGTGACGTCCGCTCCGCCGGTGTGCGCGGTGCCCTCGACATGCGGGGTGGTCTCCGGCTGCGGGGCGGTACGGGTCGCGTCCACGCCCGTCTCCCGGGGGGCCTCGGTGAGGCCGCCGCCGTGCGACGTGCTCGGCGGCAGCGCGTCGTGCGGCTTGGCGCCGGCCAACTCGTCGCCGCCCAGGTCGAGATCAGCCCCGGCGTGCCGGCCGAGGCCGCTCTCCGGGCTCACCACGAGATCGTCGATCAACCGCGGGCGGGACAGGACGTCGTCCAGCGCGGGCGGCGGCGGGAACGCGTCGACGCCGCCGCCGTTCGGATTCACGTCCGGCTCCACATACCTGCCGGGGCCGTTCCCCGGGCCCGCGAGAAGCTCGTCCACCAGGTTCGGGCGTGAGGCGACGTCGTCCAGGGTGTGCGGCGGCGGGAACGCATCGACGCCGCCGCCGTTCAGGCCGGCCGCCGGCTCCGGACGACGGCCGAAGCCGCCCTCCGGGCCCACGGGGGTCAGGGCGTCGTCGAGCGCCTTCGGCGGCAGGAAGGTGCCGGCGTCCGTGCCGCCGTGCAGGACGTCGTCCGTGAGGGCGGGGGCACTGTGGGACATCGCGCCCGAACCGCTCGCCTCCACCGGTGCCGGCGTGTGCGGCAGGCCGGAACCGCCGGTGTGGGGCACGGGTGCCTCGTGGGCGGCGCCCAGCGCCGAGGACGCCGGGGATGTCGCGGGGAGATCGGGCACGGCCTTCTGCGGCAGGAACAGCGCGCGGGCGTCGTCGCTCAGGGCGATCACCTTGGCGCCGGCGTGCTGGTACGCGTGCTGCGGCATGGCCTTGACGGCCTCGTTCACCTTGTTGCGGCCGATACCGAAGGCCTTCTGGATGCTCGAGCCGTTGAACTGCTCGAAACTGACCCTTCCGTCGTTCTCAGTCAGGACCTTGATCACCTGACGCATGTCCGCGGTCGCGTCCGGCAGCGCTTGGGAGATCGCCCGGTCCAGCTCCGGCGGGAGCGCCACCGGAGCGGGCTGGGTGGACGACCCCGGCTTGGGCTTGGGAACGGCGGGCTTCTTGCGGACCGAGGGCCCCGGATTCTGCGCATCACCGGGCGCCGGCTTCTGGTGGTCCTGGAGCGGCGAGGTCGCCGGCGGTTCCTGCGCGGGAGCCAGCCGGGCCTTGATGTCGTCCAGCAGCTTGGTGCGCTCGGCGAGGAGGTCGTTCGCCATCGTCAGGCGGTCGCCGGTGGCGGAGCTCTGGAACTTCCTGGTCAGGTCGACCGACTGCTGGGCGTGCAGCTCCGCCTTGCGCAGGTTGAACCTGACGGAGCCGGTGTGCCCGCTCGCGATGCCGTTGTCGGCCTGGCGGACCTTGTCGAGCGCCTCGTCGTGCTGCTTGCCCGCGGCCCGGGCGAACGGATCGACGGTGCCGTCGGGGAAGTACCGGCCGTCGCCCGCCGGGTTGTGGACGTCCACGAGGCCGGTCCAGCGTCCGGAGACCTCGGACCCCAGGGGCGTGAAGGGGAGGTTGCCGCCGAACTTCGCCTCCGGGCGGAACAGATTGGAGACGACCTTGCCCAGTTCGTCCTCGTTGTTCATGACGCGGAGCACATGGGCCTTGAAGTCGCCGCCGATGGAGTGCACTTCGCGTACCACCGACAGGGCGAGTCCGTCCCGCACGTCCGCGCCGTGGAAGACCTCCTGCTCGAAGGAGACCGTGCGCGTGGACTTGTCCGGGTACGTGTAGGTCCACCGGGCCCGCTCGCCCGTTCCTGTGAAGCCGTCGTCGAACTCCGCCGCGCGGACGTTCTTCCCGCCCCAGTCCAGGTTCCGCATGGTCGGCCGGTCCAGGGGGTTGAGCTGGTCGTGGAGGGAGACCCAGCCGCCCCTCTGCTCGAGCACCTTGGCGTCGAAGATCATGGTGGTGGGCCCGTACCGGGTCTGCATCGGGGCCTTGCCCGACTCCATCCGGAAGAACACGAAGTCGTCGTTGCCCAGGTTGGAGGTGTTCTTCGCCGAGCTCTTGCCAGAGGCGAGGAACTTCAGGCCGCGGCGCTCCAGTTCGCCCTGGGACATCATGAATCCGCTGTTGGCCATGGTGTGGTAGGCCGGTGTCGCGTGCTTGATGTGGTGCGGGAGGTTCTTCACCCGGGTGCGGAGATCGCGAAGGGCCTGCGCGTCCCCGGCGTCCAGCTTGCCGAGCAGGGTCTCGAACTCGTCCCTCAGCACCTGGATGTTCCTGCCGGAGAGGTTCTTGACGAACTCCCCCTTCTGCGTGGACGACAGGTTGCCGGGGAAGTCCCCGATCACCGAGGCCCACTTGCCCTCGGCGTCGGGGAGGACCTTCGCCCACTGATGGCCCGTGGGTACGTCCTTGTACGCCCCCCACACCCGGTACCTGCGGGCGACGTCGACAGCCGCACCCGACAACCCGCGGGCCGCCTTGTCGACGTCGAACGGCCGGGCCAGGCGCACCTCCTCGCCCGGCCGGGCCGCGACGAGGGCGTCGTCGACGAGCTTCGCGTAATGGTCCACGGCGACGACGAGTGCCTTGTTCTCGGCGCGCAGCGCGTAGGCGCCGCCGAGGCCCGCCGCGTCCTTGACGAATCCGTCCGTCATCAGGCCCAGCCGGCCGGCCGAGCCCCTCAGCTCGTCGGCGAGCCCCTGGATCTCCCCATGGGTCGCCGTGGAACCGGGCTTCAGCGCGTTCTCGAGGGCGGCGACCCGCACCCGCACCTCGCCGGCCTGCGCCGTGATCTCCGGACCGGTCCAGACCCCCTGGTCGGGGCGGCCGGCGCCCTCCGGCGTGCGGGCGAACCGGTCGAGGTCGTCACCGTGCGTACGAAGCCGCAGGGCCTGGTCCACGTGGCCCGATCCGGCGAGCCGGTCGACCAGGCTGTTGACCTCGACCTGGGTGAGGTTCCGGGAGCCGATGAGGTCGTCCACGGCGCCGTCGAGCACGGCCTTGGCCGTGTTGTCGTTCTGGACGGCGTCGTCCACCTTGGCCTGGGCATCGGGCAGCTTTGGCGAGTCGTCCGACAACTGGGCCAGGTCGTTCTCGAACTGGCGGAGCTTGCTCGCGGCGCCGGCGTGCCCCTCCAGCGCGTCGTTCAGCGGCTTGAGGTCGACCGGCGCGTGCGCCGCGGGCGGCTGGTGCGAGCCGGACGGGGCGCCCGGCGCCAGGTCGTCGCCCGTGCTCGTCGTCGTGTGCATGCCGCCGCGCAGCCGCGGGAACTCATGGCCGAGCAGCTGCGCGGTCACGTCCTCCGACAGCGCCCGCACCGTCAGCCGGCCCTCGATGCTGCCCAGCCGGTCCTGCACCGAGTGGTAGGCGTGCAGGAACTCGTCCCGCGACACGGCCCCCTCGCCCAGCTTCTGCAGGCGCAGGTTCACCGTGTGGAACAGATCCGTCTCCCGCGACAACTCGGCGCGCACCGGACCCGCGGTGGGTGCCTCCTTCCAGGAGGCGGGCGTGGGCAGCGGGTTGAAGAGGTCGTTGTTGTGGAGCACATTGCCGCGCAGGTCGGCGGCGACGTTGCTGAAGCCGGTGCTGCTCCACTCCTGGGAGAATGCGCGGTCACCGCCCTCGATCTTCACGGAGACGGCGTTGCGGTCGGGCTCGTGGGTGACCGTCACCGTGAGCTCGTCGGTGAAGCCGGGACGGCTGACCACGAACGTCTTGACCAGCGGATCCGTGCCCTCCGTGCGGACGACCGCGTCGTCGAGGCCCTCCCAGCGCCGCATCGAGCCCTGCTCGAAGGCCCGGCCGAAGTCGTCGAAGGCCGTTCCCGACGGCAGACCCTGCCACTCCTCGCGCATCAGCGCGGGAAGCTCGGCGTTCGGGATCTGCTCCGCGCGGACGGGGATGACGGTGATGCCGTCCGGCTCGACCCGGGGTGAGCCGGTGCGTACCAGTCTGGTCGGGGAGAGCGTCACCTCGGACTGGTCGCTCAGGGCGACGGCGTCGTCGAACGCCTTCTCGTAGCCCGGCGGGTAGGCCATCGCCAGCTTGCCGTGGTTCGCGGGCACTTCGATCTCGAAGACCACGCGGTTGCTGTTGACGCCGTTCTTCGCCCACTCCGCCTGGAACGCGCGGTTGTTGGACGTCGAGGCGGGCAGCCGCTCGATGAAGACGTCGGCCTGCGCCGCGTGCGGGTCCATGGCCACACCGCGCCACACCGTCATCGGCTCGTTCGCGCCCTCGTGCAGCAGGCCCTTGGTGACCTTGTTGAACTCCTCGACCTTGGCGATCAGGCCCGGATTGGCCTCCAGGACACCGGCGTTGATGTAGCCGCCGTAGCCCTTCTTGGAGGTGAAGGCGCCGCCGATGACGTTCTGCATGAACAGCTTGAGGTCATTGTCCACGGCGGCCTTGCCCAGGTGGGTACGGGCCAGGTCCGTGGCGGCCGTCCAGTTCCCGGCCTCGGCCGGCGGCACGTGCCCGGGCGGTGCCACCGGCGGCCGCCCGGAGGTCTCGGTCCTGATGAGGACGCCGGTGGCACGGTCGTAGACCTGGTTGCCCAGGGGCGAGGCGACGACGATCTCGCCGTCCGGGCCGAGCTTGGCCGGCCACGCCGAACCGCCGGCCCGCACGTCCTCCACCGCGTTGTTGGCGATCGTGATCGTGGCTCCGCCGAAGTGGCCGTCGGAGAGCGCCGTCGTCTCCTGGGCGGTGCGCAGCTGCGGCCCCAGCCGCTTGTACGTCCAGCTGTGGACGACCGAACCGCCGGCGTCCAGCTGCCGGACGGTGAACTGGGCACCCCCGCGCTGGACATCGGCCACCTCGAAGCGGTGGCCGCCGACCTCGGCGTTCCCCACCAGTTCCGGGGCCTTGCCGCGTTCGGCGCGGACGACGAGCCCGTCCTGGCCGGGGATGCCGACGACCGAGCGGTTGTCGACCGCCGGCAGAGGGGTGGGCTGGTGCGGGGCCGAGGGCCCGGCGGTCGCCAGGTCGTCGCCGGCCGTCGCGGGGTGCGTCCCGCCCGACGGATGCGGGTCCCCGGGCTGGTGCGGCGCGCCGCCGCCGAGCCCGTATCCACCGTGCGACTGCACCTCGGGAAGCGGCGCGCCGCCCGTGACCTCGGACCAGTGGGCCTCGGCCCGGGCCAGCGCGTCGTCGGCCTGCCGGACCGGCTCCCACGATTCGAGGTACCGGACGCCGTCGGCCTCGGCCGAGGTGCCGACACCCCGCTCGTACCGTGCCTGGAGGTCGTCCCGGACGTTCCGGGCATCGATCACCCCGCGCCGGGCGTCCGTGACGGCCGCTCCCGCGTCGATCGCCGCCGAGTTCCGCGCGGCGTCACCGTGTGCACCGCCGTCGCCCGGCCACGAGCCGGTGGTGTCCGGCGTGTGGTCCGGGGCCCTGCCCTTGCCCTTGTCCACCGACGGGGCGGGGGAGTCCGTAATGTCGTCCAGGACTCCGTGCCCCGCCGTACCGGCCGACGACTCCGCGGACACCGGCCGCGCGTCGAGCGCGGACGTCATGAACTCCTCGGTGAACCGGCCGGCGTCGGCCCGCCACGTCGGCAGGTTCTCCAGCGCGTAGCGGTAGGCGCTCCCCAGCTGGGCCGCCGTGATCTGGTGGTCCGCAAGGACCAGCACACCGTTGCCGTGGATCCCGTCGACGCCGCCGCGGACGGCACCGAGTTCGCCCGACGCGCCCGGGCCCAGGGTCACCGGCTCGTGCCGGCCCGGCAGCCACACCGACAGCGAGGGACTGCCCGTCTCACGGTCCATTCCGATCACCAGCCGGATGTCGGCCCTGGAGTCGCCGATCGCGTCCTCCACGTGCTGCCGCACCGGTCGCGCGTCCTCCACGAACCGCATGAAGTCGTCGCCGCCGACACCGTGGAGATCGATGCCCGTGCCGGCGTGCCCGGCGCCGCCGGACGTACCGGGCGTACCGGGCTGCCGCCCGGGGACGGCGTGGACGTCGCCGCCCGTCCCTCCGTGCGCGTTCGCCGGCGACCCCGACGGGTGGACGTCCGGCAGGCCGCCCAGGCCGCCGTCGTGCACTCCGGACCCGTGGGACACCGACGGCGTGCCGGTCGACAGGTCGTCCACCGACGTCCGGAACACGCCCATGTCGTGCAGCATGTCGTCGATCTGGTGGAGCACCAGGTCCATGTCCGACATCCCCGAGGTCCCTGACGTCCCGGACATCGTCGACGTCCGTGTCGACGTCGGCGGCGACGGCACGGATCCGAGGGAGTCCCCGGCGGCCGGGGCACCCGGCAGGGGAGCAGGCTGCGGGAGACCGTTCGCTCCGCCCCGGCCGATCCCGGAGAGGGCGTCCCCGGCCGCCGGGGCGCCGGCCGACGGCGCCGGAAGATCGGCCAGCCCGGGGCGCAACGTGCCGTAGGACGTTCCCAGTTCACGGGAGAGCTGGCGTCCCGCGTCGTCGCCGCCCGTGACGACGGCATGCGTGACCATGGTCTCGAACCGGCTGAGCAGATCGAGCTGATCCACCTGGAGGGGGGTCTTCGTCTCTCCGACGATCAAGGGACGCTGGTGGTCGAACAGCACCCATTGGCGTGCCTTGACGAAGGCGTTCTGGAACTGTTCCGGAGGAACGACGCTCCCGTTCTTCAGATAGGCGTCGGCGGCCCGGTAACGGGCCAGGTCGCCGGCCGTCAGATCGACCACGGGCGACGGGCCGTCCGCCCAGTGCCAGGCACCGTCGCGCCGCAGCATCGTGTCGACCAGGCGGTACGGGGCCGCGACCCACAGGTCCGCCACCGACTTGCCGACCGCCGCGGAGACGAACCCCTCGGCGAACCGCACGCAGTTGTAACGGAACAGGTCGTACACGGCGCCGGAGTGCGCCATCGCGTAGCGGTATCCGTCGAACAACTGCGCCGCGGTGATCCGGTAGGTGCCCAGGACACGGACGTGGCCGGACAGGACGTACCCGGCGTCGTCGACGATGGCACCCGGGTGCCCGAACAAGCCGTCCGAGGGATAGAACCCGATGGTCAGGGGCGCGCGCTCGCCCGGCAGCATCACCGACACCATGGCGTGGCCCACGTCGTCGGAGAACTCCCGCCAGGTCCGGCCGCCGGGATTGGCCAGGATGGCCACCTCGATGTCGGCCGCGGGGTTGTCGAAGGCGCGCTCCACGTGCTGCCGCAGCGGCCGGATCAGGTCCACGAACTCCGAGAAGCCGTCCAGGTCCTCGGTACCGCCCTGGCCGACCGGGGACCCGGGCACCGAGTCGTCGTCCATGTCGAAGTGCGAACGCATCGGCGCGCCGGTGTCGTCCATGTCGTGCGTGTCGAAGTGCGAACGCATCGGTACGCCGGCGTCGTCCAGGAACATGTCGTCGAGCCCGGCGAGCAGGCCGCTCTCCGGCCGCGGCGGGACCGGCGGCGCGTGGTGCCCGCCCGCCCCCGGGGCGACAGGCGCGTCGTGCGTGAGGTCCGTCTCCCGCACGCCGCCCGGGAGCCTGCCGCGTTCCGGGCCCGCGATGTGCACGGCGAGCTGGTCGGCCTGGGCCCGGATGTCGACCTTCGTGAAGCCCGCTCCCCTGATGTCCTCCAGTGCCTCGCGGGACGCGTTCATGGTGCCCGGCGTCGTCGCGTCGTGGCCCATCTTGCGCAGCTTGATGTTGACCTCGTGGAGCAGGTCCGCGTCACGCGACAGCACGTGGCCGCCACCCGCCGCCGGCGCGGGCGTCTTCCCGGCGCCGGCGGAGGCGGGTGCCGGGTCGGTGGCGGTGTGCGGCGTGCTCTCCGGGGTGTGCGGGCCGCGGCCGCCCGG
The DNA here is from genome assembly GCF_042714775.1 of Streptomyces sp. NPDC058691. Classification (NCBI taxonomy): domain Bacteria; kingdom Bacillati; phylum Actinomycetota; class Actinomycetes; order Kitasatosporales; family Streptomycetaceae; genus Streptomyces; species Streptomyces sp. NPDC058691. The sequence goes on along the minus strand of NZ_JBHXSO010000037.1, from coordinate 51,624 downwards.
TCCCGGACGGACCGGGGTGCCGTGCAGATCCTGGGCCGCCGCGGGGAGCGGGGGGTGGTCGCCCTTGCTCGCGGGCGCGCCCGCGAAGGCGTGGCCCGCGTCGTCGGCGCTCTTGCCGGGGGCGCCGGCGAAGGCGTGGGTGTCGGCGGGACGCACCCCGGTGCCGGCGTCGACCAGGTCGAGCGCGGACCGGGGGGCGTTGCCCGGCGGCAGGGCGCCCGCGCCGTGCGAACCGGGGGCGACGCGGTCGGGAGCGGCGTTCGGGCGCGGGGAGCCCGGGGAGTGGACGAGCTCGTCGAGGTGCAGGCTGGTCTGATGGGCCGTCAGCGCACTGGTGGTGCGGTCGCCGAGATTGGCCCCCGCACCGGCGGGGACCGGGGTGTTGGGGGTGCCGCGGCCGCCGGTCGCGAGCAGGTCGAACGCCGTCGTACCGGTGGCGCCGGGACCGCCGTGGTGGAGCTGGCCGATCGTGGTGACCGGGGGGTGGGCGCCCGTCGCCGGGCCGCCCGGGGTGATGCTCGCCACCAGGTCGTGCGCGGTGGCACCGGGCGGGGGCGTCTGGGTGCCGGTCAGCGCGGTGTGCAGGGCGCCGGGGCCGGTGCCCGGCGCGCCCGGGGTGAGCAGGTTGCCGGCCGCTCCGGTACCCGGGGACGTCATGTGCGTTCCGGTGAGCGCGATGCTCCCGGGGGCGTGGGTGCCGCCGGGGCCGCCCGGAAGCAGCACGTCGGCGTGGGCCGCGGTGCCCGGCGGCGGTGCCTGCACGGCGGTGAGCGCTGAGTGGGTGCCGCCCGTGACGGGGGCACCGGCCGCGAGGTCGACCCCGTGCGCCGCCGGCGTGCCGGCGGCGCCGGGCAGGTACAGGCCGGAGGGGTGGAGGGTCGGTGCCGAGGTGACCGCGCTGACGCCGAGGCCGCCGTCGGCGCGGGCGGGCAGCGGGCTGAAGCCGTCGAGCCGCAGGTTGTTCAGGTGGGCCTTGGGGATGTCGACCAGGGCGTCCAGCTGCCGGGAGGCGTGGAAGCCCAGCCCGGCCCGGTCGCCGATGGCGCCGACGTCGCCCATGTGGAGGGAGGGGGGCCGCAGCGCGGACGCCATGTCGATCGGGCCGCTGTTGAGCTCGAAGGGGCGCAGGCCGGCGTGGGTACCGGCCCAGTCGCCGAGCCGGACGTTGCTGAGCTCGATGCGGGGCATGTCGACGAGCCCGTCCACGCCGTGCGGGCCGTGCGGCATCGGCACGGCGCTGACACCGTGGCCGATCGCCCCGCCGAGGGGCGCGCCGAAGATGTGGTTGCCCATGACGCCGCGGTCGAAGAGGCCGATGCGCAGTGCGCCGCGCCATCCGTACTGGCCGATCTCACCGGCGTCCACGGGCAGCAGCAGTCGCGTCCACTTGGTGCCGCCGAGCTCCCGGACGGCGAAGTCCCAGGTGGCCTTGGTGCCGGTGCCCACTCCGTGCCAGGCCGTGACGATGCCGCGGCCGAGGCCGTTCCAGCCGGCGACTACGCCCCGGCCGAAGGTGGCCGGCAGTCCGCGCACCACTCCGGGGAGGGCGCGCAGGTTCTCCAGGACGGTCAGGCCGCCGCGCTGGAAGGCCATTCCGGTGAGCGCGGGCAGGTTGTGGATGCCCTGCATCACCCACAGTCCGCCCTGGCGTACCCAGGTGGAGCTGAGCCGCACGAAGTCCTGCAGGCTCGGCATGATCGTGGTCAACCGGAAGCCGTTGGTGAACAGGTTGCGCAGCGCCTGGAAGGTGCCGCGGGCGATCTGGGTGAACCCCTTGGCGAAGGCGGTTCCGCCGGCCTTGATGATCTGGAAGATCGGCAGGGCCTTGGTGGTCGGGGCCAGGATGCCGAGGCCCGCGAGGAAGAGGTCGAGGAAGCTGGCGTCGCCCTTGGCGAAGTCGACGATGGTCTTGACGAAGAGGGTGAGGTTGACGCCCAGGGCCAGCAGCGCGATGGGCCCGCCGAAGATCAGCGCCGGGATGATCAGGATGATCGCCAGCCACTGGAACGCCTCCCAGAACAGCTGGCACTCGGAGATGGGCAGCTGGATGTTGGCGACGCCCCGGATGGCACCGGCCGCCGACGAGGCCCCCTCGCCGTGCTCGGTGCCGGCCTGCCGGGCGGTGGTCGCGTAGGTCTCCCGCTGCGGGTCGTCCTCGGAGAGCCCGCGTCCGGAGTTGAGGGCGCCGTCGGCCCTGGACTGGAGCTCGACCAGCTTGTCGGCCCAGCCGCTCAGGCTGGTCGAGGCGGACTCGAAGGACTGCGCCACGTCCTCGATGTGGTGGCGCAGGCGGTTGTCGACCTTTCCGCGCAGGGCGTCGGCGGCCTCACCGACGAAAACGCTGTCGCCGGCGGTGTTCATCACCGCGTCGATGGCGGTGCTGATCTCCCGGGCCGAGGTGCCCAGGTTCTTCAGCTCGGTGGAGAGCGTCCTGATCTGCTCGGGGTCGCCCGGGGTCGGGTCTCCGGACAGCCCGATCGCGTTCCAGTCGGTCGGGCGTGGCATACGGGGTTCCTCCCGGAACGACAGAACGCGGGGCGGCTGCTCCCACCGGGACCACGCACGAGCGCGGGGTGCGGTTCACGTGACGTGCGCTACACAAGCGGCCGGAGGTGAACCGCCCGGGCCCCCCGCGCGTGGTCCTGCTGACCGGAGTCTCGACGGGGACCGGAGGCCCTCTTGCCCGACAAACTCAAGATCGACTACGACGTCCTCAACGATGCCAAGAAGGACCTGGAGAACCTGGCGGGCAGCATCGGGCCGCTCCTCGACCACAGCCTGTTCTCGCAGCTGGGCCAGGGCGACGGCTACACCGTGCTGGGCGACGCCGGGCTGGCCGAGGCGCTCAGCGACTTCTACTACAACGCCCAGAGCACGATGAGCCGGGCGGACAAGGGCCTGAAGGAACTGGCCGGCGCTTTCGGGTCGGTCGGCGAGGCGTTCATGTCCTTCGACTCCGGACTCGCCCAGGGCATGGGCATCACGGGCAACAACCTGGCCCTGCAGAACTACTTCCACGACAAGGACCTGTGGGACTACAAGCAGGCCCACCTCAAGGACTGCGTGCCCGGCCCGGACGGCAAGATGCCGGACTTCTGCTCCGCCACGAATCCCGGCGACCAGCCGCCCCTGCATCAGCAGATCGACACCTCGCGCGGCAGCGTCGTGACGGATCTGACGCTCGACGCGAACCGCCACGTGATCAAGGAGGTGTCGACCGTCACCTACGACGGCAAGACGTACACCTCGACCACGAACTACAGCCCCGACGGGCTGAACTACACGACGGACACCTCGTACCCGGACGGAAGCACGGTCCACTCGGTGACCAGCCTCCACAGCGACGGCAGCGGCACCATGACCGTCACCGGCAGCGACGGCGACCACACCGAGTACACCCGCGGCCCGAAGGGCGCCGACGGCAAGCAGCCGGACTGGCAGCCGGTCGGCGGCGACGACCCGAACGGCTCGGGATCCGGCTCCGGCAGCCACAACAACGGCGACGACCGGCCGCCGCCGCACCCGCCCGGCGGCACCAACCCGCACATCGCGTAGCCCTCCCCCGGTACCCCCACCGACAATCCAGAACGGACAGGACGACCATGGCTTACAACGGCATCAATCTCGACTACGCCAAGATCGAGGAGGTCGTGGCGCTGCTCCACGACGCCCACGAGAACCTGCTCCCGGTGCTGAGCAACCTGCGCAACCGGGTCAACACCCTGGTCGACGACGGCATGGTCTTCCAGCAGTCCAGTGAGGTCATCCGGACGACCTACAACAACTTCGACACCAGCCTGCTGGCCGCCGTGAAGGGCATCAACGACTTCTCGGAGATGTTCAAGGGCATCAAGGACAACGCGATCCAGTTCGACCAGGGCATCAGCAGCAGCCTCACCAAGGGCTGATCGCCGGACGGCGAAACAGGGCGAAGCACGGCGAACACACAGGAGGGGGGGGGGGGGGGGGAAGCGGACCCGGCGCGCCCCCCCCCCCGGCGGGGCGGGCCACGGGGGGGCCGCGGGGGGCGAG
>NZ_JBHXSO010000037.1:0-47582 GCF_042714775.1 Streptomyces sp. NPDC058691 | reverse complement strand
CGGCGTCACCTCGTGTGCCTGAGCACCCCTGTGACGGGGTGCTCAGGCACACGACCCCCCGCAAAGATCCCACCCCCGCCCCCCCCCCCCCCCTCCGCCGTTCCGGCGCGCTACTCGGCGCGCAGCGTCGTCAACGGCACCTGGACGGCCATCACCGTGCCGCCCGGGCCCGCGGTCCAGCCGCGACCCGGGTGGGCGACCGACCGTACGACGCTCTGCGGCAGCCGTACACCGATCAGATCGCCCTCGGACAGGGTCTTCGGGCCGAGCAGCAGACCACGGCGGGCGCGCTTGGCGCTGACCGTCCAGCCGCTGAGGCCGCCCTGGAGTCCGTCGGCGGAGGCGGCGTAGACCAGGCCGAGGCCCTGGTCGCGGCCGGAGACCGCGATCTCCTTGAGGAGTTTGTCCGCGGCCGGGTTCATCAGCAGGTCGGCGTCGTCGACCATCACCACCCGGGGGCCGGGCAGCGCGTCGAGCGCCGCCCGCACGTCGTCCGCCGACGGGTCCGGCTCGGTGAGCACCCGGGCCGTCGCATGCCGGGCGAGCGCCCGCAGCGGCGACTCGCGGGGGGTGAGGACGACCAGCGAGGTGCCGCCGGCCAGCAGCGAGACGGCCAGCGAGGCGAGGGCGTTGCTGCGCCCGGACCCGGCGGGGCCGAGCACGCCGAACACCGAGGACGAGCCGGCGAGGTCCGCGCCGACGGGCTCGCCGGAGTCGCCGCCGACGCCGAGCAGGCCCCACAGCGGGCGCCTGGAAGCGGCGGGCACCTTGTCGTACGTCTCGGCGAACTCCACCGACCGCGGCAGCGAGGCGATCTGGAACGGCCGGCGCGCCTGCGGCACCCGGACGTCCCGCTTGCGGGCGGTCTCGCCGATCGAGCGGAGCGCCTCGGCCTGCTCGGTGCCGCCGCCCGGGGCGAGCTGCGCCACCTGGGTCTCGGTGCCGGTCAGGACGTGCCAGCCGCGGCCGGGCGGGATGTTCGACGGGATCTTGCCGGGCATCAGGCCGACCGCCTGGTAGTCGCTGCGGTCGCCCTGCCGCAGCAGCAGCTTGTGGTCGTTGTGGGCGGCCATCCGCCCGCCCAGCAAGGAGCGTTCGGAGGTGGCGACGACATGGATGCCGGCTCCCGCGCCCTCGCGCACCAGCCGGATCACCTCCTGGACCAGCTGTCCGTGGTCGTGCTCGTCGAGGATGACGGACAGCGAGTCCCAGCCGTCGACGAGCAGCAGGATGTGCGCGGGACGCTCGGCCGCCGGCAGCAGTCGGCGCAGCTCGGTGATGCCCGTGGCGTTGTGCTGCTGCGCCAGGTCCTGACGGTTCGTCAACTCCTGGTTGAGGCGGCGCAGCAGGCGCCCGAGCCGCTCCATGTCGTGCCGGGAGACCACGGCACCGCAGTGCGGCAGCGCGGAGAGGGCGGCCAGGCCGCCGCCGCCCGCGTCGATCCCGTACAGGTGCACGTCCGCGCTGCTCGCCTTGCGCGCGGCGGATCCGGCCAGCGTGCGCAGCACCTGGGTGCGACCGGAGCGCGGGGAGCCGATGACGTACAGGTGCCCGAAGGAGGAGAGGTCCGCCACGGCCACCCGGCGCTGCTGGAGCTGCGGCACGTCCTCCAGCGCGTACGGGATGAGCAACCGCCCCTCGCGGTCCGAGCCGAACGCGTCGAGGTCGTCCAGGACCAGTGCGTCCTGGAGCGGCGGGAGCCAGGGGCTGGGCTGGGGGGTGAAGTCCTCCAGCGCGTCCGCGGCGGCGCGGATCTCGGCGACGAGTTCCTGAAGGTCCGTCGGTGCCGGGCTCTGCGGTGCGACGGCCGCCGCGGCGGGCTCGGCGGGCAGGACGGCGGGCCGGCCCAGCCCGTCCCACGACAGTTCGCCGGCGCGGACCACCTTGCGGGCCCCGGCCTCCGGCTCGGGGGTTCCCTCCGCCCTCGGGCGGGGACGCTCGGCGCCGACCCAGGCGGTCTGGAACGGCTCTGCCGACTTCGGCCCGCGGCGGATCAGGGCGCGTCCCGGGGTGGCGGGCGAGATGTCGCCCGCGTCCCGGGTGTCGATGATGTCCTGGCTCTCGGTCTGGTCGGTGACCCGCAGCGCGATACGAAGGTTGGTGTTGGCCCGGATGTCGCCGGTCACCACACCGGCCGGGCGCTGGGTGGCCAGGATCAGGTGGATGCCCAGCGAACGGCCGCGCTGGGCGATGCTGATGAGGCCGGGCACGAATTCGGGCACCTCGCGCACCAGGGTCGCGAACTCGTCGATGACCAGCAGCAGCCGGGGGAGCGGCGCCAGGGAGGGGTCGGCGGCGCGCTTGGCGCGGTACTCGGGGTGGTCCTTGGCGTCGGCGGCGGCGAGCACCTGCTCGCGGCGGCGCAGTTCGGCGCCGAGCGACTCCAGGGCCCGTTCCACGAGGTGGGCGTCGAGGTCGGTGACCATGCCCAGGGTGTGCGGGAGGTGCGCGCACTCCTTGAAGGCGCTGCCGCCCTTGTAGTCGACGAGGACGAAGGTCAGCTCGTCGGGCCGGTTGGCGGCGGCGAGCGAGGCCACGAAGGTCTGCAGCAGCTCGGACTTGCCGGAGCCGGTGGTCCCCGCGACCAGGCCGTGCGGGCCGTCCTGCACCAGGTCCAGGGAGAGCGGCCCGTCGAAGCCGCTGCCGAGCACGAAGGAGGTGGACGCGGGCCGGTTCCGCCAGCCCTCCAGGAGGGCTTCCGCGCTGGGCGGCTCCTGGCCCAGCAGGTCAAGCAGCCGTACCCGCTGCGGGAGTCCGGCGTCGTGCTCGGGGCTGACGTCCCGGAGGGGCGCCAGCGCGCGGGCCAGTTGCTCGCACCACTGGGCCGCGACCTGGTCGGCGCGGACCGCAGGGACGTCGGGGGTGCCGGGGCGCTTGACGGTCAGCCGGCCGCCGGCGGCGAGCACCACGCCGGTGCTCTCCTCGGGCAGCAGCCGCTCCTGCTCGTCCAGGCAGACGCTGAAGACGCGCACGCCCGGGCCCTCGGTGAGCACCTGCACCATGCCGGGCACGTCGCGCAGCCGGCGGGCGCCGTCGGCGATCACCAGCACGTCGGCCTCACGGAAGCCGGCGTTGCGGTCCGCGCCGATCGCTCGCTTGCGGGACTCGATCTGCGAGACCAGCTCGCCGACCCGGGCGTTGGTGGACTCCGCGTCGTTGCCGATCAGGACGACGGGCCCGGCGGAGCCGGCGGGGCGCAGGTGCGGCAGCCACCGCACCCAGGCCCACTCGGCGGCCCGCTCGGGCTCGGTGAGGACGATGACGCGCAGGTCGCGGGGGCTGTGCAGAACGGCCGCCTGCATCACCAGCCAGCGGGCGAGCGGCTGTACGTCCGCCGCGGGACCGGCCATGCCGACCACGCCGTGCGCCGGGATGTCGACGCCGATGGGGGTGTCGGGGATGTTCCAGCGGATCGCGCGGTGGTTCTCGTCGCGGGAGGGGTCCTCCAGCTCGCGCAGCGAGGGCTGGTCGGCGGTGCCCAGGCGCAGCACGAGGTGGTCGGGGTCGTGGCGGCGCCGCTCCCACAGCCGGCCGCCGGGGCCGGTGGCGATGAGGGCGACCGCGGCCGGGTCGGGCCCGGTGATGTCGCGGACGGTGCGCTCCCGGGCGACCGCCTCGCGGACGCCCTCCTCCAGCGTGGCGCGGCGCCGGGCGTACTGCCGCTCCGCCTCCTCGTAGTCCTTGCGGGCGGTGCGCCGGCCGGTGACCCAGTTGGAGACCAGCATGGTGGGGCCGAGCAGGATGAAGACGACGAAGTAGTACGACTTGAAGATGCTGATCATGAACAGGCCGAGGATCACCGGCGACAGCATCATCACGGCCGGAAAGGGGCGCTTGTTCGGCGGCGACGGCGGCGACGGCAGCCGGACCCGCTCGGCGTCCAGGTGCGGCGCGATCCGCGGCGGGCGGTTGTAATCGATCCCGTACCCGTCGGCGGACGGGGTGACGGCGGCGTCCGCCTCGACCGGCGCGCTGAGCCGCAGCAGCACCGATCCCACGGTCAGGTCCTCCCCGGCCGGCCAGGGCACGGGCTGCCCCGGGGCGCCGGTGCGCTCGGTGGCCACCTGCAGCGGGCGGGGACGGCGCAGGGCGGTGACGGCGTCGTCCGGCGGCGGGGCCGCCACGCGCGCCCGCACCGATCCGCCGGGCTCCTCGGACGTGCGGTGCCAGGACGCGGTCCCGTCGGGGGCGACCGTCACCCACAGACCGCGGGCGGGCACGCCCCCGGCCAGGGCGTCGAGCCGGATGGCGCACAGCGGGTCGGATCCGATCTCGTGACTGCCGGGGCCGAGCCGCCAGGTGCGCCCGGCGCCGGGGCCGGACACCACGTGAACCTCGGCGAGTTCCAGCTCGTCGTCGCCGGCCAGCCGCACCAGGTCGGCGGCCACGGCGGGGCCGCCGAAGCCCAGCAGGCCCCCGTCCCGGACACCGGCGCCGGCGACGCGGGCGGCAGGGTCCAGGCGGTGGCCGCCCGCGTACAGGGGCCGGGCGGCGGGTGCGGCGGCGGCCGCCCACTCCGGCCCGGAGCCGGCCCCGGCGGCCGGCGCGTGCTGCTGCTCCAGTGCCGCCGCGAGTTCCCCGATGGTGGCGTCGGCGGGGAGCCGCAACTGGTGGTCGCGGCGGAGTCCGTCCGCGCTGTCCACGGTGGTGATGGTGAGGTTCACGGTTTCCCGTCGGTGCGTCAGGGCGTCTGAGGCGCTGCGGAGACGCCGGCGATGCCGGAGGTCGTGGGCTCGGCGAGATCGTCGTCGGCGGCGAGGCCGAGCGCGGCGGCGGGGCGCTCCCGGACGGCCCCCGCGGCGGCCGGGGCCGGGGCGGCCTCGGAGGTGACCCCGAGCGCGAAGTCGGGCTCGGCCAGATCGTCGTGGGGCGCCGCCGCGACACCGGCGGGCAGCACGTCGGGGTGCACGACGGGCGCGAGGACGACCGGCGGCTCGTCGTCCGGCCCGGCGGACGCCGGGTGGGGCGGCAGGTCGTGCAGGGCCTTGACCACCGCGCGCGACAGCGGCAGGGCGTCGATCCGCCCGACCGCGGGGGCGCCGTGGACGGTGAGCATCCCGTCCCGGGCCGCGGCCAGCAGCCGCACCCGGCCCCGGGCGGCGCCCAGGGTCAGCAGCCGCACACCGTCCGGCAGCGGCCGGTCGACCGGCTCCGCGCACACCGCGAAGGCGATCCCGGGCTGTTCCACGATCTCCGCCGCCGGCCGTCCCGCGTGCCGCGGGTGCACCCCGGCCGCGACCGCGACCGAGCCCGCCGGCAGCCGGACCTCCAGCTGGGCGGCGAGGGCCTGGAGCACCGCGCGGGAGGCGCGCGGGGCGCCGTGGACGGAGACCGCGGGCGGCCCGGTGTACAGGTCCAGCAGCACCGCGTTGCGTCCGTCGGTGCCCGCGCAGACCAGCAGCGGCACGGCGGCGACGGTGTCCTGCGCGTTCTCCGCGCTCTCCGGGCTCTTGGGTTCGGCCACGTCGGCGCGGGCGATCCACCACAGGCGCGGGTCGGCGGCGTCCGCCGCCCACGGCTCGGGCGGTACGGGGACCGCGGAGCCCTGCGCCGCACCCGCGGCGACCAGCACGCCCACCAGGTCGGGCCCGGCCAGCACGCCGTACGGGCGGGCCGCCGGGTCGACGGCCGCGGCCCGGGTCATGGCCCGCTCCGCGTCGGCCCACAGGGCCGGGTCCTTCAGGAGCCGCAGCAGCAGCCGCAGCCGGCGCCGGTAGCGCACCTCGGTGCGCACCGGCACGGTGAACGCCAGTACCGTCAGCCGCACTTCGCGCCGCGTGCGGCGGAACAGGGCCTTCCAGCCGCCGCCGCGCCGCACCAGCCAGTGCGTCACCGTCACGACGAGGATGACGGCGCCGGCCAGCCCGAGCCAGGCGGTCAGCCCGCCCCCGGCGATCACGCGGCGGTCCTTCCGCGGCCGGCGTCGCCCGCCGGTCCGGCGAGCCCGCGGGCGCCGAGTTCGTCGCGCAGCGCCCGGATGCCGTGGTGGGTACGGGACTTGACCGTCCCCCGCGGCACGCCCAGGGTGCGGGCCACGTCCTCCCCGGTCTGCCCGAGCAGGTGGACCCTGGCCACCGCCTCGCGGTGCGCGGGGGCGAGTGCGTACAGGGCCTCGACCAGCACGCGCCGGTCCCCGACCTCCTCGGCGTGGTCCGGGACGGACGCCGTGGTCGCCGCGGCGAAGTCGTCCGGCGTGACCCCGATGGGCACGGCGCGGTTCCTCCGGACCCGGTCGGCCACGAGGTTGCGGGCCACCCGGAACAGCCACATGCGGATCGGCCGCTCGCGCCACTCCAGGAGCGGGGCGAGCTGCCAGGCCCGCAGCATGGTCTCCTGGACCACGTCCTCCACGGTGTGGGGGTCGCGTCCGATCAGTCCCGTGACGAAGCGGCGGAGGCTGTCCCGTTCGGCGAGGAGGAGCGCGACAGCGTCCTCTTCCCCGCCTGTGCGGCCATGGTCGACGAGGCTCACGACCTCTCCCCAGGGATCGAAGATGATTGCGGCGGTGATTAAATCAGCGCTCACGACAGGGCGCACAACCGCAGACGGGCAACATCGGTCGGCATTCGGCCTTCCGTTCCCAGCCGCGATCGTACAGTGGCGGGAGTTCGCTACGGTGTGGGTGCTCCCGTGACGCCGACGCTGCCGCGACGGGGGCTCTGGGCTTTTCCTATGCCCCTTTTGCTGATTTCCGATGAATTCTTCGCGCCTTTGAGGAGACGTCGTGCCGTCCGTTCTCTCTTCCGGGTCCTCCGGCGGTCCGTCCGAGGACCGGACCGGTGACCCGGCGGCACCGTTCACCGAGACCTTCGCCCGCCGTCCCGCCCTGCCGCGACGCGGACTGCTGCCGGGCAGGCGGGTGTGGGCCACCGCCGTCGGCGCGGTGGCGCTGGCCGTGGCCGGTGTGCTGATCGTGCCCCTCCTCGGGCGGATCGACCTCTTCTCGGAGTCGCCCGCGACCTCCGTCCGGACGGTCGCCGAGGACGCTCCCGAGCCCGGGGCGACCGCCTCCGGCAGCCCCGGTGCCCCCTCGGCGCAGCCAAACCGGCCGGCCTCCCCCGGCCACTCCCGGCCGACCGGCGCGGCGGGTTCGGCAGGCTCGGGGGGCCAGGGCACGGGCGGCGCGGGGCTGCTCGCGCCCGGCACCGGAACGTCGGGTCAGCAGTCCGGGGGCGGGGGGCAGAACCACCCGGCGGGCACCGAGCACACCGCCGGCGCCACCGCGACCGCCACCGGCAAACCCGCGGGCGGATCGGGGAGTTCGGGCGGCTCGGGCGGCTCGGGGAGCACCGGCGGCTCCGGCGGCTCCGGGAACCCCGCGACCGTGCCGGGAACAGGCCTGATCGGATCGGCCTCCGGCCGGTGCATCGACGTCACCGACGCCACCGGCGGCACGGCCAAGGACGGCACCCCGCTGCAGATCTGGAACTGCGACGGCATGGCCAACCAGAAGTGGGTCTTCGCCTCCGACGGCAGCCTGCGCGCGATGGGCCTGTGCATGGACGTGGCCTGGGGCTCCACCGCCAACGGCGCGGTCATCCAGCTCGCCACCTGCCGGGGCAACGGGGCCCAGCAGTTCTACCTCAGCGGCGCGGGCGACCTGGTGAACCGGCAGGCCGACAAGTGCGTGGACGTGGTGGACAACGGCACCGGCGCCGGCACCCGGCTGCAGCTGTGGACCTGCCTCGGCTCCGCCAACCAGAAGTGGCACCAGGGCTGACCCGCCCCAGGACAGCCTGCGGCTACAGGACCAGCGCCAGCACGAGCAGGGCCACCACCAGCGACGCCACCGCCACCGCGGTCGCGCGCAGCACCCGCCGCCGGGACGGGAGCGGGACGACCTCCGGCCCGGAACGACCGGGGAACACATAGAAGACCCGGTCCGGTTCGTGGTGGGTGGTGAGCCGCGCGAGCGGCAGATGGCGGATGGTGACGCGACGGGCGACCTCGCCGGGGATGCGGCCCAGCCGGGGGGCGATCGCGCCGTGGTGCTCGTGCTCCAGGTCGGCGGGCAGATCGGCCCGGAACGAGGTCAGCACCGTCTCGCGCCAGTCCCCGGCGGACTCGGCACGGCGCCGGGCCCGCAACGGCGGCCGCCTCTCGGGCAGCGTCACCGCCTCGGTGCGGTCGCGCTCCTCGATGACGGCGCCGGTCCACGTGGTGATCACGCCGGTGCCGCCGCAGGCCTCGTGCGGGACGGTTCCGGAGCCCTTGCACGGTGGGCACGGGACGGAGCCGCGCCCCGCGCACTTGGGGCACTCCGTCCGGGCACGGCCCGCGCACTTGGGGCACGCGGCGCGCGGACTGCGGCACTTCGCGCAGCGGACGCGCTCCGGCGAGGCCTGGGCCGATGCTCCGCCGGCGCCGTCCGCCGCACCGCGCCGCGCGGACGCGCGGGCGCGGCCGGTGCCCTCGCACGCGGTGCAGGGGTCAAGGCCGCGGCAGGCGGCGCAGACGACGGTGGTGTCGCAGGGGATGTCGCCGCGGCCCTCGCACCGCTTGCAGTGCCACGTCCCGTTGCCGCAGTCGCAGGCGCGCTCGCGTATGGAGTCGCGCTGGACGAGTTCGATCCGCCGCGGCCGGCCGGGCTCGGGAGGCGGGTCGGCCTTGTGGGTCGTCAGGTCGGTGTAGACCGCGCGCTTCGACAGGTCGATACGGCCCTTGTGGGACCGCGCGCTCTCCGTGCGGGTCTGCGTGGTCCGCACGATCCGGCAGTCCAGCAGCGAGTGCCAGGAGATCCGCACGGCGGTGAGGTGGCCGAGCCGGACGGGGTCGCCGCCGCCCCGCTCGGAGAGGTGCTGCTCCACTGCCCGGAGGATGTCCTCGTCGGTCGGCGGCACGGTCGGCGTTCCTGACAAGGCGTCAACTCCCCATCACCGGCGGATCAGAGGTGAACAGACGCAGCGTACGGGCGCCCCGACCGGCCATCAAGAAGACGGGAGTTCACCGGCACACCCGTGCCCGGGCCGCCGCCGCGGCAGCGGGACCTCCGGCGCCGGGCCCCGCGCGGGGCCCGGCGCGGCCCACCGTCAGGGGCGGCCGAGGGCGCGGTACTCCCAGCCCGCGGTGCGCCACTGGACCGGGTCCAGGGCGTGCCGCCCGTCCACGATGCGGCGGGAGGCGACGACGGCGCCCATCGCCTCGGGGTCGATCTGCCGGAACTCGGTCCACTCGGTGAGCAGGACGACGACGTCGGCGCCGGTCGCGGCGGAGAGCGCGTCGGTGCCGTAGGACAGCTCCGGGTGGCTGCGCCGCGCGTTCTCGGTGGCGGCCGGGTCGACGACGGTGACGTGGGCGCCGAGCTGGTGCAGGGTGCTCGCGACGTCCAGCGCGGGGGCGTCGCGGATGTCGTCGGAGTTGGGCTTGAAGGCGGCGCCGAGGGCGGTCACCCGCACCCCGGTGAGGTCGCCGCCCGCCATCTCGCGCACGAGGTCGACGGTGCGGGCGCGGCGGCGCTTGTTGATGCCGTCCACCTCGCGGAGGAAGGCGACGGCCTGGCCGACGCCGAGCTCCTCGGCCCGGTGCGCGAAGGCCCGGATGTCCTTGGGGAGGCAGCCGCCGCCGAAGCCGAGGCCCGGCTTGAGGAAGCGCCCGCCGATCCGGTCGTCGTACGCCAGCGCCTCGGCGAGGCCGGTGACGTCGCCGCCGGTGGCCTCGCAGACCTCGGCCATGGCGTTGATGTACGAGATCTTGGTGGCGAGGAAGGAGTTGGCGGCCACCTTGACCAGTTCTGCGGTGGTGAGGTCGGTGACGACCACCGGGGTGTCACGGGCGATCACCGGCGCGAAGGCGGCACGCAACTGCTCCTCCGCCCAGGCCGACGCGGTGCCGAAGACCAGCCGGTCCGGGCGCAGGGTGTCGTCCACGGCGTAGCCCTCGCGCAGGAACTCGGGGTTCCAGGCGAGCTCGACCTCGGAGCCGGCCGGCGCGGTGTTCCTCACCAGCTCGGTGAGCCGCGCCGCGGTGCCCACCGGGACGGTGGACTTGCCGACGACGAGCGCGCGCCGGCGCAGGTGCCGGGCGAGTTCGGTCACCGCGCTGTCGACATAGGTCATGTCGGCCGCGTCGGAGCCCCGCTGCTGGGGCGTGCCCACGCAGATGAAGTGGACGTCGCCGAACTCGGCGGCCTCCTCGAAGCTGGTCGTGAAGCGCAGCCGCCCGGAGTCCAGTGCCTTGGCGAGCAGTTCGGGCAGACCGGGCTCGAAGAACGGCACCTCGCCGCCGGCGAGACGCTCGATCTTGCCCGGGTCGACGTCCACACCCAGGACGTCGAAGCCGAGGACGGCCATGCAGATGGCGTGCGTGGCGCCGAGGTATCCGGTGCCGATGACGGTGAGGCGGGGGACCGCCCCGTCGCCTTCGCCGGGTCTGGCGCCGGCGACGTCCTCCGCGAAGGTGATGGCTGCCATGATCGCTCCAGGGTTTCTCGGTGGCTCTGCGTGTCGGGGGTGGTGCGGGACGTGGCGGATCGCCGCGTCCCGGGGTGCGTGGGGGCGTGACCTGCGGCCGCGGCGGCCCGTCCGAGGGACGGGCCCCGCGCGACGGCGGAACCGGGCTGCGGAGGGGGCCGGCCGGACGCGGTGCGTCAGGCGGCGCAGTCGGTGTTGGTCAGGCCCTTCCCCGCGCCGGTGGCCTTGTTGTCACAGGCCACCTTGTTGCCGTTGACGGGTGTGAGGTTGAAGCCGTAGCCCGGGCCGTCCACGTGCGCGACATTGCCCTTGAAGGTGTTGTCGCGTCCCCAGCCCTTGAGGATCTCGTGGGTCTGGAAGCCGTCCTCACGCGCGTGGCTGCCGGTGTTGAAGGAGATCGTCCAGCCGTTGCCCTTGACGTCGACCCACGAGTCGTTGTGATCCCCGGACAGGTCGGAGCCGTCGAAGGTGTTGCGGGTGACGACGCCCCCGGTGGTGCCTTCCTTGATGTCGATCGACTCGGCGGTGGTGGCGCTGATGTGGTTGCCGACGACCGTGTTGCGGTCGCTGTGGTCCGGCTTGCACTTGCTGACCGTGCACCAGTTGGACTCGGCGGTGCCGACGTAGACGCCCTCGCCGAACTTGGGCTTGCGCAGGCCGGTGTCGCGGACGGTGTTGTCGCGCACGACGTTGTCGGTGCTGAAGTTCCGCAGGTGGATGGCCTCGTCGCCGATGTGCTCCACGGTCAGGCCCTGGATGACGGAGTGCTCGACACGGTCGGCCATCACGCCCTTCTGGCCGTTGCGCACCGTGAAGCCGACCAGCCGCCAGTAGCTGGCGCCGTCGAGGTGGAAGGCGTAGCCGCCCTCGACGTCACCGGCGTCGATCACCGCGCCGGGGCCGCCGCAGACCCAGATGGGCCGGTCGGCGGTGCCCGCGGTCTCGGCGGTGAACTTGTCCTTGTAGGTGCCGTCGGCGAGCCCGATGACATCACCGGGCATGGCGTTGCCGAGGGCTTCGTCCAGCGAGTTGGCGTCGCCCACCATGATCGTGGGCGTCGGACAGGTGACCGCGTCGGCGGAGGCCTTCGCGGAGCCGGTGGCCTGCGTCGAGGACGGGGGCGGGGACGACGGCGACTCGAGCGCCCCCGTGACGGGGTCGGTCGGCGCGTCGGTCGGCTCCTGCGGAGCGGACGGCGAGGCGCTGTGGGTGGCGCGCGGTGTGGCACCCGCCGCGCGGGGGGTGTCCCCGCCGCCGCCCGAGGCGATCGAGACGATCAGGGCCACAAGGGAGATCACCAGGGCCGCCCCGGAGACCCACATGGTTCGGGTTCCGGTCTTCACTCGGCCATCACCGGGACCCGGTCCTGACCGGCGAGACGGATCTCGCGGACGTTGTCCTTGGGCAGCGGGCGCTTGTCCTGGTAGGGGTGGCGGCCGAGCTGCCGGGAGCGGCGGCCGCGCTGGCCGAGCGCCGCCGAGAACAGGATGAGCAGCAGGATGCCCGCCCACAGCAGGGTCATCGGGCTCGCGTAGTGCTTGAACTTCACCCAGAACGAGCTGGTGTCGTACCAGGCGAAGGTCTGGTTCTGCTTCACCGTGACGTCGCCGCTGGCTCGGGTGCTGTCGATGGCGCTCGGTCCGACGCCGGCGATCACGTTGTACGAGATCGTGGATCCCCCGATGCCGCCGACCAGCGAGACACCGTGGTTGCCGGCGTTCTCGACGGTGTTGCCGCGTACCTCGGCGACGGAGTCGCGCACGTACACGGCCGTGTCGGCGTCCTCCACGATGTTGCCGGTGACCTTGGCGCCCGTCACCCCGTCGCGCACCGAGATGCCCTGCCGGGACTGGCCGATCAGGTGGTTGCCGGTGACGGCGACCTTCTCCGCGTCCTTGCGGACCACGATGCCCATGTCGCCGCCGTTGATGGTGTTGTCCTGCACGCCGACGTCGGTGCCGCCGAGGACCTCGATGCCGTAGTGCCCGTTGTCCTTGGCGGTGCTGCTGGACACCGAGTTGGAGCCGTAGTTGCTGACGGACTGACCGGAGGCGGACGGGCCGTGGGCCAGCGCCTGACCGCTGATCGTGAAGCCGTTGCCGCCGTTGCCGATCGCCTTGGAGCCGGAGACCCGGACCTGCTGGGTGGCGCGGGCCATGACGAAGCCGTCGCCGCCGTTGTCCCGGGACTCGGTCTTCTCGACCACCGCGTTGGTGACGTAGCGGTGCAGCACGAGCCCGTCCTGCAGGCTGTCGCGGATGGTGGTGGAGTCGATGGTCACCCCGGTGGCGCCGGAGGCGAACAGCCCGTAGGCGTTGCCGGCCACCGTGGAGTGGCTGATGTCCGCCGACACGTAGGACAGCTTGGGCACGGTGAAACGGCTGTCCGGGGTGGTCAGTTTGCCCGCGGGGCCGGCCTGCACGCCGCTGCTGCTGAGCTGCCCGGTGTCCTCGTCGTCGATGGAGTCCGGGCCGTCGAGGCTGCCGGTGTTGGGGCGGTCGGTTCCGGTGAGGCTGAGCCCACCGGTACGGCCGCTCCAGAAACCCAGGTTGGAGATGTCCGCGTAGGTCATGGAGAACTGGCCGCCGATGGCGCGGATGTAGGCCCGCCCGTCCCGGGGGTCGGTGTCGGGCTTGTTCTTCTGCGGGTCCCAGCTGGTGACCTTGAAGTGCGCCTGCGGGGCGCCGTCGAACATGATCCGGCCGCCGAAGGAGACGATGGACACGAAGCCCAGGCGGCTGCTGGCCAGATGCAGGTTCAGCCCGCCGGGGTTGGACAGCCGCAGCTTGGCGCCGGAGTTCAGGTAGATGTTCTCGGTCAGCAGATACGAGCCGTCGGGCTTGCGCACGAAGGTCTGCGGCGCGAGCTTCAGCAGGTCGGCGACGGTGTACACCTGGCTGCGCCGGGTCAGCACGAGGGTGTAGCCGCCGGTCGTCTCCAGACGGTACGGCTTGCTGTACTTCAGGTCCTTCAGCGACGCGACCGCGGCGATCGCGCGGATCTGGTCGAGCCGGTGGTCCTCGCCGGCGACCAGCGCGGTCTGGGTCTCGGACTCCTCGGCGGTGTACTGCGAGCTCGTGTCCCCGGCGTCGTCGGCCAGGGCCGGTACGGCCGGTGCGAGCAGCAGCGCTGTGAGGGGCAGCGCCGCCGCGACGCGCAGCGCGAGGCGGGTGCGCCGCGCGGGTATCGGGCGGTTCATGACTGGAAGGCCCCCAAGCCGGAGGTGGCGGTCGTCTGCGTCGAGCCGAGCGATGCGGAGTCCTGGCCCTCGCCGCCGATGCTGTCGCTGCTGCGGGTGAGCCAGCCCTGCTTGTTCATCGTGACGAAAGCGTAGAGCTTGATCGGAAGCGAGATCATGATGACCACCAGGGCGAGCAGCGGCAGCAGCAGCACTTCCTGAGGGTGCCGGCGCAGGTGCGAGTAACCGCGCACGCCGCGGCCGACGAGCAGCCAGATCAGCGCCAGCGCGATGCCCTGGCCGGTCAGTTCCAGGCGGCTGAAGAGCAGGTAGCCGACGGCCATGCCCATGGTGACGGGGGTGAGCAGGATCTGCAGCACCGTGATCTTGGTGACCAGCGGCTGGCGCCACAGCCAGCCCTTGTACACGGCGGTGAGGTAGCAGCGGTAGGAGTTGCGGCTCCAGCGCACGCGCTGCTTGACGAACGCCCGGAAGGACGAGGGGAACATCGAGATCGCGCGGGCGGAGGACTGGTGGACCGTCTTGTAGCCGGAGGCCAGCACCAGCCAGGTGAGCCGGCCGTCATCGCCGGCTATGCAGCGGCGGCCGAGGAAGAACTCGTCCTCCAGGTTGGTCAGCACGGGCGTGATCGCCGCGCGGCGGTAGGCCGCGGTGCGCCCGGACAGGCACGCGACTGCTCCGGCCCGGCCCATGGCGGGGACGTAGTCGTAGTACCGGAGGTTGACCAGCCAGTCGGCTATGCGGCGCCAGACGCTGGAGCCGCGGAGGTAGACGTTCTGCTGGGTGCCGACGCCGCCGACCGCGGGGTCGACGAAGGGCATCTGCACGGCGTCCAGCAGGCCCGGCTCCCAGCGGGTGTCGGAGTCCACCAGGACGACCACCTCACCGCTCGCCGCGCGTATGCCCACGCCGAGCGCGGAACGCTTGCCGCGGTGCTCGAAGGCGATCACGCGCACCCGGGGGTCGGTCACCTGCGACAGCCGGCGGAGCACCTCGTGGTCCTCCACGTCGGGAACGATGATCACCTCCATCGGGTTCTGCGCCAGCCAGGTGTCCAGGCAGTCCAGGAGGATGTCGGGGTCCTCCCGGTAGGCGGGCACCACGACGGAGGTGGTGGTGCGGAAGTTGTTCACCACGGGTCTCGCGAACCGGGACAGCACCGCCCGGTACAGCCAGAGTCCCCACACGAAGAGACCGGCGAGGCCCAGCGGCATCGCGTCCCTCCAGGACGTCTCGCCGACCGCCTCCACCAGCCATGACCAGGACGAGTCCAAGAAACTCGACATGAAAAAGGCCCCCACACGAACCGGGTCAATCGCGATTGACCAAAAAAGCGACGCAAGCGACGCAGGTACGGAGGAATCTAAGGCATCAGGCACAACCCCTTCACGCGGGAAACACAAACTTCACTTTGGTCACGAAGGCCCCTTCATGCAGGGAAGCGCTCTCGGTGAACCGGAACCGATCGGACAACGGCCGAAATTGACCGTTCTGGTCGGCGAGTCCTGGTGCCGTCATCCGCCCCCTATCAGGCCGGGACCCTACCGGTCCCGCCGCGGCGGCTCCGCTCCGGCTCCCGGCTTCCGGGACCGGTGAACGCTGACACTCCGTAACCTGTGTGTCGGATGTCACATCGTCACATCGGGCCTGGTGAACGCGCGATGAACGCCCCCCGGGGGCACCCGGAATGCCGGGTTCGTCCGATGGTCCGGGCGGGTCGGTGGTCCGGCGGGCCGGCACTCCACGGGCGGTCAGTGGGCCGGTGGGCCGCTGTCCGCGGTGGCGAGACGGCCCCCGGCGGGGTGCACGACATGGAACTGGGGACCGTAGGTGTGGCCGCTGCCGTCGGGGAGGGGCATCTCCATGAGGGCGACGGCGGACTCCTCCAGTTGCGTCATCACCTTGACCGCCATGTCCAGGGCGTGGGCGTCACCCGTGCCCCAGGCGGTCTGGAGGCCGCGCAGCATCTCGCTGAACCTGACGTCGAAGTGCTGGAGCAGACGGCCGGGTTCACGCGCCGGACGGGGCCAGCCGCCGGCCGGCACGACGCCCATGGGGCGGACCTCGGGGAACGGGACGAGGTCGCCGGTGAACTCCCACAGCCCGCCGACCCGGCGCAGCGCGCGCCCGTGGTAGATCTCGGCGAAGGCGTAGTAGTGGCCGAGGGCGTCATGGGCCAGGTGCGCCTGCGGGGAGGAGGAAGTGCCCTCCCCCTGCTCCTTGATGATCTCGATCGCCCACTCGACGTCCCCGGGCGAGGTGATGGGCCGCAGCGCGTCCGCGCCGATCCGCTCGGTCATCTGGCCGCGCGCGGTGAGATCGGGCCGGACGTCGCGGAATGCGTCCAGCAGCCCGTCGTAGAAGTCGCCGATGGTGGGCGGCCCGCCGAGCGCGCGCAGCAGCGGGTTCTCGGGCATCTCGATGCCCATCATCACGTCGTGGACGTACCCCTTGGTGAGCCCGGACAGGTACACCGTGAGCTCGCTGCGCACCCCGCCGGGCAGCGGCCCCGGGTACGCCGGCACCGCGCCCGCGATCCAGGGGCGGCCGCCGACGGCGGTGAGCATGTTGCACGCCAGGCCCATGTGGAACATCTCGTCGATGACGATGCTCCGGAGCCTGCGGGCCACCTCGCCGCGGCGGTCCTTCACCGACCACCAGGCGCACAGATAGGGCGGGATGGTCGACAGCTCCAGTTGCACGGCGATCTGCAGTGCCTGCCGGATCCAGCGCACGTCGCGGCCGGGCGCGGGGATCTCCAGCAGCCGGGCGACCGTGCCGCGCTGCATCGCCCGCGCGGCGCCGGGAGCGGCGGCAGGCGCGGCGGCGTGCGCCGGGCCGCCGAGGACGACGGGCCCCACGGCGGCCAGCGCGGCCGAGGCGACGAACCCCCGCCGGCCGAGCGCCGCGGCGTCGTCGGGCGCGTCCGCCGGGCCGTCGCCCGGTCCGTTGTCGGTGTCGTCGCGGCGCTGAGTCACCCAGTTCTCCGTCCCCGAGGAGCCGTCTGCGGAGGCTGGCGAAGCTACCAGCCGGCCCCGGCGCCCCTGGGGCGCTGCGCCCGGCGTGGCGGCGGGCACCGCCCGTGCGGCGCAATGGCGGCAGGGGACGCCGGGAGCGGCCCCGGGGAGCCGGTCGGGCCGGAGGCCGCTCGAGTGCCCGCTGCGGAACGGGCGCGCGAAGGCCCGCCGAAGAAGGCTGTTTGGAGCGCGGGAGACAGGGCAGCCGACACTCGCGGCCGCACAGCCGCGGGTGTGTGAGAAAGAGCCCAGGGCGCCGGGTTTCCCCCGGCCCGGCGCCCGGTGCCCGCGTCGGGCTCGCCTTCCGGGTCACTCCCGTGAGCCGGGGACGGCCGCGAGGGCGACGGCGGCGAGCAGCACCAGCGCCGGGGCGAGCGCGACGGCGTTGCCGTGCCGGATCTGCAGCAGGCCGCCGACGAGGGCGCCCGCGAACATGGCGGCGACCGACAGCACCCGGCGCGCGGTGGCCGGTCCCCGCCGGTCGGCGGCGAGCCCAGTCAGGGTGAGGGTGAGCACGGTCGTCGTCAGGTCGGGCACGGCGAGCTTGCGGACCACGGCGTTCTGCAGGCCCATCCCGAGTGCCAGCAGCACGATCGGCACATACCGCGAGGTGTCCGCGACGCAGGTGCCCATGGCGGCCGCCACCAGGACCGCGTGCGCGGCCACCAGCAGCGTGAACAGCCGTACGGGGTGCGCCACCCGCAGCACCAGCCGCCCGCCGGCCGCCGCCCCGGCGAAGAAGGCCGCCCCCGCGGTCAGGGACGCCAGGGCGGAGAGCGAGCGGTCCCCGGCGAGCGCGAATCCCAGGAAGACCACGTTGCCGGTCATGTTGGCCACGAAGACCCGGCCGAGGCCGAGGTAGCTGACGGCGTCCACCACGCCCGTGACGAAGGTCAGGACGAGGAGCAGCGGCGGCAGCACCCCGTGGTGGCCGGGGGTGCCGGGGAAGAGGCGGGCGGCGGCCCGGCCGAGCGTCGAGTCCATGGCGAAAGCCTGGCCGCACCCGCGGCCGGGCGCCACGTCCGTCCGGTCACGGCACCGGCACCAGCACCGGCACCGGCACTTCGCGTATCGCCAGGAGCCTGCCGACGCCCAGGAGCAGGTGGTGGAACACCCGTGCGGCGCACGGCGGTCACGCTCCCGTCGCCGGCAGCCAGGGCCCGCGCCCCGACCGGCATCAGGCGGTCACGGCCGCCCGCCGCCGGCCGGGCGCCCGCACGCCGGACAGGTCGCGCACGGTCACGCTGTTGCGGTCCGCCACCCCACGGCCGAACGCGAACAGCGGCCACAGTCCGGCCGCGACGCGGCGGCTGCGTTCGCTCCAGCGGCGGGCGGCCGCGCCGCGGGTCTTGTAGAAGTTCAGGGCGAAGCCGCCGGTGTGCACGCGCAGCAGGCAGAAGCCGCCGGGGTACTCCTTCACGGCGCCGACCTCCTGGAAGGTGACGCCCGGCGCCCCGGGCAGGACCGTGCGCTTGTTGCGGTGGGTGTGCCCGGCGTGGTGGAGGAAGACGCCGGGGGCCGCCGCGTAGCCGTCGAGCAGGGCGCGCGCCTGGCGGCAGTTCAGCCGCTGCCCGCCGGTGACGGGGAACGGGGAGTCCGGGACCGCGAGCGGGTGGTGGCCGAAGACGACGGTCGGCTGGTCGGCGTGGTCCCGCAGCCGGGCGCGGAACCAGGACAGCTGCTCGGGCGACAGTCCGCCCGCGTCCCCGCCGTTGCCCGGTTTGTCGTAGGTGTCCAGGCCCATGATCCGCAGCCCGTGCAGGTCGTGGTCGAACCACCCGGGACCGTCCGGCGCGAAGGGCCCGGCGCCCGCGCCCGCGGCCGGCGCGCGGTCGTGGTTGCCGGGCACGGCGAACCAGTCCGCGCCCTGCCCGCCGAAACCGTCCAGGATGCGTTTGGCCTCGCCCAGGTCGGCGGTCGCGCCCCCGGCGGAGAGGTCCCCGGCCGCCAGCAGGCAGTCGGCCCCGCGCAGGCGGGCGTCCTCGACCAGCGCGCGGCCCATGATCCGCGGGTACGGCGCCAGGCCCGCGTCCTGCCCGACCCCGCGCATCAGCGGGACCCCGGCGACCAGTCCCGCCCTGGTCTCGCCGAGATGCAGGTCGTTGCAGAGCGCGACGGCCAACAGGAAGCTCCCGGGCGGCGGTTGCGGCGTCGTGAAGGCGTAGGGACCGCCGCTGCCCAGGCCGAACGGGGACGTCCCCACGGCGTTCCCGCCCACCAGGTGCAGCGGTGTCGGCACCGCCACCGCCCCCCGGGAGCGGGCCCGGTAGTAGTACGTCCGCCCCGGCTCCAGGCCCGTCAGCTCCACGTGGTGGTGGGCGGTCGGCCCGTCGTCCCCGTACGCGGTGCGGTCCAGGCGCGCCGGATGCGTGCCCCAGGCGACCTCCCCCTCGGTCGGCGCGGGCACCATCGCGCCGGTGCCGTCGTCGGTGCCGGGCACGCCCGTGTACCAGGTGATGACGGCCGAGTCCTCGGTGAGCGTGACCAGTTCCAGGTGGACGGCCGCCACGGCGTCCGGGTGCGGCGGGCGCCACGACGCCGTCCGCCGTCGCAGCGACGCGGATGCGGCGGCCGTCAGCAGGGCCGGGGCGGCGGTCAGGCAGCAGCGCATACTCCCGGCGTGCCCGCGCGGGGTGAACGGCGGCGGTGCCGGCGGCGTCCGCGCCGGGTCGGGGCGGCGTACGCGCGGCGCCGCCGTCCCGGGCGTCGCACGGGCCCCGTTCCCGCCATCGTCTTTCCGCCATCCGCACAGCGGCCGCACGTCAGCGGGAGGACACCGGAAAGTCGTGTCCGCAGGGCAAGAAGGGACGACAGTACCTGCGGACAGGCGCGTGAGGCGCGGGGGCTAAAGAGATCATGGCCATATCCATCCAGCACATCCGAGCCGTCCTGCGACGGCTCCCCGTCCGTCAGATCGCCTGCATGGCCCCCATCGTGCTGGTCGGCTACTGGGTCGTCCTGCACTGGCCGCTCATAGCCTCCGGCGGGCAGCAACTCCTCGACGCCAACCGGGCCTGGCTGCTGGCCGCGATGGCGGCCACCGGGCTCGGCTGGGTCGCGGTGTCCCTGATGCGGCAGGGCGTCGTCCTGGAACGGCTCCCCGCCGGACGCCTGCTGGCCACGCAGTTCGCCGCGGGCGCCGCCAACCACCTGCTGCCCGCGGGCATCGGCGCCAGCGCGGTCAACCTGCGCTTCATGCGCGCGTGCGGCCTGCCGCCGGCCCGGTCGGCGGCCGCCATCGCCCTGTACTTCCTGGCCGAGTGCGTGGGCCGCGGGGCACTGCTGGTGCTGCTGATCGCCGTCTTCCCGCACGCGCTGCGGCTGCACGGCCTGCTGCCGAACGGCATCTCCTTCTCGGTGGGCACCACGGCCGCCGTGATCGCCGCCGTCTGCGCGGCGGCGGTGATCGGCCTGCTGGCCGTGCGGAAGGTGCGCACCGCCGTCCGGACCTTCCTGGCCACCGCGCTCACCGACGCCCGCACGCTGCACGCCCGGCCGTCGCGGGCGGTCGCGCTGTGGGCCGGGGCGCTCGCCTTCCCGGCCCTCCAGGCGGCGGGCCTGGTCGCCGTGTCGATGGCCCTCGAGATGCCCGTGCCGATCGGTCATGTCGCCGTCGCCTACGTCGCGGCGAGCATCGCAGCCGCGGCCCTCCCCACCCCGGGCGGACTCGGCTCCGTCGACGCCGCGCTCGTCTTCGCCCTCGTCGCCTCCGGTGCCTCCGTCGCGGCGGCCACCTCCGTCGTCCTCGGCTTCCGCATCGTCACCGTCTGGCTGCCGCTCATCCCGGGCGCGCTCACGCTCGGCGCGCTGGTGCGCTGGAAGGTCGTCTGACCGGCGCGACCCCCGCCCCGCGCCCCTCGGAAACCCCGTGGTCGGCGGGGCTCGGCGCGTGTCACCCTGACCGCCGGACAGGAGCCCGGGGGCCGGAGGAGTAGGGGCGTTGGAGCCGCACGAGTACGCAGAGCAGGACGCCGTCGGCCTGCGGGAGTTGATCCGCGCGGGCGAGGTGACCGCGGCCGAGGTCGAGACCGTGGCGCGGCGCGCGCTGGCCGAGGCCGGCGCCGAACTGAACGCCCTCACACTGCCGTTGTTCGACCCCGCTCCCGCCCACGTCGCGGACGGGCCACTGGCGGGCGTGCCGTTCGTGGTCAAGGACGGCGGCCCGTTCGTCAAGGGCGTGCCCTTCACGCTGGGCAGCCGCGCCGTCCGGGGCGCCGTCGCGGACGCCGACCACGACCTGATGGGCCGGTTCCGGGACGCCGGGCTGGTGGCGCTCGGCCAGAGCACGGCACCGGAGTTCGGGCTGAGCTTCGCCACCGAACCGCTGCGGTACGGGCCGACCCGCAACCCCTGGGACCCGGCGCGCGGCGTCGGCGGCTCCAGCGGCGGCGCGGCCGCCCTGGTGGCCGCGGGCGCGGTCCCGCTGGCGCACGCCAACGACGCGGGCGGTTCGATCCGCATCCCCGCGTCCTGCTGCGGCCTGGTCGGGCTGAAGCCGTCCCGGGGCCGCACACCGTCCGGGCCACTCGCGGGCGAGGCCGCCTTCGGGCAGCAGACGGAGTTCGCCCTGACCCGTACGGTGCGGGACGCCGCCGCACTCCTCGACGCCGTCGGCGCGCCCGTGCCCGGCGACAAGGTGACCCTGCCGCCGGTCCCGCGCCCCTTCGCCGACGCGGTGCGCTCGGACCCGGGACGGCTGCGCATCGCGCTGACCACCGCGGCGTGGACCGGCGACGCGGTCGACCCGCAGGTCGCCGCCGTCACCGTGGACGCGGGCAAGGTTCTGGAGTGGATCGGGCACACCGTGGCCGAGGCCTCCCCCGCCGTGGACGGCGAGGACCTGGTGGAAGCCTCGGTGCTGGTCGCGCTGGCGAGCGGCGGGGCGGTGCTGCGGGCGGCGCCCCGGCTGGACCGGTCGCGGCTGGAGGCGGTGTCGCGCGCGGTGCTCGCCGAGACCGAGGCGTGCACCGCGCTGGAGCTCATGGCGGCCGTCGACGCCCAGCACCGGGTGACGCGCGCGGTCGGCCGCTTCTTCACCGCGTACGACCTGCTGCTCACCCCGACCTTGGGCGCCCTGCCCGCGCCGCACGGCACGCTCGTCCAGGACGACCCGCGCCACACCGTGCGGTCCTGGCTGCGGCGGCTGTTCGCGTACGGCCCGTTCACGGCGGCGTTCAACGTCGCCGGGAACCCGGCGGTCAGCCTGCCGCTGGGACTGAGCCGCGAGGGGCTGCCGGTCGGGGTGCAACTGGTCGCCGCACAGGGCCGGGAGGACCTGCTGCTGGGCGTCGCCGCCCAGCTGGAGCAGGCCGTTCCGTGGCGGGACCGCAGGCCGCCGTACGCCGTCGGCTAGGTCGTGCCGGGGGTGGGCGGGACGACGGGGACGGTGGGGCCGGAGGTGGGCTGGACGGGGGTGGGCTGGACGGGGGCGCTCGGGGGAGCGGAGGGCGAGGCCGTCCTGGGCGAGGAGCTGGGGACGGGGGTGGGCGGGGTGCTGGCCATCGCCGGGAACGTGTAGACGTGGCCGGGTGACACGATCTTCGTGACGGCCTGGGCGAACAGGGTGCTGGGCTCGCTGCCCTGGTGCGCGGTGTCGCTGTTGAGCAGCAGGACGAGGGTCGCCTCCGCCTGCGGGAGGTAGACCACCACGGCCTGGTAGCCCGGCAGGGAGCCGTTGTGGCCGATCCAGCCGTGGTTGTCGAAGACGCCGAGGCCGTAGCCGGTGCCCGGGAGCCCGGTGGGCTGGAAGTCCAGGCGCTCCTTCTGGCTCGCGGGGGAGAGGATCGTCCCGGTGGCCAGGGTGTGCGCCCAGGTGCGCATGTCCCGCAGCTCGGAGACCATGGCGCCGGCGGCCCAGGCCCATGAGGGGTTCCAGTCGGTGGCGTCGGTCTCCGCCCCGTTCACCGTGTCCGTCGTGTAGCCGTGGGCGTGCGGGTCGGGGAAGGTACTGCCCTTGGGGAAGGACGTACGCCCCAGCCGGGCCGGCGAGATGACGTTGCGTTGCAGATAGGCGGCGAGCGGCTGCTTGGCGACCTTCTCGATCACCATCCCGATCAGTACCGTGTTGGTGTTGGAGTACTGGAACTTCTTCCCGGGCGGGAAGTTCGAGGGGTGCTGGAACGCGTAGGCCAGCAGTTCGGCGGGGAGGAACTCGCGCTTGGGGTTCTCCTTCAGCGCCTTGTCGAAGCCCGCGTCCTCGGAGTAGTTGAACAGGCCGCTGCGCATGTCGGCCAGCTGGCGCAGCGTGATCTTGTCGCCGCCGGGCACGCCGTCCACGTACTTCCCGACCGGGTCGTCCAGCTTCACCTTGCCCTGGTCGACCAGCCGGAGCAGCCCGGTGACGGTGAAGGTCTTGGTGACGCTGCCGATGCGCATGTACAGGTCGGAGGTCATCTTGGCGTTCGACTGCTTGTCGGAGACGCCGAAGGCGCGCACGTAGGCGCCCTTGCCGTTCGCCCACACACCGGCGATCACGCCGGGCACGCCCGTCTCCTTCAGCACGTCCTGGATCGCCGAGTCGAGCCGCTTGGTGATGTCGCCGCTCAGCTTGGGAAAGGCCGCGCTGCCCGGTGGGGCCGTGCCGTCCGTGGACCCGGTGGCCGGGGACGAGGACGCCGCGGCGGGGGCGGTGGCGTTCGGCCGGTCGGTGCGGGTGGGGCCGCCGCAGGCCAGGGCCGTGGGAAGGGCCGCGGCGGCCAGCGCCACCGCGATCGCCCGACTCACGTTGCTGCGGTTCCGGGGCGGACGTGCGCACGTGGGCGTCATGTCTGTTCTGTGCCTTTCGGCCGTGGGATGAGGACGAGGGCGCGCCATCGCGAACGTAAGCCGCACGCCGGGGAACGGCGACCGGAGAGCGGCCGGGCACGGCCGTGCGGGTGACGACCGTCCGCTGCAGGGGTCTTGACGGGGCGTCGGATCGTTGGGTTGAGTGGATGAGCCACTGAGCCACTGGAGGGTGAGATGGAAGCGCTGCCGCGTGAGTCGATCGTGGACGTCCTGGAGGACCGGCTGCGCGAGGAGATCCTCGCCGGCCGCCACCCCGCCAGCAGTCTTCTGCCGCCCGAACGGCAGCTCGCCGAGGGATACGGCGTCACCCGCACCACGCTCAAGCACGCCTTCGGCCGGCTCGTGCAGGCCGGGCTGCTGGAGACCCGGCACGGCATCGGCACCCGCGTGCGCGACTACGAACGGCTCGGCGGCGCCGACCTGCTGCCGATGCTGGTCCGGCACGACGCGCGCTGGCTCGGCGAGATCTTCGAAGTACGGCGCGGGGTCGGCACGTTGATCGCCGGTACGGCCGCCTCGCGGGCCACCGCCGCGCACCTGGCCCGGCTGCGGACCCGGGTCGAGGCCGTACGCGAGGCCGAGCAGCCGGACGCGGTGCAGCTCGCCGACGCCGAGGTGCACCGCGCGCTCGCCCGGGCGACCGGCAACCGCGTCTACGTGCTGCTCACCAACACCCTCTTCAACGCCTACCTGCCGATGCGGCGTCACCTCTCCGGTCCCTTCCAGGACCCGGAGGAGGCCCACGGACGGCTCGAACCGGTCGTCGCCGCCGTCGAGGCGGGTGACGCCGCGGCGGCCCGCGAGGCGGCGGAGGCCTATCTGAACGCCACCGAACGGATCATGCGCGCCGGGCTGAAGGCGGCGACCCGGTGAACGGCCCCCGTGCCCCCCGCGCGCCCCGTACCCCGCGCGGCACCGTCTTCGCCGAGACGATGACCGGCACCGTACGGCTGTCCGGCGAGGACCGGGACCGGCCGGTGCGGATGGAACTCACCGTCCGCAGCGACCGGTTGCTGCTCCCCCACCGCACCACGCCCGCGCGGGTCACCGGACGGCTGCGCATCGCGGGCCGCGCCGACGACCCCGCGGTCACCGGCACCCTGGAGATCTCGCCGCTGGCCCGGCGGCGCATCCACTACCGGCTGGAGTTCACCCTCGACGGGCGCAGTTGCGTCCTCGACGGCTGGAAGTCGGTCACCCCGCGGCACCCGCTGCGGTCGATGACCGTCCTGCCGTTCACGCTCACCCTGGACGGCTCCCCCGAACCGGCCGGCACCGGGACGCTGCGCTTCCGCACCGCCACCGCGCTCGGGCCGTTCCTCGCGAGCTTCCGTTTCCCGGTCCGTGACAAGGCCCGCGACGAGGCCCGCGCGCAGTGGGCGCCGCGCTCCGGCGGCGCCCCCGGCCGCACCGAGGTCTGGTACACGACCGCCACCGACCCCGCCACCGGCGCGGGACTGTGGCTGCACCACGAGGTGGTCACCCCTGCCGACGGCGGCGGCGCCCACGCGCACGGCTGGGCGGCGGTCTTCCCCGCCAAGGGCGCGGAACCGGTCGAGCACGCCCGCTTCGGGCCCGTACCGTGGGACGCCGGCGCCGACGTACCCGACGGCTTCGCCGCGGGCGGCGTCGAGGCCGTGCCGGGGCGGCTGCGCGGCACGGCCGGCACCCTGTCCTGGGATCTCACCGAGGACCCGGGGGACGCCGGACCGCTCTACACCTTCCCCCGCTGGTCGTGGCGGCGGCCGCTGCTCCCGGCGGCGCAGATCGTGCCGTCGCCGCGGGCCCACTACACCGGCCGCGTCCGCCACGGCTCCGGCGAGCTGGACCTGCGCCGGGCACCCGGCGCGTCGGCCAGGATCTACGGGCACGGCAACGCCCGCCGCTGGGCGTGGCTGCACGCCGACCTCGGGGGCGGCGACGTCCTGGAGATCGTGGCCGCCGTCTCCACCCGCCCCGGGCTGGACCGGCTTCCCCCGCTCGTCTTCCTCCGCCTGCGCAAGGACGGCCGAGACTGGCCGCGCGGCGGACTGCGCCCCGCCCTCGGCCGCGCGGGCCTGCGCCGCTTCACCGCCGACATCGGCCTCCCGCGGTGGATGGTCACCGGCCGCGCCGGCGGGCGGCGCATCACCGTACGCGTCACGCAGCACCCCGAGCGCACCCTCACCCTCGACTACGCCGACCCCGACGGCGCCCCCGCCGTCTGCCGCAACAGCGAGACCGCCGACGCCCACGTCCTCCTCGAACGCCGGGCCGCGGGCCGCTGGCGGACCGAGGCCGAATGGACCCTGGACGGCACCGCCCACGCGGAGGTCGGCGACCGGTGAGCGCGCTGAAGGGGCTGGTGGCGGCGCTGCTGGCGGCCGAGGGAGAGGCCGGGGGAGAGGGGGACTGGACCGCGGGGGTGGCCGGGCGGCTGGAGGGCCTGCTCGCGGCGATGCCGGCGGAGGCACGCCACGGATTCCGGGCCGCGGCGGCGGCGGTCGACGGCTACGCCAGGACGCGGACCGGGCGGCGGCTGGAACGGCTGACGCCGGATCAGCGGGAGGCGGTGGTGACGGGGCTGGCGGCCCGGCCCGCGCTGCTGCCGCTGCTGGACGTGGTGAAGGTGCCGGTGCTGCTGGCGGCCGGGACCGAGCGGATGCTGCGCGCGGGCGCCCCGGCCGCCGTGCCGGCCGCCCCGCAGGACCCGCCGCTGGACTGCGTGCCCGCCGCCCGGTGGCCGGACCGCTCACGGGCCGACGCCGTCGTGATCGGCTCCGGCGCGGGCGGCGCGATGGCGGCGCGGACCCTGGCGCGGGCCGGGCTGCGGGTGCTGGTCCTGGAGGAGGGCCGCCGGCACACCACCGCGGAGTTCGGGCGGCGGGCCCCGCTGGACCGCTTCGCCGAGCTGTACCGGGACGGCGGCGCGACCCTCGCCCTCGGCAGCCCGCCGCTGGTCGTGCCCACCGGCCGCGCGGTCGGCGGCACGACGGTCGTCAACTCCGGTACCTGCTACCGCACCCCGGACCATGTGCTGGCCCGCTGGCGCAAGGAGTACGGGCTCGGCGCCTTCGCGGACGCGGAAGCCTTCGGCGCGCGCCTGGACGAGGTCGAGCGCACCCTGCGGGTGGCCACCCAGCCGCTCGACGTACTGGGCCGCAACGGCACGCTCGCCCTGCTCGGCGCCCGCGAACTCGGCTGGCGGGCGGGCCCGCTGCGCCGCAACGCGCCCGGCTGCCGCGGCTCGTGCCAGTGCGTGGTGGGCTGCCCGGCCGGGGCGAAGCAGAGCGTGCAGCTGTCGGTGCTGCCGCAGGCGTGCGCGGCCGGGGCGCGGATCGTCACCGGCGCGTCGGTGCGCCGGGTGCTGACCGATCCGGACCGGCCCGGCGGCCCGCGGGCCTGCGGGGTCGCGGTGCGGCGCTCCGACGGCAGCACGCTGGAGATCCTGGCCCCGCTGGTGGTGGTCGCCGCCGGTGCGCTCCAGACCCCGCCGCTGCTGCGCCGCTCCGGGCTCGGCCGGCATCCGCGGATCGGCCGCAACCTCGCCGTGCACCCGGCGACGAGCGTGGCGGGACGCTTCGCCGAGCCCGTCGCGGACGGCGGCCCGGCGGTGCTGCAGAGCGCGGGCGTGGAGGAACTGCACGCGGACGGCATCCTCATCGAGGCCACGGCCCCGCCGCCGGGCATGGGCTCCTTCGTCCTGCCGGGCGTCGGCAGTGAGTTGCGCGCGGAGCTGGAGGACTCCGGCCGGCTGGCCACGTTCGGCGCGATGATCGCGGACCGGCCGGGCGGCCGTGTGCTGGGCCGCGGGCGCCCGCTGCTGCGCTACGACGTCGACCCGCGCGACGGCCGGCGTCTGCTGCGCGCGGTGCGCGCCATGGGCGACCTGCTCTTCGCCGCGGGGGCGTGCGAGGTCCTCACCGGCATCCCGGCCGGGCCGAGGGCCCGCACACCCGCCGAATTCCACGCCGCATTGGACAGCGTGACGATGCGTCAGCTGCATCTGTCGGCGTTCCACCCGACCGGCACCGTCGCGATGGGCGCCGACCCGCGCACCGCGCCCGCCGGGCCGGACGGGCGGCTGCGCGGCGTGACGGGCGTCCACATCGCCGACGCCTCCGCGCTGCCCAGCTGCCCGGAGGTCAATCCGCAGCTCAGCATCATGGCGATGGCCCTGGCCGTGGCCGAGGCGGCGGTGGGGACGGTCAGCTGAGGCGGATCACCGCGCAGGTCGTCGTGGCGTGCGCGTAGAGCTTGCCGTCGTGCGTGCCGACGACGCGCGCCTCGGCGGTGGCGGTCGTCCGGCCGACGTGCAACGCGGTCCCCTCGCAGCGCAGCGTCGGCGTCCCCGCGAGCACCGGCCGGATCATGTGCACCCCCAACTGGACGGTGGTGTAGGCCGATCCTGCCGGCAGCCGGCTCATCACGGCGGAGCCGAGCGCCGAGTCCAGCAGGGTGGCGAGGAAGCCGCCGTGCACGGTGCCCATGGGGTTGAGCAGGTGGTCTCCGGGGTCGCCCTCGAAGACGGTGCGGCCGTCGCCGACCTCGACGAGCCGGAAGCCCAGGGTGCTCATGATGGACGAGGCCGGGAACCGCCCGTCCAGCGCGCCTTGCAGGACCTCGCGGCCGGTCATGCCCAGGATCTCGGGGGTCGGCTCGGGGCGGTCCTGCCAGGTGTGGGTGCGCGATCGGGTCGCCGTGGCGGCTTGGTACGTCGTCATGCCGTCGAACCTAGGCGCCGCCGCGGGCCGCCGGGAGTGTCGCTCCCGGCAGTCTCGATACCGTTTCCGACACCCGGCTCACTCCATTCCGCGCTTGCCGGGGCTCCAGAAGGGCTTGGTCAGCACCGACCGGCGCTCCCAGCCGCGTTCGCGGACCAGCACGTTGCGTACGAGTTGCACGGTGCGGGCCTCTCCCGCGACGTAGGCGACACCGCCCGCAGGGTCGTCCGGCAGATCCAGCGCCCGGACGGCCTCGGCGAGGCCCTCGGACGCCGCGGCGGACGCGTCGCCGCGCAGCCGCCAGGCGAGCCGGTCCGCGTGCGCCAGGGACAGCCGGTCCTCAGCGGTCGCCGTCTCCACGCAGCCGTGCACGGAAGCGTCCCCGGGCAGCGCGGCGAGCATGGCGCCCAGCGCGACCATCGCCGTCTCCTCCCCCACGAAGACGTGGAACCCGGCCTCCGGCCGCGGCACGAACGACCCCTCCGGCCGGCCCAGCCGCACCCGCGTCCCGGCCTCCGCCGCCAGGCCCCAGCGCGCGCCGGGCCCCGGCTCCGGATGCTCCATCACGCACAACTCGATCGCTCCGGCCGGGTCGTGGCGCCACACCGAGTACGTCCGCCGGGTCAGCCCGTCCACATGCACCCGCACCTGCTGCCCCGGTCGGCAGTCCGCCTCGCCCAGCCCCGGCCCCTCGATCCGCAGCCGCCGCATGCGGGCGGCCACACGCTCCACGGCCACGACCGTGCCGTGCAGCAGGAACCGGTCGAGCAACCGGTCCCGCAGGGGCGTGCGTGGGGTACTGGGCGCGCTCATGGGGGGAACTCCTCACCGCTGGGCCGGAGATGCGGGTCCACCGTAGGCTCCGGGGGACCCGCACCACCATCGGCCCCGTCAGGCGAAGCGCGCCCCCGCCACCGGCCCGGCCGAGGCCGTCCGCTCCCGCGGCCCGTCCGGCCACCGCCCCGCCAGCCGCGCGGCGAAGGCGGTGAAGCCCGTGTCCGGATCGGGCGGGGTGCCGCCGTCGCCCCGGTCGGGCATCGGATCGGCGGCCACGACCTCGTGCGCGATGTCGTGCTCGGAGCGGTCGTCGGGCGGGACGACCCCGGGAGAGCCGTCGGGCGACATCCGCAGCCGCTCGCCCCAGGGCGCGACGCAGTGCTGCGCGAGCAGCCCGCTGACGTCGGCGGACACGGCGGGCGGCCGCGTCCAGCAGGTGGCGTGCTCGTACAGCACCTGCCCGGGGGCCGGCTCCAGCAGGCCGCCGAGCAGCCCCGGGTCCGCGTCGGTCAGGTCGTACGCGACGACGACGGTGTCCGGGCGGCCCGGCACATAGGGCTCGACGGGCAGTTCCAGGACGCGGGCGGCGGCCAGGCCCATGATCCGGCTGGAGCGGTCGGGCAGCGCCGCCACCGCGCGCGGTGCCACGCCGGTCGCGGTGAGCGCCAGCCGGAGCCGGTCCAGACCGGCCCGGCACAGGTCCGGGCTGTCCTGGACGTAGGCGTACCGGCCCGTCATGCTCTCGAAGCCGTACGGGGACAGCGTCGCCAGCACGCCCCCGGTCAGCACGTGGTGCCAGCCGCGCAGGTCCGTGGCGTCCAGGGCGGCGGTCCCGGCGACGGCGTCGGCCCGTCGGAGCCGGCGGCGCAGGCGCGTGTCGGCGGGCAGCCACTGCTCGTCGTCGCCCGCGGGCACGGGAAGCCGGGCGGCGGTGTCGCGGGCGAGCGCCAACTCGCCTGCCATCAGGGCGTTGTGAGCGAGCAGATAGCGCTCGGGCCAGGCGGCCAGGGCACTCCCGCGCTCCCGGAGCACGTCCAGCGCCTCGCGGTGGCGCTCCTCGCGTTCCAGCGCGGCGACCAGCTCGACCAGCACGCGACGGGAGTCCGGGACCCGGCGCAGCGCGGCGCGCAGAGCGGGTACGGCCAGGTAGGCGGCACC
The DNA here is from genome assembly GCF_042714775.1 of Streptomyces sp. NPDC058691. Taxonomy (NCBI): domain Bacteria; kingdom Bacillati; phylum Actinomycetota; class Actinomycetes; order Kitasatosporales; family Streptomycetaceae; genus Streptomyces; species Streptomyces sp. NPDC058691. The sequence continues at coordinate 17,533 of NZ_JBHXSO010000037.1, read as the reverse complement.
CTCCTCCACGCAGGCGTAGCCGTACGCGTAGAGCTCCGCGACGCCGTCCGGCGTGGCGGCCAGCGCGGTGGCGGCGGCGGCAAGGTCGCCGCTGCCCGCGCGGCGGGCGAGGGCTTCGACGAGCGGGGCGAGGGCGGCCGGGTCGGCGGAGTCGGCGTGCGCGCGCAGGGCGCGCGCCGCGCCACCGGTGTCACCGGCGTCCATGAGGTCGCGGATCTTGGTCAGTTCGGGGTTCACGGGCGGGTTCCTCCAGGGTCCGGGCTCGGCAAGGACGGCGGGGGCGGGCCCGCTGGAGGAGGGGAGGGACCGGGGGCGGGGACGCCCGGCGGCAGGGCCGGGGCCTCGGGGTTCACCGACCGGGGCGGCGCGCGCCCTTCCGGCCGGGGGTGGCAGCGATCATGCGCCGGATCATCCCCGGCATCTCCCGTACCCGGCAACCGGTTTGTGACGCGGGGGCGCCCACCGGCGGGAGGGGGACGGCCCGTGCGGGCCGCCCCCCTCTCCCCCCACGTGAACGCGCCGGCGCGCTACCGCGCCCCGAGCAGCGTGACCAAGCGGGCCGCCGACGTGCCCAGTCCGTGCGGGCCGACGGGTGCCCGGGAGGCTCCGGGCGGCCGGCGCAGTTCCTCCTCCTCGTAGCGGTGGCAGCCGCGATGCCAGGTCAGGATGCCCGCGAGCCAGTTCTCCAGCTCGCGCACATAGCCGTCCAGTACCGCGCGGGCCTCCGCGCCGAGGTCGAAGTCGTCGTACAGCACGGGCAGTTCGTTCGCCGCCACGTGCTGGAACTCCTTCATGCGCCCGGCCATCAGGTCGTGGACCACGGCGAGCGAGGCCGGCTCGTCGCAGTCGAAGAAGTTCTGCACCACCAGCAGGGCGTTGTGGATCTCGCCCTCGTACTCGATCTCCTTCCGGTACGAGAAGACGTCGTTCATCAGGCAGGCGTAGTCGGCGGCGGAGTTCTCCAGCGACCGCATCGGCCCGCTGCGGTAGACCTCGTCCGGCACGACCTGGCCGTGCCCGAGCCGGCACAGGCTCATCGTCAGGTCGGAGCCGAAGGTGCGACGGCGCATCTCCAGGTAGTCGACGGGGTCGGGGACGCGGTTCTGCGCCTGGTTGGCCAGCTCCCACAGCCAGCTCGCGGTCATGCTCTCGATCGCGGCGCGGAAGCGGCGGCGCGCCTCGGGCCGCATCGGCCCGGCCGTACGCGCCCACAGGTCGGCCAGGCCGCGCTCCAGCGCGTTGACCGGGGCGGGCGCGGGCGTGCCGTCGACCGGCATGAAGGCCGGCAGGCGGTCGTTGGCGGCGCGGGCGCCGACCAGGTCGCGGGTGCGGCCGAAGACGGCCGGGAACCAGTCGTCGGCGTAGGTGCCCCAGGTGAGCCACCCGGAGGTGATGTCCAGCGCCTCCGGGGACGCGTCCGGGTGGATGCCCGCGGCGCACAGCGGGAGGTCGAACGCGATCAGCTTGTGCTCGTCCCACACGAAGGAGAAGGGGACTCCGGGCTGCGGCTCCAGCAGGCCCATCCGGTGCGCCCAGTCGACGATGTTCCGCCGCGCGGCGTCCAGGTGCGGGCTGAGCGTGGTGGGGAAGGGCATCGGGAAGTCGGGCGGCGGGAGCGGACCGGTGCGCCGCGGCACATGCGTGAAGCCCCGGACGCGGGCGGTCTCGGCACGCCCGGTGGTCCGCACCGCACCGGCCGACAGGCCGATCCCGCCGGGCAGCGCGAAGGGCGACCAGCCCGGCTGGGCGGGGGCCGCCGCGGCGCCGCCGCCGTTCATGTAGCGGCTGGAGCGCATGTGCCACTCGTGGCCGCCGGACTGCCAGTCCTGCAGCCCCTTGATGTACGCCAGCACGGCGGCGCACTGCGCCGCGTCGAGCCCGTGCTCGGCGACGAGCGGCGGCAGCTCGGTGACCGCGGTGTTCTCGAACTGGTGCAGGCGCGAGGTGAGCAGGTCGTTGACGGACTCCGCGGCCTCCTGGGTCGTGCACCCCAGGAAGGTCTCCAGGACGAGCACGCCGTTGCTGAGCTCACCCTCCTCCTCGGTCTCGCGCTGGTACGAGAACAGGTCGTTGCGCAGGTGCACCGCGTCGGAGAAGGCGTCCCGCAGCACGAGCATCGGCCGCGACCCGGCGATCACGGCCGGCACCTCGGCCCCGGCCGCGTACTCCACCAGGCCCGCGGACCACGGCGCGCCGCCGACCTTGCGGCGCATCTCGATGTACTCCACCGGGTTGGGCACCCGGCCCGCGTTGATGTTGGACAGCTCCCACAGCGACTCGTTGAGCAGGTGCTCGGTGCTCTCGGCGAACCGCCGGCGCCAGTCCGGCGACATGGCCGGGACGGTGCGCCGCCACAGATCGGCGAGCCCCGCCTCGACCGGGTTGGCCGGCTCGGGCATGCCCTGCGCCAGGTCCATCGGCATGAAGGCGGGCAGCCGGTCGAGGTAGGCCTTGCCCCCGCGACGGTCCTGGGAGCGCTTGAACGTCTCCAGGAAGTGGTCGTCGAAGAAGAAGACCCACACGTACCAGTCCGTGACCAGGGACAGCTCCGGTCCCGGGCAGTCGGGGTGCGTGTAGGCGCACAGCAGCGCGTAGTCGTGCGCGTCGAGGTCGGCGGTGTCCCAGATGCCGGAACCCTCCAGCATCCCCATGTCCCGCGCCCACGTGCGGGAGTGCTCCCGCGCCTCCTCCAGACGGGGGTTCAGGCGCGCGGGGTACGGCAGGTAGAAGTCGGGCAGTTCGAATGGCTGCGTCACTCGTTCAGCGCTACCCGGACAGGTGGGGGCTATCCGGCGCATCGGTCATGCCACACGAAGGTGTGACATCCCGTACGTCATGCCGCGGCCCCGGAGGCGCGAGGACGCCACCGGGGCCACGGCGGGCTGTGTACGGCGGGCTGTGTGCGGCGCGCCGGCCCCGCCACCGGTCAGACCGGGTGCCCGGCCCGGTCGTCCCTGCCGTGCTGGTCGTGGTCGGGATGACCGGGGTGGTCGCCCCAGCCGCGGCACAGGGCCCAGATGATGAAGATGTCGATCGCGATCATCAGGAAGGCCCAGAACGGCGAGTACGGCAGCCAGGCGAAGTTCACCAGGATGTTGAACGCGATCAGGACCACACCCGCGACCCTGGCCCATTTGGGCGCGCTGGACAGCAGGGCCGTGCCGACGATGAGGACGAGGACGCCCAGCACGAGGTGGATCCAGCCCCAGGCCGTCAGGTTCCACTTGAAGATGTAGTGGCCCAGCCGGACCCAGACATCGTCCTTGGCGATGGCGGAGATGCCCTCGAGGATCATCCAGACACCCGAGACCATCATCAGAATCCCCGCGAACACGGTGCCGCCGGTCGCCCAACCCGAGTGGTGATGCGGCTTGACCGACTGCGTCTGCTGGCTCATCACAAGGCTCCCATCGCGTCGGTGGGTGGACACCTCACACGGTCCGCCCGCACCGTCCGGTCGGCCATCGGCGCTGAGCCGTTCGGGTGACGCGGGGGCGGCGCCCCGCCGCCCGAGGGATCATCGGTCCATGGCAACCACACTCCGGCTGTCCCAGCAGCCCGAGGCCGACGCGCTGCTCGGCCGCAGCCCGCTCGCCGCACTCACCGGCATGCTCCTCGACCAGCAGATCCCGATGGAATGGGCCTTCACCGGCCCCCGCACCATCGCCACCCGCATGGGCCGGGACGATCTGGACGCCCAGGAGATCGCGGCCTACGACCCCGAGGCCTTCGTCGCCCTGTTCTCCGAGAAGCCGGCCGTGCACCGTTACCCGGGCTCGATGGCCAAGCGCGTGCAACAGCTGTGCCAGTACCTCGTCGAGCACTACGACGGCGACGCCGAGGCGGTCTGGCGCGGGGTCGGCGACGGCAGGGAACTGCTGACCCGGCTGGGCGACCTGCCCGGCTACGGCAAGCAGAAGGCGCAGATCTTCCTGGCCCTGCTCGGCAAGCAGCTCGGCGTCACCCCCGAGGGCTGGCGCGAGGCCGCCGGCCCCTACGGCGAGCAGGGCTCGTTCCGCTCCGTCGCCGACATCACCGGACCGGAGTCCCTGGACAAGGTGCGGGCCTTCAAGCAGGAGGCGAAGCGCGCCGCGAAGGCGGCCCAGCCGGCGAAGAAGGCCGGGAAGAAGGCCTAGCGGCGCCGCCGGCGCTCGGACGTGCCGAAGAGGGACCGGGTGATCCCACGTCCGATCCGGGTTCCGGCGGAGCGGGCCGGCGGCTGGAAGACAGCGCTGCCCACGCGCCGGCGACGAGTCCGTGCCGGTTGAGCATGCCGGGCGGGACGCGGACGGGGGCGTCCGGCAGGCATCGCCCGTCCCACAGCAGAGCTCCGGGGTCGAGCGCCGGTCCGATGACGGCGTACCCCCGGGCGATGGCCCGCACGGCGCCGGGTGTCGTCGGCGTGGGCATGGGCCGCTCCGCTGCTCCCGCTATCACCGTATTTGCCCACCATCGCACTCCTGCGCCATTGCTGCGCCCGTACGCCCTTGCCCGGTAGGCTTTCCGTGTGATCTTCAAGCGCATCGGAAACGGGCGGCCGTACCCCGACCACGGCCGGAAAAGCACCCGTGAATGGGCGGACGTCGCCCCACGTCCGGTACGCCTCGACCAGTTGGTCACCACGAAGGGGCAACTCGACCTGGAGACCCTGCTCGCCGAGGACTCGACCTTCTACGGAGACCTGTTCGCGCATGTCGTGAAATGGCAGGGCGACCTCTACCTGGAGGACGGGCTCCACCGCGCCGTGCGCGCGGCGCTGCAGCAGCGGCAGGTGCTGCACGCGCGCGTGCTGGAGATGGACTGACCCGGACGGGCGTACACGGAACCCGGCGGACCGGTCCTGACATCCGTTCAGCCGATTGTTGACCCTTTCGGGTTCAAGTCGTCCCGATTGGCCGCGATTGGTTGATCGTTTAGTAGGCCAAGTCGGAATCCCGCACTACGCTGCGCACATGAGCATGCTGACGCCCCCTGGCATGGGCGGGAAGTACCGTGTCACCGGGAACCAGTACCCACGAATGCGCCGCCCACGGAGCCGGATCCGGATCGTGACGGTACTGGTCACGACCGTCGCCGTGCTCGGCCTCGCCGGCTGGGGCACCCTGCAGCTGGTCGACGTCTTCGGCGGCGACGCCGCGGCCAAGGGCAAGGCCGCGCAGGCGGCCAACGCCTCCAAGGAGCGGGCCTGCAAGGCGGTCGCCACATCGCCCGGTACATCCGGCACCAAGCCCATCGTTTACCCCGAGCCCGGGCAGCTCACGGTCAACGTCTACAACGCGACCGCCAAGAGCGGCCTAGCCAAGAAGACCGCCGACCAGCTCGCCGCCCGCGGCTTCAAGATCGGCACCTTCGGCAACGCCGACCCCGAGTACGACCGCAAGGTCAAGGTGGCCGCCCTGCTGCTCGGCGGCTCCGGCACGAAGGCGGAGGCGGCCCTCAAGCTGGTCGGCGCCCAGTTCAAGGGCACCACCACCCTCAAGCCCGCCGGCCCCAAGTCCAAGCACGCGGCCGGCACCGTCGACCTCATGCTGGGCAAGGGCTTCACCACGCTCGCCTCCGACAAGAACGTCAAGAAGAACCTCGTCCTCCTCGCCAAGCCGAGCCCGGCCCCCCGGCCCGCGGGCTGCTAGGCCCTGTCGTCAAATTGGCGCCGACCGCCCGAAGGGCGGGCCCCGCGGCGTCTGGTGCGGTGCATCGCAAGGCGGAGAGTCGTCCTCGTAGTGGGCTACTCGGACGATTCGACAACGCAGCGTGGGGGCACCCCCGGCCGAAGGCTGGGGGAGTGCCGTGCCAGGCGCCGCGGGGCAGGCGGGAATTTGACGACAGGGCCTAGGGCGCCCGGCACACCCGACACATACGTCAGGGCGGTACGGACCCCGTGGGGTCCGTACCGCCCTGACGTACGTTCCGGGAACTAGCCCGCGGTGCCGTAGAGGCGGTCGCCCGCGTCGCCGAGGCCGGGGACGATGTAGCCGCTCTCGTTGAGGTGGCTGTCGACGGCGGCGGTGACGACGGTGACCGGCTTGCCCGCCAGGGCGCGCTCCATGGCCTCGACGCCCTCCGGGGAGGCGAGCAGCACCACGGCCGTCACGTCGTCCGCGCCGCGCTCGATCAGCAGGTCGATCGCGGCGATCAGGGTGCCGCCGGTGGCGAGCATCGGGTCCAGGACGTACACCTGCCGCCCGGACAGGTCTTCCGGCATGCGGGTGGCGTAGGTCTTGGCCTCCAGCGTCTCCTCGTCGCGGATCATGCCGAGGAAGCCGACCTCCGCGGTCGGCAGGAGGCGCACCAGGCCCTCCAGCATGCCGAGGCCGGCCCGCAGGATCGGCACGACCAGCGGCCGCGGGTGGGAGAGCCGCACGCCCGTGGTCCGCGCCACCGGCGTGGCGATGTCGACCTGCTCGGTGCGCACGTCACGGGTGGCCTCGTAGGCGAGCAGGGTGACCAGCTCGTCGGCCAGCCGCCGGAAGGTCGGCGAGTCGGTGCGCTCGTCGCGCAGCGTGGTGAGTTTGTGCGCCACCAGGGGGTGGTCGACAACATGGATCCGCATACCCCCGACTTTAACGTCGCGGCCACCGCCGGGCCGAAGCGGCCGCCCGGAGCCGCTGGGCAAGGAGCGGCTTTGAAACCACACTGAGGGGGGAAGGCGAGCCCTTACGCCCGGGCTGTCCCGTCCGGGCCCCGCGGATCACCAGGGGTGGTGCCCCATGGCGGAGCACGACGACAGTGGCGCCGACGCGAGCGACGCCCGTACGCAGCAGGAGCGCGACGCCGAGCGCAGGCGACGCCGGACGATGTTCCTGCGGGAGCTGAACGAGGCCAAGGAGCTCCGCGACCGGGTGCAGCCGCGCAGGGCGCGCGCGGCGCGGGCACGTCAGCAGATGCGGATGCGGACCTTCCGCTGGTAGGCCACCGGGACGGGCGAACCGCCCGTCCCCAATGGATTACGGCGGGTCCCCGCAGGCCGCCGCAGGGAAAAAGCCGGAAGCCCTGGCACGCGGCACGCGCGGAAGACCCTTCGCAAAGCCGAGGTTTCTGCCACGATGCCGAGTGTGGGCGGGGACCCCCGAGCTGATCATCCGGCTCCCGCCCGAAAGTCCGGACGGCCTGAGACCTGTGGGAGAGTCACGGTGTATTTCGCCGCACTGCTCGCGCGCACCGAGGACGGTTGGGAAGCGCGCGAGACCGATCTCGACGATGTGGAAACCCTCGGCGACCTGACCGAGGTCGCCCGCGCCGCCTCGACCGAGGAAGATACGGTCCTGGTCTTCATCGAGCAGGAGGACGCCTGGTTCGGCGTCGTCCGCGTCGACGGTGAGGAGGACCCCCGGATCTACGTGTCCGACGCCGCCGCGGCGGCCCGCAGCTCCTACGGCGAGATCCTGCTCACCGACGAACTGCTCGGCCGCGACCCGGAGGACCTCGACGAGATCGTCGACCTGGACGGCACCGAGGAGGGTGACGCCGAGGAACTCGACGACGACGACGTGGTGCCGGGGCCGAAGGAGGTACACGTACCCGTGGGCCCCCTCGGCGACGCCGAGCTCCTCAAGGACCTGGGGATGGACGACAAGGAGCTGCTCGCGCTCAGCGGCGACGGCGCGCTGACGGGCGAGGCCCTCGGCGAGATCGCCGACTCCCTGGGCTGCGCGGACGTTCTGGAGGCGGTCCGCTGACCGACCCGCTCCGCGACCCCTGGGCGCAGCCCATGCGGCTCGCCCTCCACGAAGCGACCCTCGCCCCGCGCACCGGCGACGTGCCGGTGGGCGCGGTCGTGCTGTCCCCGGACGGCACGGTCATCGGCCGGGGCCGCAACGAGCGGGAGGCGGCCGGCGACCCGACCGCCCACGCGGAGGTCCTCGCGATCCGCGAGGCCGCCAGGACGGCCGGTTCCTGGCGGCTCGGCGGCTGCACGCTCGTCGTGACCCTGGAGCCCTGCACCATGTGCGCGGGCGCCGTGGTCCTGTCCCGGCTGGACCGCGTCGTCTACGGGGCCCTCGACGAGAAGGCCGGCGCGGCCGGTTCGCTCTGGGACCTGGTCCGCGACCGGCGCCTGAACCACCGCCCGGAAGTGATCTCCGGAGTGCTCGCCGAGGAGTGCGGTGACCTGCTCACGCGCTTCTTTCGCACAAACGATTTCGGAGCACACCCGGACGTCCGCTAAGCTCTCCCTCGGTAGCGTGTCCGAGCGGCCTAAGGAGCACGCCTCGAAAGCGTGTGAGGGGGCAACTCCTCCGTGGGTTCAAATCCCACCGCTACCGCTCTGAACAGCCGAAGGGCGGCACCCCGGGACCCCGGGGGGCCGCCCTTCGGCTTTGGTCGCCCGTCACCCACCCGGCCCCCGGAGGCGGACTCAGTGCTCGCCTCCCGGGGGCCGGGGTCACGCAAGGGGTGGGATCACTTCACGTCGACGGCGTCGGCGGTGCCGCGGGAGGTGCGCATCGTGGTGGTGCCGCTGAAGACGGGCATCCAGGTGCCGTCCTTGCTCGCGGTGAGCTTCTTGGTGAAGCGGCCGCTCGCGTTGGTGGTGGCGTAACCGCTGTACGACCACTTGGTGCTGCCCTTGGCCTGGAAGTACAGAGAGACACGCTGGCCGGAGACGGGCTTGGTGGTCTTGCCGGACTTGCGGTCCAGCACGCCCGTGGCGGTGATGGTGGCGCCCTTGCGGACCGGCTCAGGGGTGGCGTTGAAGCCGTGGATGGCCGTGGTGTCCAGGACGAGGCAGGCGGGCTTCGCGCCGGCGGGGCGGGTGGCCGTGAAGTTCGCCGTCGGGAAGAAGGTGTTGGGACCGATTCCGGGGTACTGACCGGCGGACAACTGGTGCTTGCCCGCGGTGAAGTTGCCGCCCAGCAGCAGCCGGGCGGTGACCACCCGGTGGTCCACGGGCCCGGTGGCCCAGCGGTTGAGGGCGGTCATCTTGCCCGGGAGGTACATGCTGGTGCCGACCGGGTTCCAGGTCTTGAAGACGGGGTCGCGGACCTCGATGCGGGCGTCGCAGGCGGGCGGGATCTTGTCCGACCAGCCGGCGTCCAGGCCGAAGCCGGCCTCCTTCAGGCGCCAGTCCGCCTTGTGCTGCGTGCGGATGTCGAGGGTGAAGCCGAACGCGCGCCGGTCCACCGGCACGGTGGCCGGCAGGCCGAGCACCTTGGGCACCATGCCGCGCACCGCGAGCTCGGCGGCGTCGCTGCCGACCTGGTTGGACGGGCCGCCCTGGCCGTCGCTGCCGGCGCCGAGGCGCGTCCGCGCGTACAGAGTGTGGATCGGCTCGGCCATGCTGGACTGCGGCATGGACAGGCGGATCCGGTAGGTGTGGCTGGCGTGGGGTTTGAGGGTCCAGCCGTCCGCCGGACCCATCTTCCAGTGCAGGTTGACGGGGTAGGGCCATTCCGAAGGCTTGGAGCCGAAGGGGTAGTAGACCTTCAGCGGCGCCCGGTGCCAGGTGTCGTCCTTGCCGTCCGCCCAGTCCATCAGGACCGATCCGGCGGGCATCGGGTCGGTCCAGTCCATGGTGCTGATGTCCCAGAAGGCATGCTGGCCGGTGAGAGTGGTCGAGCTGGGGTTGGTCACGGTGAACGTGCCCTGCACCCAGTCCCCCTTGACCGTGACCGCGCTGGGCATCGAGACCTTGACCGAGCCGTCGAGCCAGGTGTCCCCCGACGCCGAGGACGTCATGACGGCGCAGGCCGGCAGCGCCACGGCGGCTGCGATCAGCAGGCGTGTGAGTTTCAAGCGGATACTCCGATAGGTGTTGATCCGGCGGCATTCGTGTTGCCGCGCCCCCCGCCCGCACCGGATGCGTGTGCGAGCGAGCACACCCTAGCGGCGGAGGCCGACAGTCGGCGCCGGGGTTTCCGGGGCCGCTGTTCCTCCTCGGTTCAGGAATGACGAGGGGCCCGACAGCCGTGGCTGTCAGGCCCCTCCGGGTGCGGACGGGTCAGTCCTCGTCCCGCGTCACCCGGGTGGCGACGGTGGCGACGTTGTTGCCGGGGTCGGTGTCGAAGGTGCTTGCGACGGCCCGGGCCGTCGAGGTGATCAGGCCGAGGCCCGGGGGCGCGGTGAGGTCGACCTCGAAGGTGGCCGTCCGGCCGGGCGCGAGATCACCGATGGTCCACACGACCCGCTGGATGGACGGGTGCGGGCCGCCGCCGCTGAGGAACCGCACGCCGCCGGGCGCGTGGGTGCTCGCCCCCCACCAGGTGATGTCCGGGATGGGGCCGAGGCCGGGCCGGGGGTTCTGGTCGACGTGGCGTCCGCGGCCCAGGAGCTCCAGCGTGGCGGCCACGCCGGTGGCGGTGTCGGGACCGTTGTTGACCACCCGCACGGTGTAGGTGAGGGGGCCGCGCGGCGCGACGGCCTCCGGCGCGCTGAGGGTGATCTGCACGTCGGCGCTGCTCGTGGCGGCGACCCCGACGCCGGACAGCGCCGCGCTGCGGACGCCCGCGGTGGTGTCGACGTTCAGCGCGGCGGTGCGCGCGCCGGTCGCCGAGGGCCGGAAGGTCACGGCGATCGTGCAGCGGGCCCGCGGCGGGAGCCCGCCCGTGCAGGTGCTGGCACCGAGTGCGAAGTCCGCCGCGTTCACTCCGGACAGGGAGGTGCCGGTCACGGACTGGGCCGTGGCGCCGCGGTTGGTGAGCGTGAAGGTCCGGGCCGTGGTGGCGGTGTTCACCGGCTGACCGCCGAAGTCCAGGCTCGCGGGGCTCAGCGTGACGGCGGCCGTCGCGATGCCCAGGGTGAGGTCGCTGGGTCCGGCCACCCCGTTGCCGAAGGCCACCGTGGCCGAGGAGGTCGCGGTCGGGCCGGACGGCGCCGCGGCCACCCGCGCCTTGTAGGAGAGGGTCACGGTCCCACCCGGGGCGAGCGTGCCGCCGGAGGCGGCACCGGCCCCGGTGCCCAGCCGCGCGGTGACCGAGGAGGCCGCGACGGTGACCGTGTCCCGCGGCGGCGCGGCGCCGTCGACCCGGACGTCCGTCACGTCGGTGAGATTGGTGAGGACGTCGGTGAGGACCACGCCCGTCGCCGGGGCGTCCCCGGTGTTCACCACGGAGCGCGCGACGGCGACCGTGTCTCCGGGCGCCAGGTCGCCGCCGTCGATGTCGGTGATGCTCGACGTCCTGAACTCGGGCTGGGCGGCCTGGGGGTAGCTGAAGCCGTATCCCAGGGCGACGCCCGCGGCGCCCCGGCCGCCGGCGAACCTGCCGTCCACGGTGGTCGCCCCCGGCTGCCAGGCGCTGTCACCGACGGCGGCGAACTGCCCGGCGCCGATGGTCACCGGCGACCCCTTGCTCGCCCCGCTGTCCACGCGGACCCCGACCGGGGCGGCCCCCGCGCCGACGGCGTCGTCGAGCAGTCCGCCGACCCGGACGGTCCTGGCCGCGCCGGCCGTGATCTGCGGGGCCGCGGCGCGCGGGGTGTCGCCACCCTCCACCAGGGCCCTGGGACCGGCCACGAGCACCACGCGCTTCGGGACGGCGCCCGTGGCCGCGCCTCCTGTGTACGTGGCGGCGAGCCGCCAGCGGGTCGCGGAGCCCCCGTTCACCGTCCCGGTGAAGGCGGCGCCGGCGGCGCGGCCGGCGAAGACGGCCGGCAGTTGTGCCATGGCGATGGTCCGGCGGCCCACGGTCATGGTGGTGACATCGGCGTCCGGGAAGGTCACGGACGTCCCGCCGTCGCCGAAGCGGTAGGCGCTCTCGGCGCCGGCCGGGTCGTCGGGAGCGGTGTCGGAGGAGAAGAACACCACGCCCGCGTCGAGTGTGCTGCCCTCGGGCGGTGCCGCCGCGAGCCGCGAGCCGGTGCCGCCGGCGCCACCGGCGTGGGCGAAGCCGTCACCGGCCGTCGTCACGGTCCTCTGCAGCATCAGCGGAAGGACGGGGGCGCCCGCTCCGGCGGCCGCGGCCGGCAAGGCGGCGGGCAGCCCGAGCGCGAGCAGCGCCGGGGCGACGACGGCCGCCGCGACCCGGGGGAGGGACAAGCGTCGGGATATGTGACGCACGGTCAAGGCAACCTCCGCTGAGGGGCGCGGTCGTGGGGGTACGAGGCGCACTTTTGTGTGGTGATCAGTCAATTACGCACGGTATGAGCGACGGAATGTCCGGGCCACCGGGCGTCCGCATCCGGGTGATCACCGCACCGCTCACGCGCCACGCGGCGGCAACTGACGGCCAGGAAGCAGCTCGCACCGGGCCCCGGCGGCGTCCGCACGCGGCGGGCGGAACGTGGACCGCGGACGTACCCGGCGCCGGTGTGCGGCGACGTCGCTGACGCTCCGTCGGCGACCGCGCACCGGGTGCGACGCGACTCCGCGCACGGCCGTCTCCGCGGGGCGGGAGAGGGCCCTCGGGCACGTCCGCGAGCTGCTGGAGCCGGGTCTCTCGGGCGGTCGGGAGGAGCGGGAAGCGACGGCAAATGAGACCGCCTGATTAGCCCATTCGGTGGATACACTCCAGCCATGGCGCAGGCGAAGAAAGTCACCATGTACGTCCTCGTGGTCTTCGTGCTCTATACGATCATCACGTCGCCCGGGCGTGCTGCCGATCTTGTACAGGTAGGCTTCCAGGGCATATCGGACGCCGCCAAGGGCGTCGGTGAGTTCATGACCGCGCTGATCAACTGATCGGCCGCGACCCCGAGGAGTCAGCGCCGTGATTCGCCATCTGGTCCTTTTCAAGCTCAATGAGGGCGTCGAGCGCGACGACCCGCGGGTGGTGGCCGGTGTGCGCGCCTTCGAGGAGCTCGGCGGCCTGGTCCCGGAACTCGCCTCCTGGGAGCTCGGCTGGAACATCTCGCCGCGCCCCATCGCCTACGACTTCGCGCTCAACGCCTCGGTCGCCGACGCGGGCGCCCTCACCGCCTACCTGGAGCACCCCGCCCACCAGGCAGGAGTGGCCCAGTGGCACGAATTCGCCACCTGGGTGATCGCGGACTACGTGTTCGAGTGACGGCCCCGACCGGACCCGGTCCCGAACAGCCCTTCGCCCGCCGGGCGGAGGGCTTTTTCGTATAGCACCGCGCCTCGCTTGCACACAGTGCACATGAATTGTGATGCTATGACCGCTTTTGCCGGATGAGTGGACCGATGAGGAGTGGCATGCCCGTGTCGGCCCGTACGGCGTCACCTGCAATTCCCGGCGACGACAGCGGGACCGGTACAACGGAGGACGCCCGGGGCGAGGGAGGGGATGGCCGGAGGATCCACAGCGCCCGGGAGGCCGCGGACGGCCACGACGGGCGGGAGCCCTTGGAGTCCAAGGAGGACGGCAGCGTCCAGGAGGGGCAGGACGGCCCGTCAGGGCAGGGCGGCGCGGACGGCGGAGACATCGCGGGCGGCGCGGACGGCGCGAGCCGGCAGGTCGGCGGCCGGCCCGGCGGGACCCGCTCCGGGACCACCAACACCAACGCGATCGAGGCACGGGCGCTGACCCATGTGCTGTTCGAGGAACTGACCGGGCTGGAACCGGGGACCCCGGACCACGCACGGGTGCGGGCCGCCCTCATCGAGGTCAACCTGCCGCTGGTGCGGTACGCGGCGGCGCGCTTCCGCAGCCGCAACGAGCCGATGGAGGACGTCGTCCAGGTCGGCACGATCGGGCTGATCAACGCGATCGACCGGTTCGATCCGGAACGCGGCGTGCAGTTCCCGACCTTCGCGATGCCGACCGTGGTCGGTGAGATCAAACGTTACTTCAGGGACAATGTGCGCACCGTCCACGTCCCCCGCCGGCTGCACGAACTGTGGGTGCAGGTCAGCGGCGCCATCGAGGACCTGACGGTGGCCCACGGGCGCACCCCGACCACCGCCGAGATCGCCGACCGGCTGAAGCTGTCCGAGGACGAGGTGCTGGCCTGCCTGGAAGCGGGGCGGGCGTACCACGCGACGTCCCTGGAGGCGGCCCAGGAGGGCGGCGAAGGGTCGCCGGGCCTGCTGGACCGGCTCGGCTACGAGGACCCGGCGCTGACCGGGGTCGAGCACCGGGACCTCGTGCGGCACCTGCTGGTGCAGTTGCCGGAGCGCGAGCGGCGGATTCTCCTGCTCCGCTACTTCGGAAATCTGACCCAGTCCCAGATCAGTGCGGAACTGGGGGTTTCGCAGATGCATGTGTCGCGTTTGCTGTCCCGGAGCTTCGCTCGGCTGCGATCCGCAAATCAGCTCGAATCGTAACCTTTACGGGCGACCCTCCCTGCGGAAATAAGTCGACATGGCGCTACAGCGTGTTGCCGACATGTGACATTCTGCGGGAACAGCGTTTGTCGGGGTCCGGCCTCCGGTATTCCAGTGGAGGAACGAACCGTCGCCCGCGACACCCGTCCGCGACCTCAAGGGGGTGGCATGTCCGTAGAAGTGGGCAGTCCGAAGGTGCTGAACACCGAAGCGCCGCACGATGCTCCTGACGACAGCCTCGACATCGCCGAACCCGCCGTCGTCGACACCCGCACGCTGTCCCGCTCGCTGTTCCTGCGGCTCTCCGAGCTGACGGACGACAGCCCCGAGCGGGCCTATGTGCGGGACACGCTCATCGAACTCAACCTCCCGCTCGTGCGGTACGCGGCGGCACGCTTCCGCAGCCGTAACGAGCCGATGGAGGACATCGTCCAGGTCGGCACGATCGGCCTCATCAAGGCCATCGACCGCTTCGACTGCAACCGCGGTGTGGAGTTCCCGACCTTCGCGATGCCCACGATCGTCGGCGAGGTCAAGCGGTTCTTCCGCGACACCTCGTGGTCGGTGCGGGTGCCGCGCCGGCTTCAGGAACTGCGGCTGGCGCTGACCAAGACCAGCGACGAGCTCGCGCAGAAGCTGGACCGCTCGCCGACGGTCGCCGAACTCGCCGTCTCACTGGGCGTGTCGGAGGAGGACGTGGTCGACGGCCTCGCGGTCGGCAACGCCTACACCGCGAGTTCGCTGGACTCCCCGCCGCCCGAGGACGACGGCGGCGAGGGCTCACTCGCGGACCGGCTCGGCTACGAGGACGCCGCGCTGGAAGGCGTGGAGTACCGCGAGTCGCTCAAGCCGCTGCTCGCCCAACTGCCGCCGCGCGAACGGCGGATCATCATGCTCCGCTTCTTCGCCAACATGACCCAGTCGCAGATCGGCGAGGAGGTCGGCATCTCCCAGATGCACGTCTCCCGGCTGCTGACCCGCACGTTGGCGCAGCTGCGCGAAGGTCTCACCGCGGAACACTAGGCAGGTGCCGAACCGGCCTTGATTCAAGGGCCGGTTCGCATCCTTTGGTGCTGACGGTTCGTCATTACACTGGTGTGATGGTGCACATACCGACCGGCCGCCGGGGCGCGCTCGCCGCCGCCTCGGCGGCCGTCGTCTGCCTCGGCGCCTTCGCCGCCCTGGGCCCGGACTGCGAGAGCGCGGGAGCGGGCTGGGTCGCCGCCGGGGCCCCCGGCCCCGCGGGCAGCGCCGCGGTGAACGTGCCCCCTGGCGACGGCGTGGACCCGGTCCCGCCGGACGGCGGCTCGGCTCCGCCCCGGCAGGGCGGCCCGGCGCCTCAGGACCGGCCGGGCACGCCCGGGGCGAGCGGCACCCCGGCACCCTCCGGCTCCGCCACGGCACCGGGCCCTGGCGGTACGACCTCGGCCTCGGCCTCGCCCTCGCCCGCGCTCACGGCCACCACCACCGCGTCCGCCACCGCGAGCGGCGGCTCGAGCCCGGCGCCGCCACCCGGCTCCGCCCCGCCGTCCGGCTCACCGTCGCCCGCGGCGACACCGTCCGCGTCGCCGGGCGGGCCCGCCGCTGTGGTGGTGAGCGCGGTCGTCCGTTCCGCCGCCGAGGACCGCTGGTGCGAGAACGTCACGGTGACGCTGGCCAACACCGGTGACTTTCCGGCCACCTCGGGCACGCTGGTCTTCGGCACCCACATCATCGGCCTGCTCGGCATCGACTGGGCCACGATCGAGAGCCGCGACCCGCTGCCCGCACCCCTCGCGGGCGGGGCGAAGGACACGAGGACCTGGACGGTGTGCGTCGACGCCTGGCGCGTGCCCCGGGGCATGCACGTGGAGACCCGGGACGTCTCCGTCCGGGTCCCGTGAGCGCGCGGGACCGCGGCGGGACGGGGCCGGGCCCGTCCCACCGCGGCGGGGTGCCAAGGGTCAGGCGGCGAGGTAGGAGCGGATGTCGCCGATGGTGCTCGCGTCGGTGAGGAACCCGATGTGTGTCGTGCAGGCGACCAGGTGGTTGGTGGCGCCGCTGAGCGGGGTGCTGGTGTACGGGATGATGATGCCGTCGCACGGGGAGTACCAGGTCGCGTAGACCGTGCTGCCCGGCGTCTCGTCACCGCTGCTGATGGTGCGGACGAAGGACGAGCCGGGGAGCATCTCCACGCACGAGGTGTAGATCACGCAGGCCGAGGCATAGGTGGTGCCGTGGTTGGCGCCCGCGACGGAGGCGACCCGGCGGACGGACGAGGTGCCGCCGAGCTGCGTGAGGTACCACTGGGTGACCAGGCCGCCCATGGAGTGGTTGACGATGTCGACCTTGGTCGCGCCGGTGCGGGAGAGCACCTGGCGCACATAGCTCGCCAGTCCGGCGGCGCTGGTCTTGTTGGACTGGCTCCAGTTGTACTCGTACGCGAACAGCTCGCCGCGGCTGTAGCCGGCGCTCACGAACGCCGCTTCCGCGTAGTCCCAGTTGCTCGCGCTGCCGGTGTAGCCGTGCACGAAGACCACGGGGGTGTGGGTGGCGGCGTTGGCGGTGCCCGGCAGGGCGACGGTGCCGAGGCCGAGCGCGGCGGCCAGGGTGAGGAGGATGGCCCAGATGCGTCGCATCACAACTCCTTGTCGTGTGGGGGTCGGCAGGAGTCTCGGAGCGGCGGGCGCCCGGCGGACCGGTGGAATCACCAGTGGCGTCGGCGGTCATGACGGCGACGACTTTCGATGATTCCTGTCATGTCCCGAACATCGTGCACATCTCTTCCCTCTCCGACCCGGCCAGTCGACACTGGCGTCATGGAGGCCGAGCGGAGTGCGAACGCTGCGTGGCCGTCCGGGCTGTACGGCAGGGGGCGCGAACGGGCGGCCCTGCTGGCCCTGCTGGACGCCGCCCGGACCGGCCGGGGCCGTGCCCTGCTGCTGGCCGGGGAGCCGGGCTCGGGACGTACCGCCCTGCTCGATGCGGTCGCCGCGACGGCGGCGGCCGCGCGGTGCACGCTGCTGAGCACCGCAGGCACCGCCGCAGAGACGGCCGTTCCGCTCGCCGGACTGCAACGGATGCTGCTGCCGGTCGCCGGCCTGGTGCCCCGGCTGCCCCCGCCGCACGCGGCGGTGCTCGCCGCGGTGCTGGCAGGACGCCCCCCGCCGGACGGTGAACTCGTCCTGGGCACCGCGCTGTTCCGGCTGACCTCCGTGCTGTGCGCCCCGGCGCCGCTGCTGTGGTGCGTGGACGACGCCCATCTGCTGGACACCGCGACGCTGCGGGCGCTGGGCATGGCCGCGCGCCGGCTCGCGGGCACGCCCGCCGCCCTGCTGCTCGCCGTCGACGAGCCCGCCGACGAGCCCGCCGGGGACCCGGCCGCCGCCCAGCAGGAGG
>NZ_JBHXSO010000036.1:0-94294 GCF_042714775.1 Streptomyces sp. NPDC058691 | reverse complement strand
GCCGCCGCCACCGCCGCGTCCACCCCCACCGCCGCCGCGACCGTCGTCGAAGCTGAAGCCACGGCTGCCGCCGCCGCCTTCGCCGCCGCGACCGCCGCCTTCGCCGCCACGGCCGCCGCCGCCACCGCGGCCGTCTTCGCGGCCTCCGCCGCCGCCGTAGTTGCCGCCGCCGCCGTAGTTGCAGCCACCGCCCCCGCCACCGCCGATGCCGCCGCCACCGATGCCGCCGATGCCGCCGATGCCGCCACCGCCGATGCCGCCGATGCCGCCGCCCCCGATACCACCGATGCCGCCTCCGCCACCGCCGTTGAGCTCGCCGGCGTTGCAGGAGCGCGGAGACGGGCCGACGTTGGCGATGTACCGGCCCGCCGACCATGCGTAGAGGTTCTGCGCCAGGCGGTACCAACGCGGATTACCGCCGATGTCCTGGCCATTGGTCTTGCAGACGATCGAGACCAGAGAGTTGTACGGGAGCACTCCCACCGAGCTGTACTGCGTGCCCGGGCCGCTGCGGACGCGCAGGCCGATACGGGCGATGACACGGCCCTGGTAGAGAGAACCGTTGGGGAGGCCCGCCGTCGCGGACGCGATCTCGCCGGACAGGTCAGGGAGGTCCTCGCCGGCGCCCACGCCTTCCGTGTTCCCCGAGGGAGCCGGTGCGGCCTTCGGCGCGCCGGGTGCAACGATCTCGTTGGCGAACGCGGTGCCCATCGTGCCAAAGGCAAGGGTGCCGGCCAAGACGCCGGTCACCGCTGTCGCGGCTGTCTTGCTTGCGCGGGTGTGCAGAGTCATCTGCATCTCCAAGGTGGAGCGGGACCCGACAGGGTCCAGGGATTGGAAGCCGGCGCGGCTCGGCGCCTTTCAAAAAATGGCGCCGGTGCCCGGTGCGCCGACAGCCGCAAAGGTGGCCATTTTGGCCTTTATGCGGCGTTCACGTAGATCACGCTAAATCTGCCACTTTGGGTGCGCAACCGGTGGCAGAGCGTGGCCGTTTGTGATCTTCCCTGGGCGATTACGCCGGGTAATCGGCCTCAGCTCGGGATGTTGTCGAAAGGCGCTGTCAACTGGCGCAGGAGATCCGCGAGTTCTCCGCGCTGGCGACCGGAGAGTTCGCCGAGGATGGCCCGCTCCTGTGCCAGCAGCCCCGCCAGGGCCTCGTCGGCCCGGTCCCGGCCCTCAGGGGTGAGCCGTACGAGGACGCCGCGCCGGTCCGAGGGGTCGGGGAGTCGTTCCACCAGACCCTTCTTCGTGAGCCGGTCGATGCGGTTGGTCATCGTCCCGGACGTCACGAGCGTCTGGGTGAGCAGTTGCCCCGGTGAGAGCTGGTAGGGCGCGCCCGCGCGGCGCAGCGACGTGAGGACGTCGAACTCCCAGGGCTCCAGGCTGTGCTCGGCGAACGCCAGGCGCCGGGCCCGGTCCAGGTGCCGCGCCAGCCGGCTGACCCGGCTGAGCACCTCGAGCGGTTCGACGTCGAGGTCGGGGCGCTCCCTGCGCCACGCCGCGACCAGCCGGTCGACCTCGTCCTCCATGGAGATCAGTGTAAGGGTTGTGTCGACATGAAGTCTCTTGACATCAAGAGATTAGGTCCGCAACCTTGTGGGCAAGGTCGGCCGCAGGAAGAGATCCACCTTTCGCCAGGGAGTTCGAGACATGCCCGCAGCATCGTGGGACCCGCAGCAGTACCTCCGGCATTCCACCCACAGGACCCGTCCCTTCCACGACCTTCTGGCCCGGATACCGGAGCTCCCCGGCCCGTCCCCGCGCGTCGCCGACATCGGCTGCGGCCCCGGCAACGTCACGGCCCTGCTCGCGGACCGCTGGCCCGGCGCGCGCATCACCGGCTTCGACAGCTCCGCCGAGATGCTGGAGGCGGCGCAGGCCCACGCGGGCCCCACCCCCGGGGGCGGCAGCCTGGACTTCAGGGCCGCCGACGCCGCCCACTGGGTGCCCGAGGAGGACTACGACCTGATCGTCTCCAACGCGGCCCTCCAGTGGGTCGAGGGCCACGCCGAACGCTTCCCCGAGTGGACCGGGCACCTGGTGCCCGGCGGGGTGCTCGCCTTCCAGGTGCCGGGCAACTTCACCTCGCCCAGCCACGCGCTGCTGGGCGAGCTCTGCGACTCCCCGGCCTGGCGCCACCGGCTCGGCGACGGCCACGGCCGCCGTTACGTCCACATCCTGGAGCCGGCCGCCTACCTGGAACGCCTCATCGACATCCCGGACGTCGACGTGGACGTCGACGTCTGGGAGACCACCTACGTCCAGCTGCTCCAGGGCGAGGACCCGGTCCTGGAATGGACCAAGGGCACCGCCCTGCGTCCGGTGCTCACCGAACTGGCCGACGACCCCGCGGCCGTCAAGGAGTTCCTCGGCCAGTACCGCGACCTGCTGCGCAAGGCCTACCCCGCGGGCCCGCACGGCACCGTCTTCCCGTTCCGGCGGATCTTCGCCATCGCACGAAAGGCCCGGTGATCCCGGTGATAGCCGCTCTCGACCACGTCCAGCTCGCCGCGCCGCCCGGCTCCGAGGAGCGGCTGCGCGCCTACTACGCCGGGATCCTCGGCATGACCGAGTTGCCCAAGCCGCCCGTGCTCGCCGCCCGGGGCGGCTGCTGGTTCACCTCGGGCGCCGCCCAGGTGCACATCGGGGTGGAGGAGGACTTCCGCCCCGCGCGCAAGGCCCACCCGGGCCTACGGGTGCGCGGCATCCGCGCCTACGCCGAGACGCTGGAGTCCCGGGGCGCGAAGGTCGTCTGGGACCACGATCTGCCGGGCCACCACCGCTTCTACTCCGAGGACCCGGTGGGCAACCGCCTGGAGTTCCTGGAGCCCGAGGGGGCCTGACCTGACCTGACCGGGACCGACCCCGGCGGCCGGGGGCGGCGGGCCTACAGCGTGAGGAACGCCGCCCCCAGCAGCGCCGCCCCGGCGATCCCCGCCACCCAGGCGGTGCGGGTCCACCGCAGCCCGCCCGCCAGCACGAGTGCCGCCAGCAACAGGGCGCCCCCGAACGGGATCCAGGTGTGCAGCACGCCGGCCGTGCCGACGCGCACCACCTCGTCGGTGCCGGGCTCGACGGCGACGGGGATCCGCTCGCCGACACGGTGCGTGACCGCCTTGTCGATCGTCACCTTCGCCCGGATGGAGCCGAGGCCGGTCGGCACGAAGGGTCCGGTGCAGGTGTCGGTGGCGCAGGCGGAGACCGTCATCGTCCCCCGCTCGCGCCCCTTGGTGAGCATCGCGTGCTGCGCGGTCTTCCACGAGGTCCACACCCCGGCCGCCAGGATCACCAGGACGAGCGCGCTCAGCACCACGATCCGCGCGACCAGCAGCAGACCCCACGTGCTCTCGGCGGTGCGGCGGGCAAGACTCCGTTTGGCCATGCGGGCGATCCTTGGCCATCGCCTGGCACTCGGTCAACCTCGCAGGTCGGTCAGGTGTTGTACGTGCCCTGCGCCCGCTCCAGGCCCTCGCAGATGAGTGCCTCCACGGCGTCGGCGGCCCGGTCCACGAACCAGTCCAGCTCCTTGCGCTCCGTGCCGGAGAAGTCCTTGAGCACGAAGTCGGCCACCTGCATCCGCCCCGGCGGGCGCCCGATGCCGCAACGCACCCGCAGATAGTCCGGGCCGAGCGACTTGGTGATCGACTTCAGGCCGTTGTGCCCGTTGTCGCCGCCGCCCTTCTTCAGCCGCAGCGTCGCGTAGTCGATGTCCAGTTCGTCGTGGACGGCAATGATGTTGCCGAGCGGCACCTTGTAGAAGTCGCGCAGCGCGGTCACCGGGCCGCCGGAGAGGTTCATGAACGTCATCGGCTTGGCCAGGACCACCCGGTGGCCGCTGACGCGCCCCTCCACCACCTGAGAGCGGCTCTTGTGGGTCTTGAAGCGGCCGCCGATCCGGTCGGCGAGCAGATCGGCCACCATGAAGCCGATGTTGTGCCGGTTGCCGGCGTACTCCGGTCCGGGGTTGCCCAGTCCGGCCACCAGCCAGGGCCCCTCGGGGGCGCTTTCCGCTGCGCTCATGCTCATGGCGTCCATTCAACAGGACCGCCGTCCGGCTCCTGGCGGAGCGGGACGGCGGTCGTGAAAAGCGTGCTGCGTGCCGCTGGTTACTCGGCGGAAGCGGCCTCGGCGCCCTCGGCGGCCTCGCCCTCCTCGCCCTCACCCTCGGCGGGGGCCTCGGCCTGGGCGGCGACGACCTGCAGGACGACGGTGTCGTCGTCCACGGCCAGGGTGGTGCCCTTGGGGAGCGGGATGTCCTTGGCGAGGATGGAGGTACCGGCCTCCAGGCCCTCGACGGAGACGGTCACGCCGTCGGGGATGTGGGTGGCCTCGGCCTCGACCGGCAGCGCGTTGAGCACGTGCTCCAGCAGGTTGCCGCCGGGGGCGAGCTCGCCCTCGGTGCTGACCACGATCTCGACGGTGACCTTCTCGCCGCGCTTGACGGAGAGCAGGTCGACGTGCTCCAGGAAGCCCCTCAGCGGGTCGCGCGTCACGGCCTTGGGGATGACGAGCTCCTTGCCGTCACCCTCGATGTCCAGGCTGATCAGGACGTTCGGGGTGCGCAGGGCGAGCAGCAGCTCGTGACCCGGCATGGAGACGTGCTTGGGGTCCTGGCCGTGGCCGTAGATGACACCGGGAACCTGGTTCGCGCGGCGGATGCGGCGGGCAGCGCCCTTGCCGAACTCGGTGCGCAGCTGGGCGGCGATCTTCACCTCGGACATGGGAATCACACTCCTCGTGATGACGGCGGGATCTGGACGGGATTTCTCACTGGTCGCCCAGCCCACGACGGGCCGTTCCACTTACGAGGAGCGCGCCGATAACGGAGTCCGCCGCCGAAACGGCAACGGCCTCCCTCGCCGAGCAACTCGGTGAGTCTACCCGGCGGGGAGGCCGCCCCGGAAATCGATCAGCGTGTGATCAGTGCGAGTCCTCGAAAAGGCTCGTCACCGAACCGTCCTCGAAGACCTCGCGGACCGCGTTGGCGAGGGTCGGCGCGATCGACAGCACCGTGATCTTGTCCAGTTCCAGCTCACCGGGCGTCGGCAGCGTGTCCGTGAAGACGAACTCGCTCACCTTGGAGTTCTTCAGCCGGTCCGCGGCCGGGCCGGAGAGCACACCGTGGGTGGCGGTCACGATGACGTCCTCCGCGCCGTTGGCGAACAGGGCGTCCGCCGCGGCGCAGATGGTGCCACCGGTGTCGATCATGTCGTCCACCAGCACGCAGATGCGGCCGCGCACATCACCGACGACCTCGTGCACGGTGACCTGGTTGGCGACGTCGGGGTCGCGCCGCTTGTGGACGATCGCCAGCGGAGCGCCGAGGCGGTCGCACCAGCGGTCGGCCACCCGGACGCGGCCGGCGTCGGGGGAGACGACGGTGAGCTTGGAGCGGTCGACCTTGGCGCCCACGTAGTCGGCCAGCAGCGGCAGCGCGAACAGGTGGTCCACCGGCCCGTCGAAGAAGCCCTGGATCTGGTCGGTGTGCAGGTCGACGGTGAGGATGCGGTCGGCGCCGGCCGTCTTGAGCACGTCCGCGATGAGCCGCGCCGAGATGGGCTCGCGGCCGCGGTGCTTCTTGTCCTGCCGGGCGTAGCCGTAGAAGGGCACGACCACGGTGATGCGCTTGGCGGAGGCCCGCTTCAGCGCGTCGATCATGATGAGTTGCTCCATGATCCACTTGTTGATGGGGGCGGTGTGGCTCTGGATGACGAAGGCGTCCGAGCCGCGTGCCGACTCCTCGAAACGGACGTAGATCTCACCGTTCGCGAAGTCGAAGGCCTTGGTCGGCACAAGGGAGACGCCCAGCTCGCGTGCCACCTCCTCCGCGAGTTCGGGGTGTGCGCGGCCGGAGAAGAGCATGAGCTTCTTCTCACCGGTCGTCTTGATCCCGGTCACTGCACCGTCTCCTTGGTGTTCAACGCAGCTTCGCCCACGGTCGGCTAGCCGGCGGAATTGTGTGCACCTCACACGGTACGCGCTGCTGGGAGCACCCGCGCACGTGAGAATGGCCTCTTCCGGTTCGCCGGGGGTTCCGCTAGACGTCCTGCTCGTCCTGCTGGGCGCGTTCGGCGGCGTGCGCCGCGGCGCTTCCAGGGCGCTTCCGGGCCACCCAGCCCTCGATGTTGCGCTGCTGGCCGCGCGCGACGGCGAGCGAACCGGCGGGCACGTCCTTGGTGATGACCGAGCCCGCGGCGGTGTAGGCGCCGTCCCCGACTGTGACGGGGGCCACGAACATGTTGTCCGAACCGGTGCGGCAGTGGGAGCCGATGGTGGTGTGGTGCTTGGTCTGGCCGTCGTAGTTGACGAAGACGCTGGCCGCGCCGATGTTGCTGTACTCGCCGATGGTCGCGTCGCCGACGTACGACAGGTGCGGCACCTTGGTGCCCTCGCCGACCGTGGCGTTCTTCATCTCCACGTAGGTGCCGGCCTTGGACTTCGTGCCGAGCCGGGTGCCAGGGCGCAGATAGGCGTACGGGCCCACGCTGGCCGCCTCGCCGATCTCGGCGCCGTCGCAGACCGCGTTGACCACGCGGGCGCCGGGGCCGACCACGGTGTCGGTCAGGGTGCAGTTGGGGCCGACCTCGGCACCCGCGGCGAGCCGGGTGGCGCCGTACAGCTGGGTGTTCGGCAGAACGACCGTGTCGGGCTCGAACTCCACCGTGACGTCCACCCACGTGGAGGCCGGGTCCATGATCGTGGCGCCTTCGAGCATCGCCCGCTCCAGCAGGCGGTCGTTGAGCAGGCGGCGCGCCTCGGCGAGCTGAACGCGGTTGTTGATGCCGGCGATCTCGCGGTGGTCGGCGGCCACGGAGGCGCCGACGCGGTGGCCGGCCTGGCGCAGGATGCCGAGGGTGTCGGTCAGGTACTCCTCGCCCTGGGCGTTGTCGGTGGTCACCTTGGCCAGCGCGTCCGCCAGCAGCGCCGCGTCGAACGCGAACACCCCGGAGTTGATCTCGCAGATGGCGCGCTGCTCGACGTCGGCGTCCTTCTGCTCCACGATCGCCAGCACCGAGCCGCCGTCGCCGCGCACGATGCGCCCGTAGCCCGTCGGGTCGGGGACCTCGGCGGTCAGCACGGTCACCGCGTTGGCGTCGGCGGCGTGCGCGGCGATCAGCTCGCGCAGTGTGTCGGGGGTGAGCAGCGGGGTGTCGCCGGCGGCGATCACCACCGTGCCGCTGAGCTCGGGGAGTTCCGCGAGCCCGACGCGGACCGCGTGACCGGTGCCGTTCTGCTCGTGCTGGACCGCGGTACGGATCGCGGGGTCGATCTCACCGAGGTGCTCGGTCACCCGGTCGCGGGCGTGGCCGACGACGACGAGCAGGTGCTCGGGGTCCAGGGCGCTCGCCGCGGCGACGACATGCCCCACCAGGGAGCGGCCGCTGATCGCGTGCAGGACTTTGGGGGTTGCCGACTTCATGCGGGTGCCCTCACCCGCGGCAAGGACGATGACGGCAGCCGGGCGGTGGGCGCTCACGGAAGGGGCTCCTCGGCGTGGGGTGGCAGACACCCGCAGGATACCGGGGCGTATCGGGCGAGACACACGGAAGGGCCACGAAAGCAGGCGTGACCCCGGTGAGGTGCTCCGCTGCCAGGATTCGAACCCGGACTTAAGGGACCAAAACCCTCAGTGCTGCCGTTACACCACAGCGGATGGCAGATGCCGTCGTACCGGACACCCTGTTCGTGGTGCCGGTTTCGGCCTCCCCCACTATGCCGCACCGAGGCCCCCCAATGCGACGACAAAGATCGGCACTTCTCCTTCCCCGATCGTGGGTACATGTGCCATGAGCCGTATTCCGGCCGACACGCGCGCCCGGTGCGGCCGTCACTTGGAGTTGCCGGAATTACGGCACCGTAGGTTACGGTTGCGTAGCTCCCCGACATCGTGAGGGACCCCCATGACCACACAGACCGACGTGATCACCGAGTCCCCGGAACCCGGGCCCGGCAACGACACGTCGCTTCCCCGCGCCACCCTGGGCGCGGACAGGAAGCAGTCACTTGAGCAGATCACCCTCGGACTCTTCATCGCCGTCCCCTTCCTCGCGCTCGTCGCGGCGATCCCGTTCGCGTGGGGCTGGGGCCTGAGCTGGCTCGATCTCGGCCTGATGGTCGGGATGTACTTCCTGGGCTGCCACGGCATCACCATCGGCTTCCACCGTCACTTCACCCACGGCTCGTTCAAGGCCAACCGCCCGCTGAAGATCGCCCTGGCGATCGCGGGCTCCATGGCCGTCGAGGGACCGGTCGTGCGCTGGGTCGCCGATCACCGCAAGCACCACAGGTTCTCCGACGCCGAGGGCGACCCGCACAGCCCCTGGCGCTACGGGGAGACCCTGCCGGCCCTGCTGAAGGGCCTGTGGTGGGCACACATGGGCTGGCTCTTCGACGAGGAGCAGACCTCGCAGCAGAAGTACGCCCCGGACCTGGTCAAGGACCCGGCGATCCGGCGCGTCAGCCGCGACTTCTGGCTCTGGACGACCGTCTCGCTGGCGCTGCCGCCGCTCGTCGGGGGCCTGGTCACCATGTCGTGGACCGGCGCCGCCACCGCCTTCTTCTGGGGCTCCCTGGTGCGCGTCGCGCTGCTGCACCACGTCACGTGGTCGATCAACTCGATCTGCCACGCGGTCGGCAAGCGCCCCTTCCGCTCCCGCGACAAGTCCGGCAACGTCTGGTGGCTGGCCGTCCTGTCCTGCGGCGAGTCCTGGCACAACCTCCACCACGCCGATCCGACCAGCGCCCGGCACGGTGTGCTGCGCGGCCAGATCGACTCCAGCGCCCGCATCATCCGCTGGTTCGAGATGCTCGGCTGGGCCACGGACGTGCGCTGGCCGACCGCCGACCGTATCGCGGCCCGCCGTAAGGAAAGTGTCAGCGAAGCGGCATGATTGACGGGTGAGCGACGGCAGCGGCAGTAGCAGCAGCAGAGGGAGCGAGGGCACGTCGTCCCGGCGTACCCGCCGGGTGCGCATGACCGGCAAGGAGCGCCGCGAGCAGCTCCTCGACGTGGGGCGCACGCTCTTCGCCGAACGCGGCTACGAGGGCACGTCGGTCGAGGAGATCGCGCACAAGGCGGGTGTGTCCAAGCCAGTGGTCTACGAGCACTTCGGCGGCAAGGAAGGCCTCTACGCCGTCGTCGTGGACCGCGAGATGCGCCAGCTGCTGGACATGGTCACCGGGGCGCTCACCGGCGGCCATCCGCGCGAACTGCTGGAACAGGCCGCCTTCGCCCTCCTGGACTACATCGAGCAGTTCACCGACGGCTTCCGGATCCTCGTACGGGACTCCCCGGTCGCGCAGTCCACGGGCACCTTCGCCTCGCTGATCAGCGACATCGCCACCCAGGTGGAGGACATCCTGGGGATGGAGTTCAAGCAGCGCGGCTTCGACCCCAAGCTCGCCCCGATGTACGCGCAGGCGCTGGTGGGCATGGTCGCGCTCACCGGCCAGTGGTGGCTGGACGCCCAGAAGCCGAAGAAGGCCGAGGTCGCCGCGCATCTGGTGAACCTCTCCTGGAACGGGCTGTCGGGCCTGGAGCCCAAGCCCCGGCTGATCGGCCACCGCAAGAACTGAGCGCCGATCCGGTCCTGTACGGCGAAGGCGGCGCCGCCCCCACGAGGGGGCAGCGCCGCCTTGTTGCTGCGGTGCGGGGACCGGATCAGCCGGTGTTGCGCAGGCCGGCCGCCACACCGTTGACGGTCAGCAGCAGCGCGCGGGCGAGCAGCGGGTCGGGCTCCTCGCCGCGGGCGGCGGCCTCCCGCTGCCGGTGCAGCAGGGCGACCTGGAGGTAGGAGATCGGGTCCAGGTACGCGTCCCGGATGTGGAAGGTCTGCCGCAGCGCGGGCTGCGCGTCCAGCAGTTCCGCCTCACCGGTGATCCGCAGCACCTCGGCGACCGTCAGCTCGTGCTCGGCCCGGATGGTGTCGAAGACGTGCCCCAGCTCGTCCGGCACCAGGGTGTCCACGTAGTGCTGGGCGATCCGCAGGTCCGTCTTGGCCAGCGTCATCTCGACGTTGGACAGGAAGTTGCGGAAGAAGTGCCACTGCTCGTACGCCTCGGCGATGTCCGCCTCCCGGCCCGCCTCGCGCGCGGCCTTCAGCCCCGAGCCGACACCGAACCAGCCGGGCACGATCTGCCGCGACTGCGTCCAGCCGAAGACCCACGGGATGGCCCGCAGGCCGTCCAGGCCCGCGCCGCTGTCCGGGCGGCGGGAGGGCCGGGAGCCCAGGTGCAGCTCGGCGAGCTGGTCGACCGGCGTGGAGGCGAAGAAGTACGCCGGCAGGTCCGGGTCCTCCACCAGTCGCCGGTAGGTGGCGTGCGCGGCGTCGGAGACCACGTCCATGGCGGCGTCCCAGCGGGCCAGCGCCTCCCCGGACTGGCGCGGGGCGGTGTGCAGGGCCGAGGCCTGCAGCGTGGCCGCCACCGTCAGCTCCAGGTTCTCCCGGGCCAGCGACGGGATCAGGTACTTGTCGGAGATGACCTCGCCCTGCTCGGTCACCTTGATCTCGCCCTCCAGCGTGCCCCACGGCTGCGCGAGGATCGCGTCGTGGGTGGGGCCGCCGCCCCGGCCGACCGTGCCGCCGCGGCCGTGGAACAGCCGCAGCCGCACCCCGTGCCGGTGCGCCACGTCGCGCAGCCGCCGCTGGGCGCGGTGGATCTCCCACTGCGAGGTGGTGATGCCGCCGAACTTGGAGCTGTCGCTGTAGCCGAGCATGACCTCCTGCACATCCCCGCGCAGCGACACGAGCTTGCGGTAGGAGGGGTCGGAGAGCATCTCGTCGAGCAGCTTGTCGGCGACCTTCAGCTCGTCGGTGGTCTCCAGCAGCGGCACGATGCCGATCCTGGCGACGTCCCCGTGCAGGTCGATCAGCCCGGCCTCGCGCGCCAGCAGCGCCGCCGCGAAGACGTCGTCCGAGCCCAGGCACATCGAGATGATGTACGACTCCACGACCTCCGGCCCGAAGCGCTCGAAGGCCTCGGCGATGGTGTGGAAGACGCCCAGCGTCTTCGCCCCGGCGGCGTCCAGCGGCGCCGGGGTGGGGGCCAGCGGGCGGCGCGAGCGCAGCTCCTTGGCGAGCAGCTTGCGCCGGTAGTCGCGCGGCATGTCCACGTACCGCCAGGACTCCTCGCCGAGGCGGTCGAAGAGCTGGCCGAGGGCGTGGTGGTGGGCGTCGGCGTGCTCACGGACGTCCATCGTGGCCAGCTGCAGACCGAAGGCGGACAGGGTGCGGATCGTGCGGTCCAGGCGGCCGTCGGCGATCAGCTCGCCGCGGTTGGCGCGCAGCGAGTCCTGGATCAGGCGCAGGTCGGCCAGCAGCTCGGAGGTGCCGAGGTAGTCCTTGCCGGGGAGGTGCGGGGTGCCGGTGGCCAGCCGCTCACGGGTGTTGAGCAGCTTCTGCCGGATGCAGGTGGCCTTGAGCCGGTACGGCTCCTCCGCGTTCAGCCGCCTGTAGCGCGGGCTGATCCCCGGCAGCCGCTTGAGGTCCTCCTCCAGGTCCGCGAGCAGCTCCGCGCTGGCACCGGAGTTGCGGATGGAGTTCGACAGCATCGCCCGCAGGTCGTCGACGAGCTCCAGGGCGTCGGTGATGCCGTGCTCGTGCTGCAGGATCAGCACGTCCCAGGTGACCTGCGGCGTGACGTTCGGGTTGCCGTCGCGGTCGCCGCCGATCCACGTGCCGAAGGTCAGCGGGCGGGTCTCCGGAGGCAGCGGCACACCCACCCGCTCCAGCTCGGCGGCCAGATCCTCCAGCACGTCGCCCACGGCGCGGGCGTGCAGCTCGTCCAGGTAGTAGATGGCGTTGCGCGCCTCGTCCGCGGGCTCGGGACGCACCACGCGCAACTCGTCGGTCTGCCACAACAGGTCGATGTTCTCCGCCAGCCGCACATCGGTGCGGCGGCGGTCGGTGTCCTGCGGCTTGTCCAGCAGGGCGGCGACGCGGCGCAACTTGTTCAGCACGCTGCGGCGGGCCGCCTCGGTCGGGTGGGCGGTGAAGACCGGCCGCACGTTGAGGTTGCGGACGGACTGGCGCAGGTGCTCGGGATCGGCGTCCTTCAGCAGGTCCACCGTACGAGCCAGCAGGCTCCCGTCGGTGGCCCTGCGGGCCCGCAGCTCACGGCCTCGGTGGACCTGCTCGGTGACATTGGCAAGGTGGAAGTAGGTGGAGAAGGCGCGCACCAGTTTGGCGGCGGTCTGCAGATCGGTCTCGCCGAGAAGGGCGGCGGCGGCCTCGCCGTCGCTGCGGGTCAGCGCCCGCACCTTCTCCACGAGGTCGAGGAGTTCCTGGCCTTCCTGCCGTACGAGCGTCCCGCCGAGGAGATCTCCCAGGCGGCGGATGTCCGCGCGCAGGGGTGCGCTCTCGGTGGTGTTGTCGGCGCTGCTCACAGGTGCGGCTCCTAGTGCAGTGGTTTGGATCGCGGCAAGAAACGCGTCGGCGCCCCGCTCGGCGGGTCGTCCGGTCGTGAGGAGGGACGGGTGGGGCGGACCGCGCTGTCCGACGCCACCAGGATAGAAGGGCCGTCCGCCCGCGACCGGGGCTGACCGCCAGGCGGACAGGGCCGCGTCTAGGCTGGGCCGTATGAGTACGACGGGGGAGTACGTACCGGACGGAGCTGAAGGGCGGGGCCGGGGGGCCGCCGGGCCGTGGTGGTGGGCCCGGCGGCGCAGCATGGTCCTCGACGTGGTGCTGGCCGCCGTCTCGGCGCTGGAGTGCCTCGTCGAGGGCGTGGCCTTCGCGCAGAAGACCGGGGTGTCCCCGGTCGTCGCGGGAGTCTTCGGCCTGCTGGTCGGTTCCGTACTGGTGCTGCGCAGGCGATGGCCGGTGGCCGTGGTCCTGGTGTCCATCGCGATCACGCCCGCCCAGATGGGCATCCTGCTCAGCGTCGTCGGCCTCTACACCCTGGCCGCCTCCGACGTGCCCCGGCGCATCATCGCGGTGCTGTCCGGGATGACCATGCTCGGCACGCTGATCGTCACCTTCCTCCAGATGCACGGCGACCTCAGCTCCGGCACCTACCACGCGCCGCTCGCGGCGGTCGCCCTCACCTCCGTGCTCGCGGCGATCGGCGTGACCGCGCCGCCGGTGCTGCTCGGGCTCTACGCCGGCGCCCGGCGGCGGCTGGTGGAGTCGCTGCGCGAGCGGGCGGACGGCCTGGAACGCGAGCTGTCGCTGCTGGCGGAGAAGGCCTCGGAACGGGCCGAGCGCGCCCGCATGGAGGAGCGCACCCGCATCGCCCGCGAGATGCACGACGTGGTCGCGCACCGGGTGAGCCTCATGGTCGTGCACGCGGCGGCCCTCCAGGCGATCGCCGTCAAGGACCCCGAGAAGGCCTCGGCGAGCGCACAGCTGCTGGGCGACATGGGACGGCAGGCGCTCAACGAACTGCGCGAGATGCTCGGGGTCCTCCGGACGGTGCCGGGGCCGGCGGTGCCGGCCGTGACCGCGCCGGTCGTGGAGCCCGCCACGGCCGTCCCGGACGACTCCGGACCCTGCCTCGCGGAGTTGCACGCGCTCGTCGAGGAGTCGCGGTCGGCGGGCATGCGCGTGGAGTTCACGGTCGAGGGGACGGAGCGGTCCCTGGCCGCGCCTGTCGAGACCACGGTCTACCGCGTGGTGCAGGAAGCCCTCACCAACGTCCACAAGCACGCCCCGGGCGCCCGCGCCCGCATCCGCCTGGCCTACCGCGAGGCGGAGATCGCCGTCCTCGTCCAGAACGGGCCCTCCGGCGGGGCGCCGGCGATCGCGCTGCCCAGCGGGGGGAACGGGCTCATCGGCATGCGCGAACGCGTCACCGCGCTCGGAGGCGGCTTCGCCGCCGGCACCACGGCGGACGGCGGCTTCCGCGTCTCCGCCCTCCTCCCGGCGTAGGCCCGCCGTCCGGGTAGGTTCTTTTCCCCGCCCGCCCTCCCGTGTGCCCTGTGAAGTCAGTGACCCCGGCGCGCGTTTCGTGGTGGGCCGAGTGCGGGGCCTCCGGGGCTGGCCATTCTGGACAGCACATTTACGTGCGTGACGGGCACTTGCTCATCCCATCCCTGCCCGGATGCCGCACACAAATATGCTCCACAGTCCAGAACGCCCACCCCTCCACCCCCGCCCCCTCCGTAGTAGCAAGCGCCTGATCCCCAGTGGGGGTAGAGGGCAGCCACGGCGCGCGCCCACGGTCGGTGCAGCAGCACATCAGCCGCCCAGCCGACACCGCCCACACACACCGCGCCTGCCGCCGCGTCGCGCCCGCAGCGGGTCCCCCGGCCGAATGTTGGGGCAGGCCTGGCAGGCCGATGGGGGCTGTCTCCAGGCAACCGCGGTCACCCCGTTCCGCCTCCATCCCCCCACTGGGGATCAGGCGCATGACGAAACAGAGGGGGCGGGGGTGCAGGGGTGGGCGTTCTGGACTGTGGAGCATATTTGGGTGCACAACCCGGAGTGACCAATGGAGAGTGCCGGAGGCACCAAAATGTGCTGTCCAGAATGGCCAGCCCCGGAGGCCCCGCACCCGGCCCAGGAACCACGCGCGTCGGGCCGCCCGGACTTCACAGGGCACACGGGCGGGAGGGCGGGGAAAAAACCTAGCCGGACAGCAGGCGGTGGGGCCGCACACCCGCCGTCAGGGTGCACAGCGCAGCGTCAATCGTCGGCCCGAGGTAATAGTCCCCCGTGTGGTCCACGCAGTAGACGCGCCCGAGCGCGTCAATCGCCAGGTGCCCCTGCCCCGTGGACTCCGCGCCGAGGGGCGCGACCTCCGTGTCGAGGGCGGAGCCCAGGTCGCTCCAGGTGCGGGCGAGGTGCAGGCCCCGGAGGGGGTCGATGAGGACCCCGCTCGGCGCCACCTGGGGGCGGCCGGGGGCGGAGACCGCGGGGACGGTCAGGCCGCCGAATTCGGCCCAGGCCTCGACGGCGGCCGGGAAGACGCTGTGCCGGTGGCCGCCGGGGGAGACGTGGGCGCGCAGCGTGTCGGCCCAGATCTCGGCCTGGCGGATGTCCCACTGGCCCGGCTGCCAGCCCGCGGAGCGCAGCGCGGCGTCGACGCCGACGGGGAAGCGCGTCGAGGTGGTCCGGGCGTTGAGGGCGTCGCTCGCGTTCACTCTGCCTCGGCCCCCGGGTCGAAGGGCAGCACGCCGAAGTGCGTCAGCAGCGGCAGGCAGGAGCGGCACGGCGGTGCGTAGCCGCCGTGCTCGGGGTCGCCGTCCTCGCGTATGTGACGTGCCGTCAACTTCGCGCCCTTGAGCGCCTTGCGGGCCTCGGCGTGGGTGAGCGGCTTGCGCGCGGCGCGCTTGCTGCGCCCCGTGTCGGCCTCGGTCAGCCAGCGGGACAGCAGTACGGGCTCCGGGCACCGCCCGGTGAAGCGCTCACGCTGTGCGACGGGCAGGGTGTCGAGCGCGTCCTGGACCAAGGGGTGCAGCGCGGGCGGCTGTTCGCCCTTGCTCCCGGTACAGGTGAGCACTTCGTCCTTGACCGACAGCGCCGCGGCGACCGCCGGCAGGATGCCGTCGCGGCGGTGGCGCAGCACGGGCGGCGGTGGCGCTTCCTCACTTCCCCAGGTCAGCCGCGGGTCCGCGGCACCTCTCGTCAGCATGTTCCTACGGCCCTCCGATCCGTCCTCCGAGAAGGACGTCCCCCTTATCTGCGCAAGCCTGCCAATTGATCGCGCGTTACGGAAGTCGGTTGTGAGGTGAGAGGTTTACTTTGTGCCGGATGTCACGGCACTGTGGGGAGATGGGTATCGCAGTCCGATGTGCCGCCGCTCTCGTCGTCCTAGTGTTGGCCACTGGTTGTACGGATAGTAGCGCCGGGTCGGACGTGAAGGGCGGAAAGGCCGCCGATTCGGGGGCTCCCGCCGCTTCGGGCGGGCAAGTACCGCTGAGTGCGGCGCAGTTGAGGGCGGCCCTCGTCACGACCGCCGATGTGCCCGGTTATGTGGTGACCGGTTCGCGGGGGATCGGCGCGATGAGTCCCGATCAGGCGCTCACCGCCGGCCGCGCCGCCTGCCGCCCGTTGTCCGATCCCGTCAGCGCCCGGCCCGCGTACCGGCGCACCGCGTACGCCTCCACGACGTTCACCTCGAAGGAGGCGGCCGGGGGCAGCGGCGAACTCGACCTGCTGCTGCTGTCCGCGCACGCGCCGGGCGACGCGGAGCGGATCATGGGCGGTCTCGCCTCCGCGTTGCGGAACTGCCGGACGTTCGAGGCGACCGACGGCGGCGGCCGCGCCACCGCGTTCGCCGTCCGTCCCGCCGAGGCGCCCGCGGCGGGGGACGAGGCGGTCGCGTACGTCCTGACCGACACCACCGCCCCCGCCGACGGCGCCGCCACGGTCACCGTCGTCCGCACCGGCGGCAGCACCGCCACGTATGTCACCGTCAAACTGTCCGGCGGGACCGGCGGACCGTCCGCCGCGGTCGTGCGCACCCAGGACGCCAAACTCCGCGGCGCCGCCGGAAAGCAGTGACCGGAACCAGCCGAAGCACCTGTCGCCCCACCCCCTAGGCTGTGCCCAACACCAGATCCAGCATGGGGGCATCCGCAATGACGACAGGTCGGCTCGGGCACCGGGCCGCGCCACCGAACGCGGCCTACGCCGGTCAGATCGTGCACTTCCCCGACCCGGTGCGCCGCGCCCGCCATCCGCAGGGCGTCCGTGTGGACGACCACGGCTTCCCGGACTTCACGTCCTACGCCCGTGCCGCCGCCGAGATCGCCGAACCACCGGACG
Source organism: Streptomyces sp. NPDC058691 (assembly GCF_042714775.1). Lineage (NCBI taxonomy): Bacteria > Bacillati > Actinomycetota > Actinomycetes > Kitasatosporales > Streptomycetaceae > Streptomyces > Streptomyces sp. NPDC058691. The sequence continues at coordinate 77,585 of NZ_JBHXSO010000036.1, read as the reverse complement.
GCTTCGGCATCGACGAACTGCGGCTCACCGACTACGTGTCGGCCAACGCCGCCCTGCACGCCGCCGGTCACGAGCTGTGGGGCAGCCTGTCGCCGGTCGCCACCCCGCACGGCTGGACCTGGCACCACGTGGCCGGCTCACGCCGTCTGGAACTGATCCCCGTCGAGGTCAAGGCGCTGCTGCGGCATCACGGCGGCCTCGCCACGACGGCCTCCGCGGACCACGACAAGCGCGGCACGCGACCGCTTCAGGACACCCGGCCCGCACACTTCGCCGTGGGCACGGGCCGTCATGGCGCGGCGGCCGTCACCGAGCAGCAGATGCGCGACGTCGAGGAGGAGCTCGGCTACCGGCTGCCCGGCGCCTACCGCACCTTCCTCAAGGCGGCCGGCGGCTGCGCCCCGCGCGGTGTCGCCCTGCTGCCCATGCTGGGACTCCTGGTCGACCAGCCCTTCTTCACGGTGCGCGACGAGGCGGCGGTCAACGACCTCGTCTACATCAACAAGTGCCTGCGCGACCACCTCACCAAGGACTACCTGGCGATCTCCTTCGTCCAGGGCGGGGTGCTCGCGGTCAAGGTGCGCGGCGCCGACCCCGGCTCGATGTGGCTGTGCGCCTACGACGACGTGCGGGACAGCGACGGGGCCTTCGGCTCCACCGAGGAGCGGGTGGCCGCGCTGCTGCTGCCCTGCGGCGAGGACTTCGACGCCTTCCTCGCCGCGCTCGCCGGCGATCCGCCGGAGCTGGACACGGTCGCGAACCTGATGGTGGACGGCGGCTTCGCCCGCGCCGTCCCGGTGGAGGGATGAGGCTGAAGATGGTCACGTTCGCGGAGGCGCAGGAGCGCGCCGAGCGGTGGATCAACGTCGGCGTCCCGGCGTACCTCGTCCGCGAGGTCCAGGTGCGCGAGTTCGGCCAGGGCTTCGTGGTGTGGTCCGAGCCCCGCGACGGGGGGCCCACCGGCGACGAGGGCGAGGCCCGTGTCGTCATAGCCAAGGACAGCGGAGAGGCCACGTTGTGGCCGGCGCTGCCGGTCGGCGAGATCATCCGCCACTGGGAGGAGAGGTACGGGGGCGCCGCCGACGCGGTCGCCGACGCCGTCCCGGAGCCGCCGAAGCGGCTCGACCTGGAGGCGACCTCCTTCCTGCTCAGCCCGCCCCAGTGGCTCCAGGACGCGGCCGACCGCCTCGGCATCCCGGACCGCCGGACGCCGGCCGCCACCCCGCCCGCCGACGCCGTGACGGTGGCGGACACCGGCGGTGGCGCGACCGCCGGGGCCCCTTCGCCCTTCGACGGGCCGCCGCCGCCGTTCGTCCCGACGCCGACGCCGGTGATGCCGCTGCCGTACGACCGGTCGCCGACGCCGCCGCCCTCGACGTGGCGGGACACCAACAACGGCGACGCGGGCCGTGCCGTGCCCCCGCCCGCGACGGTCTACGCCCCGCCGATCACCGACTCCGACGACGCGCACACGCCCCCGCCCAGGAACAACGCGGAGGCCAGCACCGAGCGGCTGCCCGGTGTCCCGGAGACCGGCACCCCGCTGCCGCCCGGCGGCTACGGCTACCCGGGCGGGCCGGCCACGCCTCCGCCGCCCGCGCCGCCGGGGCCCCCGGCCCCGGACGTGCACCGTGCCGCGACGATGCTGTCGCGTCCTGACGGCCCGCCGCCCCCGCCGCCCCTGCCCGGAGTGCCGGGTGCCGGGGCGCAGCGGCCGGGCGCCGCGGACCTGGCCGGCGCCGAGACCTCCAAGGCCGGACCGCCGCCTCCGCCGCCCCCGCCGCCCGGTCCCGGCGTGCCCGGCACCCCGGGCGCGGGCTATGTGCCGACGCAGTTGGTGCAGGCGCTGCCCCCGAACCAGCCGCCGCCCGCGCCGCCGGTACGTCCGGGGCCTCCGGCTCCGGACGTGCATCACGCCGCGACGATGCTGTCGCGCCCCGACGGCCCCCCGGCCCCGCCCCCCGCACCCGCGCCGGTGGCCCAGCCGCAGCCCCAGGCCGGGTACGGCTACCCGCAGCCCCCGGCGCCGCCGCAGCCGCAGCCGCCCGCCGGTGTGCCCACGATCGGCCCGGGCTACATGGCCGTGCTCCGTTACCGCGCGCAGGACGGCTCCGAGCAGCAGCTCATCCGCCGCTCCGCGCCGGGCACCCCGCATCCGGAGTGGCAGATCCTGCACGAGCTGCGCGCGCTCGGCGTGCCGCCGCAGGCGGTGCTGGAGCTGCACACCGAACTGGAGTCGTGCGACCTGCCCGGCGGCTACTGCGCCCGCATGATCCGGGAGACCTGGCCCCAGGTCCGGATCAGCAGCACCGCCCCGTACGGCAAGGACCGGGCCGGCCGCCGCGCGGGCGTGGAACACCTGCTGACGCACCTCGGCGAGCTGCACCAGGTGGCGAGCGCCCCGGCGCCCGCCCGCCCGCACCGCGTGCCGATGCCGGAGCCGCACCAGCTCCAGCGGGTCCCCGCGATCCCGCTGGACGCGATCGGGCACGAGCTCGCCCAGTCCTTCGGGCCGCAGGGCGTCTTCCGCTTCGACCAGCGCGCCGTGGCCCGCCAGGGCGTGCCGGACATCGTGGCCCAGACCCTGACGTGGTCCGGGCTGCCGGTGGACTTCGGGCCGTTCTTCTGGGCGCAGGCCCAGCCGGGGCGGCCGGTGCCGACGCTGGCCGAGCTGGCCGCCGAGCGCGGTGTGCAGCCGGCGCCGGACGCCGGTTCGTATCTGGTCATGGGCAACGACTTCGGCCGCCAGTTGTGCGTGCAGTACGGCACGGCGCACATCGTCGCGGTCCCGCTGGAGGCGGGGCCGGGCGGCGGGACGGCGGTGCCGCAGTTCGTCAACTCCAGCCTTCCGGAGTTCGTCCGCTGCCTGGCGCTGCTGGGCAAGATGTGGCGCTGGCGGCTGGGGCTGACGCCGGACCAGGCGGGCCGCTGGACGGTGGACTTCCAGGCGCAGATCGCCGCGCTCGACCCGGCGGCGGTGGCGTCGCCCGAGCACTGGTGGTCCGTGCTGATCGAACAGATGTGGGACGGGATGCTCTAGTCGCCGCGACACTCCGGTCGTACGCGGCCGGAGTGTCGCATGATGTGCAAATAGGGCAAACCCATGAGTATGGGGGTATGAGCACGGCATACCCCCACGGCTTCGTGACGGTCCGAGGCCGCGGCTACCGCACCGATCAGGTGGACCGCTTCCTGGAGGAGCTGTCCGAGGACCGCGACGCCGCATGGGAGCGTGCCGCGCGGCTCACGGTCCTGGCCAACGAGATGGACGCCGAGTGCACCGCCCTGCGCGACGTCGTCGCCGGCCTCGCCCCGCCCACCTTCGAGTCGCTCGGCGGCGGCGCACAGGAGCTGCTGCGCCTGGTGGAGGAGGAGGCCGCCGCCGTGCGCGAGCGCGCGGAGGAGGAGGCCCGGACCGCGCACGACGCCGCCGAGGCCGCCCGGCGCACGCTGCTGGACGAGTCCCGTGCCGCCGCGCACGCCCGCCGCACCAGCGCCGACGTCCAGGCCTCGGGCACCGTCGACGAGGCCAGGGCCACCGCCTCGGAACTCCTCGGCGTGGCCCGCCGGGAAGCCGCCCACCTGCGCGACGACGCCACACGGCGGCTCGACGCGCTGCGGCAGGACACCGAACGCAGCTTCGCCGCACAGGAGAAGGAGCGGCGCGAGCGCCGCGACGCGGCGGAGCACGAACTCGCCGAGCGCGAGGCCGGCCTCGACGCGCGCCTGGCCGAACTCACCCACTACGCGGAGAACATGGTCGAGGAGGCCCGCCGCGCCCTGGCCGCCACCGAGGAGGCCGCGCGCCGCCGGGACCAGGACGCCGAGGCGGCCGCCGCCGAACTGCTCGCCCAGGCCCGCGTCCGCGAGGAGCGCATCCGCCTGGCCGCCGAGCGGGAACTGCGCCAGCACGAGGTCCGCCGCGACGAGATCCGCGAGCACCTCGCCCACGTCCGCAGCAGCCTGGCCGCGCTCACCGGCGGCGAGGCCCCCGGCACGGAAGCCGCCGATGCCACGGAAGCCGGCCCCGGGACCGCCGAAGTGCCGCCCCCGGCCACGGCCGAGGACACCAAGACCGACACCGGGACCACGAAGGACACCGAGGACGACGGGCACCGGGAGCCGTAGCGCCGGAAGGCATCCGCGGGCTCACCGCGGCTGCGGGTCCTCCTCCAGGACGGGGAAGCGGCGCGGGGCCACCAGGAGGACGGCGAGCAGCGCCAGGACGGCGGCCAGCGCCGAACCCGCGTAGACGTGGTCGACCGCGGCGGCGACGGCGCGGCGGACCGGCTCGGCCACGTGCGCGGCGCCGGTGACCGCGTCGAGGTCGGTGCCGGAGCCGTGCAGGCGCGAGGCGAGGGTGGAGTTGGCGACGGCGCCGAAGAGCGCCGCGCCCACGCTCTGCCCCACCTGGCGGCAGAAGAGGATGGACGAGGTCGCGGTGGCGCGCTCGCGCCAGGGCACCGTGGACTGCACGCCGACGATGAGCGGCAGCTGGAAGAGGCCGAGGGCGGCCCCCAGCAGCAGCATGACGAGCATGGGCTGCCAGGCCGGTCCGGCGTACGGGAGCATCACCAGCGCGACGAGGACGACCACGGCCGCGGCCATGCCGAGCGCGGCGGTGTTGCGGAACCCGATGCGCAGGTAGACGCGGCTGCTCAGGGCCGCCGACAGCGGCCAGCTGAGCGTCATCACCGACAGCACGAAGCCCGCCTGTATCGGCCCGAGCCCGAGCACGGTCTGCGCGTACGTCGGCAGGAAGACCGTCGGCGCCACCATCAGCACGCCGAGCATGCCGAGCGCGAGGTTCACCGCGACGATCGGGCGCCGCCGCCACACCCAGCCGGGGATGATCGGCTCGGCCGCCCGGCGTTCGACCAGATACGTCGTGACGCCGAGGACGACGCTGCCGCCGAGCAGCCACGGCCGGAGCGGGCCGCCTTGGAGGAGCCCGCTGATGAGCAGCCCGCCGGAGAGGAACAGGCCGAGCGCGCCGGGCCAGTCGACGCGGTGCCGGGTGCGGCGGGTCACCGACTCGCGCAGGTGGCGGGAGATGAGCAGGAGCGCGATCGCCCCGATGGGCAGGTTGATCAGGAAGATCCAGCGCCAGCTTGCGTAGCCCGACAGCACCCCGCCGCACAGCGGGCCGACGACGGCGGAGACCGCCCACACCGTGGAGATCGCCGCCTGGATGCGGCCGCGCTTCTTGAGCCCGTACAGATCGGCCGCGATGGTCTGCACCGTGCCCTGGATGGCGCCGCCGCCGAGCCCCTGCACGATGCGGAAGGCGATCAGGCCGGCCATGTTCCACGCGCCCGCGCACAGCAGGGACCCCAGCAGGAAGATCGCGATCCCCACGAGCAGCACCGGCTTGCGGCCGAAGGTGTCGGCGAGCTTGCCGTACACCGGCAGGGTCACCGTGACCGCCAGCAGATACCCGGAGAACAGCCAGGAGAAGACGGAGAATCCGCCGAGGTCGCCGACGATCTGCGGGACGGCCGTGGAGATGATCGTGGAGTCCATCGCCGCCAGCGCCATCGCCAGCATCAAGGCGGCCACCACCGGGCCGCGGCGGACCGGCGGGGCGGCCTCGGCCGCCGCTGTCGTGGTCTGTTCGGTGCCCTGCACGGGAGAACCCCCCTGGATCTGTGTACGACACACTTTTTCATGACCCGGGCCGGCGCCGCACAGGGGGATCCCGCAGGCCGGACGCCCGCGCTTGAGCCTCCCGCGGCGGGAGGGTGCAGCATCGACCCCGAGCCGGGTCACCCGGAAGTCGCGGTCCCCCTAGGGGACGCACCGAGTTTTCTCCTACCCCCGGTTCGTACCGGCGGAGGACGAAGCACCCCTCCCGGGCTCCCTAGCCTTCTGGTGGGGGTAGCCCCCGGGTCGATACGGAGACCCGCACCATCGTCCGGGCCCCCGGCCGGCAGCCAGTCTGTAGAGGCGATGGCGCACGCCCGCACCAGCGAAGACCACCCACGACGTAGCAGGAGTGACCAGTGACAACGGCAGTAACGATTCCCAGGTCCGGGGGCAGCGGAGAGCGTACGGCCGTTGCCGCCAGTGCCCGTGGTGTGACCAAGGCGTACGGCTCCGGCGAGACCCGGGTCGTGGCCCTGGACGCGGTCGACGTCGACATCGAGCGCGGTCGCTTCACCGCGATCATGGGGCCGTCCGGCTCCGGCAAGTCGACCCTGATGCACTGCCTCGCCGGCCTCGACACCGTCACCGAGGGGCAGATCCTCGTCGGCGACATCGAGATCACCCGGCTCAAGGACAAGAAGCTCACCCAACTGCGCCGCGACAAGATCGGCTTCATCTTCCAGGCCTTCAACCTGCTGCCGACCCTGAACGCCGTCGAGAACATCACGCTGCCCATGGACATCGCCGGCCGCAAGGCCGACCCGAAGTGGCTGCAGCGCGTCGTGGAGACCGTGGGCCTGGCCGACCGCCTCAAGCACCGGCCCGGCCAGCTCTCCGGCGGCCAGCAGCAGCGCGTCGCCGTGGCCCGCGCACTGGCCGCCCGGCCCGAGATCATCTTCGGCGACGAGCCCACCGGCAACCTCGACTCCCGGGCCGGCGCCGAGATCCTCGGCTTCCTGCGCCGCTCGGTGGACGAACTCGGCCAGACCATCGTCATGGTGACCCACGACCCGGTCGCCGCCTCCTATGCCGACCGCGTCCTCTACCTCGCCGACGGCCGGATCGTCGACGAGATGCGGGACCCGACCGCCGACTCCGTGCTGGAGCGCATGAAGGACTTCGACGCCCGCGGGAGGACGTCGTGACCGTCCTCAAGACCTCCCTGCGCAACTTCGTCGCGCACAAGGGCCGCATGGCGCTCTCCGCCATCGCCGTCCTGCTGTCGGTGGGCTTCGTCTGCGGCACGCTCGTCTTCACCGACACGATGACCTCGACCTTCGACAAGCTCTTCGCGGCCACCGCGTCGGACGTCACGGTCACGCCCAAGGGCGCGCCCGGCAACGACGACATGCAGATGACGACGAAGGCCGCCACCGTTCCGGCCTCCGTGGTCCAGCAACTGAAGGGCGTCGACGGCGTCAAGGACGCGACGGGCGAGGCCGGCAGCCAGACCCTGACCGTCACCGACAGCAAGAACGACAGCCTCAGCCCCACCTCCGGCGCCCCCACCATCGCCACCAACTGGGACTCCACCGAGGAGCGTTCGGTCGACCTCACCTCCGGCCACGCCCCGCGCGGCCCCACCGAGGTCATGGTCGACTCCGACACCGCCGACAAGCACCACCTGAAGATCGGCGACGAGGTCCGCGTCATCGCCATCCCGGGCGAGTTCCGCGCCGCGGTCACCGGCATCGTGACGTTCAAGGTCACCAACCCCGGCGCGGCCGTCTTCTACTTCGACACCGCCACCACCCAGACCAGGATCCTCGGCGCCAAGGACGTCTTCAGCAGCGTCGGCCTGACCGCCGCACCCGGCGTCAGCGACGACCAGCTGAAGAAGAACGTCGCCGCCGAACTCGGCACCTCCGGCGCCTACAAGATCCAGACCCAGGCCGAGTGGACCGCCGAGAACAAGAAGGACATCGCGGGCTTCCTCGACGTCATCAAGTACGCGATGCTCGGCTTCGCCGGGATCGCCGTCCTCGTCGGCGTCTTCCTGATCGTCAACACCTTCTCCATGCTGGTCGCCCAGCGCACCCGCGAGATCGGCCTCATGCGGGCCATCGGCGCCAGCCGCCGCCAGGTCAACCGCTCGGTGCTCATCGAGGCGCTGCTCCTCGGCGTCGTCGGCTCCGTCCTCGGCATCGGGGGCGGCGTCGGGCTCGCCGTGCTGCTGATGAAGCTCATGGGCAGCATGGGCATGAACCTCGACACCTCCTCGCTGACCGTCAAGGCCACCACGCCCGTCGCCGGTCTGATCCTGGGTGTCGTCGTGACCGTCCTCGCCGCCTACCTGCCCGCCCGCCGGGCCGGCAAGGTCTCCCCGATGGCCGCCCTGCGCGACGCCGGCATCCCGGCCGACGGGCGGGCCGGCAAGGTGCGCGCCGTGCTCGGCGTCGTCCTCACCCTGGCCGGTGCCGGCGCCCTCCTGGCCGCCGCGCGGGCCACCAAGGCCGCCGAAGGCTCGTCCTTCCTCGGCCTCGGCGTCCTGCTGACGCTGGTCGGCTTCGTCGTCGTCGGGCCCCTGCTCGCCGGCTTCGTCGTCCGGGTCATCAGCGCGGGTGTCCTGCGGATCTTCGGACCCGTCGGCCGCCTCGCCGAACGCAACGCGCTCCGCAACCCGCGGCGCACCGGCGCCACCGCCGCCGCCCTCATGATCGGCCTCGCCCTCGTCGCGGGCCTGTCCGTGGTCGGCTCCTCCATGGTGGCCTCGGCCAGCGACCAGCTCGACAAGTCGGTCGGCGCGGACTTCATCATCGCCTCCGACAGCGGCCAGCCCATCACCCCGCAGATCGAGAAGGCCGTCAAGGCCGCGCCCGACCTCGCCCACGTCACCGACTACAAGTCCCTCGACGTGAAGGTCACCAGCCCCGACGGAGCGGTCTCCGACACCAGCATCTCCGCCGCCGACCCCACCTACGCCCAGGACCTCCAGGTCAAGACGGTCGCCGGCGAGCTCACCGCCGCGTACGGGACCGACGCGATGTCCGTCGGCGAGGACTTCGCCGACAAGCACCACGTCAAGCTCGGCGACACCCTCACCGTCCGCTTCACCGCGGGCGGCACCGCGAAGCTGAAGGTCGCCGCGATCACGACCAAGGACACCGCCTTCGACGGCGGCGCGATGTACACCGACATCGCCACCGCGGCCCACTACATCCCCGCCGACCGGATGCCGATCAACGACATCATGTTCGCCGCCGCCAAGGACGGCCGGCAGGACGCCGCGTACGCCGGACTCAAGAAGGCCCTGCACGACTTCCCGCAGGTCCAGGTCCGCAACCAGGCCGACTACAAGCAACTGCTCAAGGACCAGATCGGCCAGCTGCTCAACCTGATCTACGGCCTGCTCGCGCTCGCGATCATCGTCGCGATCCTGGGCGTCGTGAACACGCTCGCCCTCTCGGTCGTCGAACGCACCCGGGAGATCGGCCTCATGCGGGCGATCGGGATGTCCCGCCGGCAGCTGCGCCGCATGATCCGCCTGGAGTCCATCGTGATCGCCCTCTTCGGCGCGATCCTCGGCCTCGGCCTCGGCATGGGCTGGGGCGCCACGGCGCAGAAGCTGCTCGCCCTCCAGGGCCTCGGCATCCTCGAGATCCCCTGGCCGACGATCATCACGGTCTTCATCGGCTCCGCCTTCGTCGGCCTCATCGCGGCCCTGGTCCCGGCGTTCCGGGCGGCCCGCATGAACGTCCTCAACGCGATCGCCACGGATTAGTGCGCGGGGGGCGGGGTTTCCCCGCCCGCCCTCCCTCCCCCAACCTTCGGCCGGGGGTGCCCCCAGCCCTGTGAAGTCAGTGACCCCGGCGCCCGTTTCAGTGGGTGCCGGGGTCGGCGCCTCCGGGGCCGGCCATTCTGGACAGCACATTTCGGTGCCTCGGGCACTGTCCGTTGGTCACTCCGGGTTGTGCACCCAAATATGCTCCACAGTCCAGAACGCCCACCCTCCCCCAGCCTTCGGCCGGGGGTGCCCCCAACTCCCCCGCCCCCTCCGGAGTTCAGGGCGCCTGATCCCCAGTGGGGGGTGGATGGCGGCCGTGGCACAGGCCGAGGGTTGGTGCGGCGGCACATCGGCCGCCCAGCCGTTACCGCCCACACCATGGGGCTGTATTCAGGCAACCGCGGTCGCCCCGGACCGCCTCCACATCCCCCACTGGGGATCAGGCGCATGACGAAACCGAGGGGGCGGGGTCGGAGGGGTGGATGTTCTGGACGGTGCGGGATATTTGTGTGCGGCATACGGGGCGGGACGGGATGAGCAGGTGCTGGAAACGCACGTAAATATCCCAGTCCAGGACGTGCAGCCCCGGAGGCCCCGCACCCGGCCCACAAACCACGCGCGCCGGGGTGCCAGACCGCGCCGGGCACACGGGCGGGAGGGCGGGGAAAAAGCCCGACCGGACCGCAAGCGCAGCGTGCGGCACCCGGTGTCAGCGGAGCGTCGTACGCTGGGAGCACCCCGGCTCGTTCCACGTGTCGGGCCCTTCGCGTTGCCTGCCTGCCTTGGGACGGAAAGCCTCATGAGCCTGAACGGTCTGCTGGACGTCGTCGTAAGCGACCCCGCGCTCGCGGAGGCGCTACGTGCCGCCGCCGACGGCAACCGCCCGCACGTCGACCTCGTGGGCCCGCCGGCGGCCCGCCCGCTGGCGCTGGCCGCGCTCGCGGCCCGCACGGGCCGCACCGTGCTGGCGGTGACGGCCACCGGCCGCGAGGCCGAGGACCTGACGGCGGCCGTGCGGTCGCTGCTGCCCGCCGACTCCGTCGTGGAGTACCCCGCGTGGGAGACGCTGCCGCACGAGCGGCTGTCCCCGCGTTCGGACACCGTCGGCCGCCGCCTGGCCGTGCTGCGCCGCTTGGCGCACCCCAGCACGGACGACCCGACGGCCGGCCCCGTGCGGGTCGTGGTCGCCCCGATCCGCTCGGTGCTGCAGCCGCAGGTCAAGGGTCTGGGCGACCTCGTGCCGGTGGCGCTGCGCACCGGGCAGACCGCCGATCTGAACGCCATCGTGGACGGCCTCGCGGCCGCCGCGTACGCCCGCGTGGAGCTGGTGGAGAAGCGCGGCGAGTTCGCGGTGCGCGGCGGCATCCTGGACGTCTTCCCGCCGACCGAGGAGCATCCGCTCCGCGTCGAGTTCTGGGGCGACGACGTCGAGGAGATCCGCTATTTCAAGGTGGCCGACCAGCGTTCGCTGGAGGTCGCCGAGCACGGGCTGTGGGCGCCGCCGTGCCGGGAGCTGCTGCTGACCGACGAGGTGCGGGCCAGGGCGGCCGCGCTCGCGGAGGAGCACCCGCAGCTGCGCGAGCTGCTGGACAAGATCGCCCAGGGCATCGCCGTGGAGGGCATGGAGTCCCTCGCGCCCGTGCTGGTGGACGATATGGAACTGCTGCTGGACGTACTCCCGGCCGGGGCGATGGCGGTGGTCTGCGACCCGGAGCGGGTGCGCGCCCGCGCCGCGGACCTGGTGGCGACCAGCCGGGAGTTCCTGGAGGCCTCGTGGGCCGCGTCCGCGGGCGGCGGGGAGGCGCCGATCGACCTGGGCGCGGCCTCGCTGTGGGGCATCGCCGACGTCCGGGACCGGGCCCGGGAGCTCGGCACCCCGTGGTGGTCGGTCAGCCCGTTCGGGGCCGACGAGGACGCCATGGACGGCGAGGCCGACACCCTGAAGCTCGGCATGCACGCCCCCGAGGTCTACCGCGGCGACACCGCCCGCGCGCTGGCCGACACCAAGGGCTGGCTCGCCGACGGCTGGCGCACGGTCTACATGACCGAGGGCCACGGCCCGGCCGCCCGCATCGTCGAGGTGCTCGGCAACGAGGGCATCGCCGCCCGGCTCGACACCGAACTGGCCGGGCCGGTGGAGCCCGCCGTCGTCCATGTCACCTGCGGCTCCATCGAGAGCGGCTTCGTCGATCCGGCACTGAAGATCGCCGTCCTCACCGAGACCGACCTGTCGGGCCAGCGCTCGTCCACCAAGGACATGGGCCGCATGCCGTCCCGGCGCCGCAAGACCATCGACCCGCTGACGCTCCAGGCGGGCGACTTCATCGTGCACGAGCAGCACGGCGTCGGCCGCTACGTGGAGATGGTGCAGCGCACCGTCCAGGGCGCCACCCGCGAGTACCTGGTGGTGGAGTACGCGCCCGCCAAGAAGGGCCAGCCCGGCGACCGGCTGTTCGTCCCGACCGACCAGCTGGAGCAGATCACCAAGTACGTCGGCGGTGAGGCGCCCTCCCTGCACCGCCTGGGCGGCGCGGACTGGACGAAGACCAAGGCGCGCGCCAAGAAGGCGGTCAAGGAGATCGCCGCCGACCTGATCCGGCTGTACTCGGCGCGTATGGCCGCCCCCGGCCACACCTTCGCGCCGGACACCCCCTGGCAGCGGGAGCTGGAGGACGCGTTCCCCTACGCGGAGACCCCCGACCAGCTCACGACGATCGCCGAGGTCAAGGAGGACATGGAGAAGTCGGTCCCGATGGACCGGCTGATCTGCGGCGACGTCGGCTACGGCAAGACCGAGATCGCGGTGCGGGCGGCCTTCAAGGCCGTGCAGGACGGCAAGCAGGTCGCCGTGCTGGTGCCCACCACGCTGCTGGTGCAGCAGCACTTCGGGACCTTCTCCGAGCGCTACTCGCAGTTCCCGGTCGTGGTGAAGGCGCTGTCGCGGTTCCAGAGCGACAGCGAGGCCAAGGCGGTCCTGGAGGGGCTGCGCGAGGGCTCGGTGGACGTCGTCATCGGCACCCACCGCCTCTTCTCGTCCGAGACCAAGTTCAAGGACCTGGGCCTGGTCATCGTCGACGAGGAGCAGCGCTTCGGCGTCGAGCACAAGGAGCAGCTGAAGAAGCTGCGGGCCAACGTCGACGTGCTGACCATGTCCGCCACCCCCATCCCGCGCACCCTGGAGATGGCCGTCACCGGCATCCGCGAGATGTCGACGATCACCACCCCGCCGGAGGAGCGGCACCCGGTGCTCACCTTCGTCGGGCCGTACGAGGACCGGCAGATCGCCGCCGCGATCCGGCGCGAGCTGCTGCGCGAGGGCCAGGCCTTCTACATCCACAACCGGGTGGAGAGCATCGACAAGGCCGCGGCGCGGCTGCGCGACCTGGTCCCCGAGGCGCGGGTCGCCACCGCGCACGGGCAGATGGGCGAGTCGCAGCTGGAGCAGGTCGTCGTCGACTTCTGGGAGAAGAAGTTCGACGTGCTGGTCTCCACCACGATCGTCGAGTCCGGCATCGACATCTCCAACGCCAACACCCTCATCGTGGAGCGCGGCGACACCTTCGGCCTCTCCCAGCTGCACCAGCTGCGCGGCCGGGTCGGCCGCAGCCGCGAGCGCGGCTACGCGTACTTCCTGTACCCGCCGGAGAAGCCGCTCACCGAGACCGCGCACGAGCGGCTGGCGACCATCGCCCAGCACACGGAGATGGGCGCCGGCATGTACGTCGCCATGAAGGACCTGGAGATCCGCGGCGCGGGCAATCTGCTCGGCGGCGAGCAGTCCGGCCACATCGCCGGTGTCGGCTTCGACCTGTACATCCGCATGGTCGGCGAGGCCGTCGCCGACTACCGGGCGGCCCTGGAGGAGGGCGGCGGCGAGGCCGAGGAGGCCCCGCTGGAGGTCAAGATCGAGCTGCCGGTCGACGCGCACGTCCCGCACGACTACGCGCCCGGCGAGCGGCTGCGCCTGCAGGCCTACCGCGCGATCGCCTCCGTCAACTCCGAGGAGGACATCAAGGCCGTCCGCGAGGAGCTCACCGACCGGTACGGCAAGCTTCCCGAGCCGGTGGAGAACCTGCTGCTGGTCGCCGGACTGCGGCTGCTGGCCCGCAAGGTCGGCGTCGCCGACATCACGCTGCAGGGCGCCAACGTCCGGTTCTCGCCGGTCGAACTGCGCGAGTCCCAGGAACTGCGGCTGAACCGGCTCTACCCGCGCACGGTCGTCAAGGCCGGCACCAAGCAGATCCTCGTCCCGCGCCCCAGCACGGCGCGCATCGGGGGCAAGCCGGTCGTCGGGCGCGAACTGCTGTCGTGGACCGCGGAGTTGCTGACGGCGGTGCTCGACAGCTGAGGCGGCTCACGCGATTGCGCGCAGGAGACGCGCAGGAGAGAGGAAGGCGGCCCTCCGACCGGCGGTGTACATGCGACGTTCACCGAGGGGACACGCTCCCGTGGGAGATGTTCATCCTCCACGGGGTCCGCGCCACCCGGGCGGTCCCATAGCCTGCCCTGATACGCACCGCAGGCTGCCGAGGACAACTGACTCCATGCACATTGCCGTCTTCACCGAAAGCCCCGTGGCCACCGGAATCGCCGCCGCACTGCGCGGCGCCGACCCGGCCGGGGAACACATCGTGACCGTCGTGCTGTCCGAGGCCGCCGGACGGGCGGGATGGGCGGACGGCGGTGAGCCGCCGGCGCACCGGCTGTTCCGGGCGGGCGAGCCGGTCGGCCCCGCGGACCTGGCGTACGAGACCGGCGCACGGCTGCGGCGCTTCGCCGAGGACAACGGCGTCGACCGGATCGTCCTGCTGGACGACCAGACGCCGTGCGGCTCCCAGGTCGTACGGGCCGTGGGCGACCGCTTCCCGGTGGTGCTGGTGCAGGACCGGCCGCTGGACTTCCGCTACCGGGACGCGTTCGCGGCCCGTCGCGCGCACGCGCTGCGCTGGGGCAACAGCGCACCGTCGGCCGTGTGCGTGTGGGGTCCGTCCACGTACCGCGCCCTGACCCACCGGAGCTGGTCCCAGGACCTCCCGGCGGTCGTCACCGGCGCCCCGGGTCTCAGCGACGACCCGGAGCTGCTGCGGGTCGCGCGCCTGAAGGTGGGCCGCCGCGCGAGCGAGCCCGGCACGCCGCTGCGGGTGCTCGTCCTGGACGAGCTGACGGATGCCGCCGAGGCGCTGCGGTCCTTCGGCGAGGTCGAGGAGGCCAAGGAACTGCCGGAGAGCGACGAGCTGTCCACGTACGACTTTGTGGTCGCCGCCCGCAGCGCCGTCTGGCCGGCCGTGCTGCGCGCCGGTGTGCCCCTCGCGCAGCACATGCCCGAGGACCTCAACGAGCTCCTCCCGATGGTCAAGCACTCGCTCATACGCAACACCGCCTCCGTCGACGATCTGCTGCAGCTCGCCATGCGGCTCAAGGTGGACGGCGTCTTCGCGGGCAACCCGACCGGTGAGCCGGTCGAGCACTTCCTCTCCTTCGGCGACGACTGCGCCGAGCGCGTCCTGCGCGCCGTCCTGGACGCCGCACTCGTGACCCCGCAGGTGCCGGCGGCCCTCGCGGCCGCCCCCGTGGCCCCCGCGGCCCGCGTGGTGAGCCCTGCCGACCGGGCGCTGGAGGACATCCGGGCACGGATGTGGCGGCCGCGCTCGCTCGCCGTCCTCGGCACCGACTTCGGCTATGTCACCGGGGTGGCGCTGCCCGTCCTGACCTACACCCAGGACCTGATCTCCCGCGGAACGGTCGACGTCCGCTACCTCGACATCGGCGCGTTCGCCAACGCCGGGGCGGTGCTGGACGCCCTCAAGGGCGCCGAACGCATCATGATCAACGGCTTCGGCTTCTTCTGGCGGCACTGGCTCGGCAACCGGGTGGCCCGCGCGCTGCTCGACAGCGGCATCGAGGTGTCGGTCTACGTCCACGTCACGCAGTACATCTTCGAGAAGGAGGCCGCCGCCCGCAGCGACCGCCACGAAGGGCTGCTCGACCTGCTGCCGCGGCTGCGGCTGCTGTGCGTCTCCCAGGCGCAGGCGGACTACTACCGCAAGCAGGGCGCCGTGGACCCGCTGGTGGTCTACAACACGGTCCCGCGCGACGCCGGCGTGCGCCGGGCGCGTCCCGAGGTCTCCGCCGAGCCGCGCATCGTGATGGTCGGCACGGTGCAGGACCGCAAGGGCGCCGACCTCTTCTCCCGGGTCGCCGAGCGGGCGGCCGTGCTCGGGCTGCCGTGGCGCTTCAGCTGGCTCGGCCACCGCATGGGCGCGTTGTCGGACCGTACGCTCCTGTCCGACCAGGTCGAATGGCGCGGCGCGCTGCCGCGCAAGCGGATCCGCGAGGAACTGGCCGACGCCGACGTGCTCTTCCTGTCCAGCGAGGACGACCCGATGCCGCTGGCCGCGGTCGAGGCCGTGCAGCAGCGGCTCCGGGTGGTCAGCCACCACGGCATCGGCACCCACGAGATGCTGTGCGGGGTCCGCGGCTACCGCGGGTTCTCCGAGTACACCCCGGAGGCGGCCCTGGCCGCGCTCGGCGAGGTGCTCGGCGACCCGGTCGACGAGCAGGGGTACGCGCAGATCCAGGAGCTGTTCGACATCACCCGCTTCGCCGAGCGCATGGACGCCGCGCTCGGCATCGCCGGCACCGGCGGCCCCGCCGAGGCGCCCACGATGCCGCTCCCCAGCGTCTCGCCGATGGCCGACCGCACTCCCGGGGGCCATCTCGCGCATGTACGGGGGCTGGTCGAGGCCGGACGGGTCAAGGACGCCCTGCGCTACGGCAACGCGGCGCTGAAGAAGCACCCGATCCTCGAACTCGAAAGAACGGTTGCCGAGCTGCGCGAGCAGGACGGGGCCTGAGCCGATGTCCGCACTGTCGACCACTCCCGTCACTCCCGCCGGTCCCACTGAGCCGGCCGGGCCCGCCGCTGGTCCCGTCGCTGGTTCCGCCGATTCCACGCGCCCGAGCGCGCAGGCCGGGACCCGGCCCCGTGAGCACCGCTACGACATCGATCTGCTCCGCGTCCTCGCCTCGGTCGGTGTCATCGTCTGCCACTCCGCCGCCGAGTTGATGAACGCGGTCCACCGGACCCCCGGTGAGGGCCGTGCCGTCTACTGGACCGCGCTGGTCGCCGACGGCCTCAGCCGCTGCGCCGTGCCGCTGTTCTTCGCCATGGCGGGCTGGGTCGTGCTGTCCGGGGCGCCGCCCCGGGACAGCAGGCAGATCCGGACGCGGCTGACGCGCATCGTGGTGCCGTTCGCGGTATGGACGGTCCTGTACCTGCTCTGGGAGCGGGTGCGGGGGGTGAACGCCGACCCGACGCGGAAGGTCGCCTTCGAGGCGCTCTTCGGCTCCGTCCAGCCCGCCTTCCACTTGTGGTACCTGTACTCCTACGTGCCGGTGATCCTGCTGCTGTCGGTCGTCGTGCTGATCCGGGCCGGCAAACGGCCGTGGGGACCGGCCGCGGTGCTGCTCGCGCTGACCCTCGTCCCGGCCCTGCTGGGCGACGCCCGTACCGTTTTCGGCCTCGACCTGCCGCGGTCCGCCTGGAACTTCGGCGCCTACCAGGTCGCCTACGCGATCGCCGGCGCCCTGCTGCTCTCGCTCCCGGCGACGGCCTCCACCGGCCGGCGGCGCCGGCTGCTCTGGCTCGGGGCGGCCGGCTGCGCCTGGGCAGCCACCGTCGCGCACGAGCACTACGTCCACTTCCCGGCGGCCTACGCGAGCCTCTTCGTCGCCCTGCTCGCCGGCACGCTGCTGATGGCGTTCAACCGCCTGACCGTCCCCGCCCGGCTGCGGCCCCACCTCACCCGGCTGGGCGGCGCCGCCTTCGGCGCCTACCTCGTCCACGTGGTCTTCCTCAAGGCGCTGTCCCCGCACCTGGTCTCCGCCGGCGCCGGCCCCCTGCGGGCACCCGCGGCCCTCGCGGCGCTCACCGTCGTCACGGTCGTGCTCTCCTTCGCCGCCAGCCTCGCCTGGGACCGCGCCCGCCTGGGCCGCGTCCTCGGCTGAGAGCGCGGCACGAACGGCCCGCGAACGACGACGGAGCCCCCGCCCGGCCGGGCGGGGGCTCCGTCATTTCTCGCGGCAGCTCGGGTCAGCTCGGGTCAGCTCGCGCGGACGACTTCCTGCGGCACGGGGTTCGCGGGTACGGCGGTCGGTACGGTCACGGGCCGCTGGGTGACCGGCGTCGGCGAGAACAGCCGGGTGACGGGCGGCTGGATCAGCGGCTTGAACAGGGTGCGGACGGGCTTGGACCCGAGCACCATCGACAGGGCCACGGCGCACAGCACCAGGCCCAGCTGCTCCAGCGGCTCGTCCACGCGCTTGATCAGGCCGTACTCCCGGGCCGGCATGATGAACAGCGGGTGCAGCAGGTAGATGGTGAAGCCGCCGGCGCCGAGCGTGGAGATCAGGGGCAGCCGCCCCCGCGGCACCACCCGCAGGAAGCACAGCACCAGGAACGCGGCCGAGGCGAGGATCGCCAGCCGGATCAGCCACGCCCACCGCATGGCCATGGGGTCCTCGGGCCGGTAGGCCTCGCTCATGGACAGCCAGGCACCGCTGATGTCGCGGTGCCACAGCCAGCCGACGACTCCGGCCACGAGAAGTCCCCCGACGGCGACCGGCAGGCTCCACCGGCTGGTGAACCAGCTCCGCAGGGAGCCCTGGCCGATCTTCCAGCCCAGGTAGAACAGCGGCAGGTAGACGATGGTCCGGCTGGCGGCGAACATCATCCCGAAATCGTCGATGTAGCCGACCGCGAGGGCCGCGCACGTGGTGATCACCAGCGGATAGCGCAACTGGACGACCAGGGGCAGCATCAGCCGCCAGAAGAACAGCGCCATCAGGAACCACAGGGTCCAGGGGAGCTGCGCGATGTGCAGCGTGAACTCGGCCCCGAGCCAGTACGCCTCCAGCGAGAACAGGACGCTGAACAGGAGCGCGGGGACGACGATGCTCTGCAGCACCGCGCGCAGCTGACGGGAGCCGAGCGGCCCGGCGCTGCTGAAGACACCGGCCAGGATCACGAAGGCGGGCACCCGCAGAGCCCAGGTGGACAGGTGCAGGGAGTGCAGCACGTGGTGCTGCGCCATGATGCTCCCCATCGTGTGGAGCGTGACGATCAGCGTGGCCGAGACGAACCGCGCGTTGTCCCACCACGGATCGCGGGACGGACCGGGCGTCGCGGCGGTCACGGGTCTACCGGATGGCTGCTCCATCGCAGTTGGCTCCTTGTTTCTGGCTTCTGTGGCCGGTCCGGCTTCGCTGCCGGCGGGCGGTGGAACTGGAGTACGTGGAACTGGAGTGCGGTGGGACAGGGAACAGAGGGGGCGTCATGTCATCGACACGACGCCCCCTCTGCGAACCGCGGACCCCCGGGGAGGGGGAAAGGCTCAGCCCATCAGGGTGTGCAGCTTCGCCACGTTCTCCTGAGTGACCTTCCACAGCGCCTCTTGGCGGCCGTGGACGTCGGCGACGGTCGCCTGGAGGTTGTTCAGCATGCCGATCGCGCGCTCGGACAGGACGGAGCCCAGCTCCCGGTCGTGGACCGAGACGCCCCACTCGGGGCGCTCGATGTCGGCCAGGAAGTACGCCATCTTCGGGTGCGAGATCAGGCTGATGATGGGCGTGCCGCAGCCGAACGGGATCATGCCCGCGTGGCCGCGCATGCCGATCACGAGCTTGGTGCGCGCGAAGGCGGTGCGGAGCTGGTCGGTGTCGAAGTCGTACATCGGCTCGACCGGCAGCGAGATGCCGTACTCGCGGCGGAGGTCGAAGACGAAGCGCTCGTCGTCCAGGGCGTGGGCGGCGTAGCGGACCTCGGCGTGCTTGCCGATGGCGCGGACGGCCGTGGCCATCTCCCGCAGGAAGTGGTCGTAGTCGTGGCCGAAGCGCAGCCCCGCGCGGTCGTAGGCGCAGTTGATGAGCACCGTGTCGTCGCGCCTGATCGGGTCCTGCCAGCCGGGGACCAGCTGACGGGAGACCGTGGTCGGGCACGGCTGGAAGATCACGCGGTCCTGCAGCTCCGAGGGGAGCATCGCGCGGACCTTCTCCACCGAACCGTGGTTGCGCAGGCCGAAGAAGGACGACTTGGAGACCAGCAGGCGCAGGCTCTCCTCGAAGCGACGTCGGGTGTACGACTGCCCGTCGAACGCGTTGTAGCCGACCGCGAAGACCGCCAGCGGGACGTCGATCTTCTCCAGCAGGTGGTCCGGCACGTTCCACTGCCAGGCGCTGTTGCCGTTCGGGGAGGTGTCCGGGATGAACAGGCCGCCGCCGCCGATGACCAGGCCGCGCCGCGCGTTGACCCGCTCCAGGGCCGCCTCGTCGAACAGCTTGTGGGCGTGGATGGAGTGCCAGGTGCGGTCGCCGGTGTCGGGGCCGAAGGACAGGCGGACCGTCTCGGGGAGGATCTTGTCGCCCGCGTTGCCCTGCCGGTCCATGTAGAACGCGACGTGGGCGATCTGCTCGGCCGCGTTGCCCGACTCGATCGGCTTGCGCGACTCCGGCCGGGAGCGCTCGTAGGCGATCCGGCAGGCGCGGTCGACGACGTCGGCGTTGAGGCCGGTGAGGGCGTACTGCAGGGAGCTGTCCTCGTCGCCGAGGATCCACGACATGTTCGCCAGCCGGCCGAAGACACGGGCGGAGGCGGGGGCGTGGGCACCGGCGAGCAGCAGGTGGGCCTCGGCCTCGGCGTAGCGCGAGGTGGCCATCAGGGCCGTGCCGAGCAGCTCGTGCAGGCGGGACTCCTGCGCCGGGATGCGGCTGCGGCTGAGGAGTTCCACCGTCTCCTCGTACCGGCTCTTGGCGAGGTACGCCTCGGCGACCTGGCGCAGCGGCTCGTAGTCGCCGCCCTCGTTGACGACCACGCCACGGCCGAAGTGGATCAGCAGGTCCGGGTGCTTCTCGCCGCGCAGGGCGAGGAACTCGCGGACGAAGTCGGCGTGGTTGAGCTCGTAGGCCTCCCATGCCTCCTGCGCCGTGGTGTAACCGGCCTCGCCGCCGTTCCACGGCTTGTGCCGGCCCGTGAAGTGCAGGATCGCGACGTCGTCGTCCACGGCGCGGTTGCCGGACAGGCGGCGCTTGACGAAGTTGTACTTGGCGTCGAGCTGGATGAACTTGCCGACCAGCAGCGCGTTGAGGATGCCCTGGTCGTGCTTGTCGAGCTCGTACGTGCCGGCGCGGCCGACCTCGTCGATCTGCGCGCAGAACTCGTCCGACAGGTATTCCTTCTGGATGACCAGCAGACCGCTGTTGAGCTTCGACTGGTCCAGCAGGAACTGCGGGACCGCGCCGACGCCGTGGCGCATCCGGAGCAGTTCGCTCAGGTCGCCCAGGACCACCATGTCGGTGTCGAGGGTGATGATCGTGTCGTAGTCGCGGATGCGGAAGACATCGAGAATGAAGTAGGCCTTGCGGACCAGGTAGTTCTCGGGGTCGCCCTTGACGAAGTCGTCGTACCGCTCGGGGACCACACGGCGCATGACGATGCGCGGGTGCAGCTTGCGGATCGCGGTGATCGAGGCCGGCTGCAGGTCGTCGTAGAGGACGATGAAGTCCTCGCAGATCGTCTGGTTGGTCAGGGCGAGGCTGCGCAGCAGGGTCAGGAAGCCCGGCAGGTAGTTCTCGTCGACATAGCTGGCGAAGGCGATGCGGCGCTTGCCGGTCAGCGTCTCGCTCCGCACTGCCGAAACCGGGAGAGGGGCGGCGGTCATCGGAGCGATATCCTCATTTCGGTCACTTCCTGGGCGCGGGCCATGACCCACTCCTTCTCCTCTGAATAGCCGTGCACCTTGGCGATCGGCAGCTTCATCGCTTCCTGCAGCCGGTAGGCACCGCTGTCGTAGAAGTCGAACCCGATGAGGTCGATCTTCGGGTTGACGTCCAGGAAGTCCAGCAGCCACAGCATGTTGAAACCGCTGGTGGGGATGGCCTTCCACTGGTCCTCGCCGACCTGGCCGATGTCGCGCAGCGGCCAGCGCAGCGTGCGGTCGCCGACGTAGCGCTGGGCGCCGGGGACGAGACGGCGGCGGACCGAGTTGCGCCACTGGTGGTGGCTGCCGCTGAAGATCAGCCGCGTCTCGACCTTCTTGTCCCAGTTGAAGTCGTGCATGTGGATCGTCGCGTGGATGTCGGTCTTGGTACCGGTGGCCGGCGCGTCGATCTTGAAGGAGTTGAAGCGGACGACGAGATCGTAGGAGTCGATCTCCTTGCCCATGGTGCTGTCGCCGACCCGCTGCGAGTTCGCGATCAGGCAGATGGTCTTGCCGGCGATCAGGTTGCGGAAGTCGCTGAGGCCGACGACCTGGGTGCCGGTCATCGCGGGGTCCGCGATCGGGTCGAGGTCCCGCAGGCGGCGGTCGTCGGCGTAGAGCTTGAACAGCTCGCGGGACTCGCCCGCGCGGCCCTTCTCCTGCTCCAGCCGGAAGTTGACGAGGTCGGCGACCGCGGCGCGCACCTGCGGGCCGGGGCGGTCCTGCTCGTCCATCGCGACGAGCGCGGCCACCAGGCGGGACTCCGCGCGCTCCCAGTCGCCGGCGTCCTTGAGGGCCAGGCCCTCGGACCACAGCTCGGTGTCGGCGCCGCGCAGACCCTGGGCGCCCGGGGTCTCCTTCTGCAGCAGGCGGATCGTGTCGCCCAGCCGCTCGCCGCTGTCCTTGAGCTTGCTGATCCGGCCGGCGACACCGAGGTCGTCCTTGGCGGTCAGCGCCAGGTAGCGCTCGTACGCCTCGACGGTGGCGGCGTCGTCGCCGATCGCCTCCATCGTGCGCGCGCGCAGCCGCCAGCCCGCCCGGGACTGCTTGCGGATGCCGAGCACGCAGTCCGTGATGCGCAGCGCGAGCCGCAGTTCGTCACCGCCGCGGACGTCGATGGCCTTGTGACCGACCTCCAGCAGCGCGTCGAAGAGCTCCGGGTTCGACTTGGGCCACGTGCTCTTGGAGCCCGCGATCGCCGCCGCGTTCCCCGCGTCGGTCATCGCCGCGGCGTAGACGGACAGCAGTTCCCGGATGGTCTCGCCGAGCTGGATCTTCTTGTAGTCCAGGTTCTTGACGAGCTTGCCCCCGTGCACGGCACAGGACCGGACGCATTCCGCGACGGAAACGGATGCGATCGGACCGTCCGCCCCCGCGGCACCGTCCAATCTTTTCTCGAGCCATCCAGCCCGGATCTTGACCATGCTGCTCCCAACAATGACACGGCCGCTGGGGGAGAACTGGATGGCTTTCCCGCGCGGATCTACTGGCAGCCGCCTGCGCGGACGCATGGTGAACACACGAGCGGCACGCGAGCGGAGCTGATCACGATAGGGACCGGATGTGACGTCCAAGTGAACACGGCTCTACATGGACGCGAACGGGGCTTCCCGGGCATGCATCGAACGGGACCCGGCCGCCGGTCCGGCCGGGGGTCCGGCCGCAGGTCGGGACGGGTGCCGGGGGGCGGGCAGGTCCGGATGGTGTGAGTTTGGCACCCGTATGCCGTCCGTTAACCTCTCCGCAGGGACCCCGATGCCTCGAGTGGATCTAGTCCGATAAGCTTGCCTTCCGGCGGGAAACCGGAGGGCCGGATTTCCGTGCATGGCCTCGAGATCGTCTGGATTCCCAGGTGCCCAAACTGTCGGTAATCGTACCGTTCCGCAATATTCAGGCATTCGCGCACGACATGTTGTGCGGCCTTGCCAACAACGCGGGAGCGGACACCGAGTTCCTTCTCGTCGACGATCAATCGACGGACGGGACGCCGGAGATCCTCGACCACTGGAAGCGGCGGCTGCCGCGCATGACGGTGATCCGGCACGAGCAGAACAAGGGCATCGCCCAGGCCCGCAACACCGGCATCGACGCCGCCACCGGGGACTACCTGACCTTCCTCGACGGCGACGACTGGTACGACCGCGGCTACCTGGACAAGCTGGTCGCCGGCATCGAGGGCCTCGGCTGCGACTTCGTGCGCACCGGCCACATCAAGGCCACCGGCCGCGAGCGCGTCGTCCACCGCCCCCCGGCGAAGGTCTGGGACACCGTGCTGCACCCGCGCGACGCGATCGCGCCGCCGCACGTGGAGACCATGGTCGACTACCCCTTCGTATGGGCCGGGATCTACCACCGCCGGCTCTTCGCGGACGGCGCGATGCGCTACAGCACCAGCCTGCGCACCGCCGAGGACCGCGAGTGGGTCTGGCGGCTGCACCTGACGGCCGAGTCCTTCGCCGTCATCCGCCCGATCGGCGTCTTCTACCGGCGCGGGGTGAGCAATTCGCTCACGCAGATCAGCGACGGCCGCCAGCTGGACTTCATACCCGCGCACGACGCGATCATGGACGACGTGCTGGGCGACCGGGAGGCCGAGCGCTTCCTGCCGAAGATCGTCCGCACGTACTGCGCGCTCATCGCGTTCCACATGTCCAACGCCCGCCGCTACGACTCCGAGACCAGCCGCGAGCTGAAGCGCCGCTCCGCCGCCGTCCTGGGCCGTATGCCCCAGGAGGTGCTGGACCGCACCCTCACGGAGATGGACGAGCAGCGCGCCGACCTGCTGCGCCGGCTGCGCGCCGACGCGCGGAAGGCGGCCTGACGATGGACGGCGAGCGCATGAACCACGACCGGAACCACGACCGGGTCCAGATCTTCGAGGCCTCCACCCTCTACGGCGCCGCGACGCTGGCCGCCGCGCTGGACGCCGGCCTCTTCGGCCCGCACGCCGGCACCCGCCGCATCCTGCTGGTCAGCAACAACGCCTCGGTGCCCGAGTCGGCCGTCCAGCTCTCCGAGATGTACGGCTACGAGCGCATCGCCTCCCGCTTCGACGAGGTCATCTCCTGGAACGCGGTGATCCACCCGCACCACCCGAGCGAGTGGGCGCCCGAGGAGGACGAGAGTCCCATCTGGCAGCGGCTGTTCCGGCACGCCTGGGGCCTGGGCGACGCCCCGGTCGAGCTCGCGGTGGAGTCGATCCAGGTCAACCCGGCGCAGGCGCTGGTCACGATCTTCGCCGAGAGCGTCATCCACGTGTACGCGGACGGCCTGATGAGCTACGGCCCCACCCGCGAGAAGCTGGCCGGGCCGCTCGGCAGCCGCGTCCAGCGCGTCCTGCACCTCGACCTGGTCCCCGGACTGCGCCCGCTGCTGCTCACCGAGACCGGCGCCGAGCCCGAACTCGTCCCGGACGACGCCTTCACCGCCGTGCTCAAGGAGATCGCCGTCGAGGCCGCGGACGACCCCCGGCTCACCGCGCTCGCCGACGAGCCGCCCACCGCGGTGCTCCTGGGCCAGTACCTCGCCGCCCTGCGCATCCTCTCCGCGCAGGAGGAAGAGGAACTGCACGTCACCATGTTGCGCGGCGCCATCGCCGCCGGGCACCGCTCGATCGTCTTCAAGCCGCACCCCACCGCCCCTGCCAGCTACTCGCGGGCGCTGGACGAGGTGGCCGCGGCCGAGGGCGTGCGGCTGCGCGTCCTGGACGGTCCGCTGCTCGCCGAGACGCTCTACGAGAGCTGCCGGCCGAGCCTGGTCGTCGGCTGCTTCTCCACGGCGATGCTGACCGCGCGCGCCTACTTCGGCGTGGCGATCGCCCGTACCGGCACCCGCCTGGTGCTGGACCGGCTGACGCCGTACCAGAACAGCAACCGCATGCCGCTCACCATCGTCGACCACCTCGTGCCCGACGTCGCCGTCCCCGGCGCGAAGGGCGGCGACGCCGCGGAACTGCCCGCGCTGGTGCGGACGGTGGGCTTCTGCATGCAGCCCAAGATGCACCCCGGGATGCGCGCGGAGGCGGCCGCGTGGCTGCGGGCGAACATCGGCCCGGACACCGAGTACTACTTCCGGCGCCGCCGGCTCACCTCCCTGCGCCTGCCCGGCGGGGACCCGCTCAGCACCGCCCAGCGACTGAAGGGCAACGCCACGGTGCGCCGCGTGGTGCGCGCGGCGCGACGGCGGCTGCGGGCCTGACCCGGCGGCCGGTCGCGGGCGGCCCGCCGCCGTGAACGCCCGTCAGGGCCGGTGTCCTCCCCGGTGAGGACACCGGCCCTTTTTCTTCTTCTCCCGTCCTTCACAGGTGAGTCGGCGCTGCTGGGCCGGTCCCGCGAAGCCTGATTGCGACGTCAAAATCTGTCCAAGACGGGCAAAGAATTGGACAAGGAAATAAGTGTGTACCGGTAAGCAATCGGTCAGGTTCGGTAACGGGAAGTCAAGGTCGATTCAAGATCGTTCTGCGGCTCTGTCCACAGGATGTTCACAGCGGGCAGGGTCAACCCGTTTGTGTCCCCTGACTCATGGAGTCGAGCCGTGCGCATCCGGCCTGTTCGCCGCTTCCGCTCATCACGTCGCACCTACCGGGCTCGCCGCCCCGTGGCGCTGCTCGTCCTGACGGCTCTTGCGCTCGTGCTGACGACCCAACAGGCAGTGGCCGACGGCGTGGAGTTGGGTGCCGTCTCGATGCCGAACTTCGCCTCGGTGCTGTCCTGGTTCAAGGACCCGCACTGGGGCAGGCTGCCCCAGCAGCGGTCCGGTACCGCGGCGGGGCACAAGCACCGCGTTCCGGCATCGGCCACCGCCGCGCACCGCGGCGCCGGGCACGCACCGGGCAAGGGTCGCGGCGAACTCGCCGCCTACCACCCCCATGCGAAGACGGTGAAGTCCGGCCTGAGCCGTACGGTGACGGGCTTCTCGGCCAAGACGAGCCGGCGGGACGCCGCGAAGTCCAACGAGACCTCCACCGTGTACGACAACGCGGACGGCTCGTTCACCCGCTCCGTCTCCCAGGGGCGGATCAACTACCGGGACTCCTTCGGCACCTGGCGCCCCATCGACACGGGGCTGCGCGCCGGGTCGGACGGGCGCTGGCACGAGAAGGCCAACTCCCTCACGGTGGACTTCGCACCCAGCGCCGCGGATCCCGCGCTGGCCTCCTTCGACGTGGACGGCAAGCACGGTCTGTCCTACGAACTGCGCGGCGCCGCAAAGGTTCCCGCCACGGTGAACGGTTCGAGGACGACCTACAAGAACATCCTGCCAGACACGGATGTGACACTGGCGCCGCTGACCACGGGGCTGAAGGAAGCCATCGTGCTGCACTCGGCGAAGGCCGCCAACTCCTGGGTGTTCCCCCTGAAGCTGAAGGGGCTGCGCCCGGTCGCCGCCGACGGCGGCGGGATCGACCTGGTGAACTCCGCCGGGAAGACGGTCGAGACGATCCCCCCGGCCTACGCCTACGACTCCAAGGTGGACCCCCGCTCGGGTGATCCGGCCACCACCCACGCGGTGACCTACCGCCTGTCCAAGGCCGCCGACAGGTCCGAGCTGACCGTGACGCTGGATCCGGCCTGGCTGCACTCCCCGGCCCGCGTCTTCCCGGTGACCGTGGACCCCACGATCTACCAGTGGTCGAACACCACCTACGCCGAGTCCAACAACGCGGGAGACCACTCGACCGAGCAGACGATCAAGGTCGGCTCCTACGACTCGGGCACGCACTCGGCGAACGGCTTCGAGGCCACCTGGTACAAGCCGTTCGACGGCTCCAATGTCACAGTGACCGCGGCCTCCATGTCGCTGTTCGACACCTGGGCCTCCACCTGCACCGCGGAACGATTCGATGTCGCCCAGATCACCCAGTCCTGGTCGGCCTCCGCGGTGACCACCTACCCTGGCCCGAGCTACGGGGCGTCGATCGGCAACCTGACGCCGAACGTCCCCCACGCCTGCGCCAACACCGTTGCGGACCGCACCGTCGGCGACTGGGTGACCGTGCCGCTGAGCGCGAGCGCGATCCAGAAGTGGGCCAACGGCACCCAGGCGGACTACGGCGTCGCCCTGTACGCCTCGACCACGGACAACCTGCACTGGAAGCAGTTCGGCTCGGCCAACGACTCCGGGTACGAACCATCCCTCAGTTACACCTACACCGGCAACGCCGCGCCGGAGATGATCACGCAGTACCCGAGCAACAACGCCACCGCCTCGACCCTGACCCCCGAGCTGGAGGCGGCGGCCCTCGACGACGGTGCCCCCAACGCCGCCCTGAAGTACGACTTCAAGGTCTACGACACGGCGGGGACCCTGGTCAGCGACTCGGGCCTGGTCACCTCCGCCGACTGGACGGTTCCGGCCGGCAAGCTCAAGTGGGGCCAGACCTACGAGTGGGCGGTCCAGGCCTACGACGGCGCGCTCTACTCGGACGTCGACTCCTGGTCCGCGCTCACCGTGCAGGTGCCCCAGCCCCTCATCACCTCGTCGCTGTCGCAGAACAGCAGTGACCACGGCTTCGACGCCTCGATCGGGAACTACACCACGTCGGACACCGACGCCAGCATCTCGACTGTCGGCCCGAGCCTGGACGTCGAGCGCGACTACAACTCCCGCGACCCGCGCTGGACGGGTGCCTTCGGCGCCGGCTGGTCCTCCATATTCGACGCCCGCGCGACCGAGGTGACGACCGGCTCCGCCGTGACCAGTGTCAACGTCACCTACCCGGACGGCTCCCAGGTCGGTTACGGCAAGAACAGCGACGGCACCTTCTCACCGCCGTCGGGGCGCTTCGCCACCTTCAAGACCGTCACCGGCGGCGGGTACACGCTGACGGACAAGGACGACACCACCTACACCTTCACGCAGCCCCTGGGCTCCGGCGCCTACGGCATCAACTCCGTTACCGACGCCAACGGCAGGGCGGTCACCTTCGCCTGGTCCGGCGGCCATGTCACCACGATGACCTCGGCCGTCTCCACCCGCGCCCTGCACCTGAACTGGTCCACCCCCAGCGGGGCGAGCGCCGCCCACGTGTCGACCGTCTTCACCGACCCGGTCAAGGGCACCGACCAGAACACCGACCTGACCTGGAAGTACGGCTACACCGGCGACCAGCTCATGTCGGTGTGCGCGCCGAACTCCTACACCGCCTGCACCACGTACGGCTACACCGCCGGATCGCAGTTCCAGAACGCCGCCATGGACCTGGACCCGCACTCGCTGTGGCCGCTGTCCGAGGCGTCCGGCACCACCGCGAAGGACGCGGTACTGGCCAACCGGGGCACGACGAACGCCACCTACAGCAACATCACCTACGGTCAGCCGGGTCCGCTGGCCGGCGGTTCCGCCACCGCGGCCGGGTTCAACGGCACATCCTCGTCGGTGCAGCTGCCCAGCGACCTGGCGTCCGCCGCCACCTCGGTCTCCGTCTCCCTGTGGTTCAAGACCGCGACCGCACCGGGCGTGCTGTACTCCTACTCCGACTCGTCGATGGACAACGCGACCACCTCGGGGCAGTACACGCCCTCGATGTACATCGGCTCCGACGGCAAGCTCAACGCGGAGTTCTGGTACGCGGGCGGCGTCGCCCCGATCGTCACGACGGCCTCGGTGGCCGACGGCAAGTGGCACCACGCGGTGCTCTCCGGCGCGGGCAACTCCCAGACCCTGTACCTCGACGGAGCGGCCGTCGGCAGCAAGAGCGGTTCCATCTCGGTGGGCGGCGGCTTCTCCACCTTCCTGCAGTCCCACGACTACCTGGGCGCGGGATTCCTGGGCGGCGGCTGGCCTGACGAGCCGCACGCCAGCACGACCAGCAACACCGGCTACGCGACATACCTCAACGGTTCGATCGCCGACGCCGCGGTGTACGACCAGGCGCTGGGCCTGTCGGACGTGAACGCCCTCTACAAGGCCGGCACGCGCTCCGCGAGCCTGCTCAGCTCCATCACCCGCCCGTCGGGCAAGGCGTACGCGGCCATGACGTACGACCCCGGCACCACCACCCTCACCCAGCTCACCGACGAGAACGGCGGTGTGTGGAAGCTCGGCGCCCCGACCGTCACCGGTTCGAGCCAGACCTACCGCGGTGCGGTCCTCGGTGCGGCGCCCTCCGGCTACTTCCGGCTGGGCGAGGCCGCGGGCGCCGCCACCGCCTTCGACGAGGTCCGCGGCGGCAACGGCACCTACAACGCGGTCACCCTCGGTGCCGCCGGCCCCTTCACCGACCAGAAGGCCGCCACGTTCAACGGCACCACCTCCTATGTCGAGGTGCCCGCCGGCACACTGCACGCCACCAGCAACCGCAGCATCGAACTGTGGTTCAAGACCCAGAACCAGGGCGTCCTGATCGGCGACCAGTCCGTGCCCGTAGCCGGCGCCACCGTCGCGTCAGGCAGCTGGACGCCGCTGCTGTACATCGGCACCGACAACAAGCTGCACGGCCACTTCTACGCCGGCAGCGGCTCGGGAGGCGCCGCCTTCGGTTCGACCGGAACGGTCACCAACAACGCCTGGCACCACGTCGCGCTCACCGTGTCCGGCAGTACCCAGACGCTGTACCTGGACGGCACCCAGCAGGCCACGTACACCGGCGCCCCCAACGACCAGTCCAACAGCCACCTCTACATCGGCGCCGGCTTCGCCAAGAGCTGGATCAACGCGCCCGCGGAGGTCAGCCACTTCACCGGCTCCATCGCCGACGTCGCCTTCTACCACTCCGCGCTCACCGCGCAGGACGTCAACGCCCACATGGAGGCCGCGAAGAACTCGACCGGCCTGCTGCCGGTGGAGACGGTCAAGGTGACGTCCCCGACGAAGTCGACGCTCACCTACACCTACGACGTCACCAATGGCAACCGCGCCCTCACCGAGACCGACGGGCTCGGACACAAGACCAGTTTCGGTTACGACACCAGCGGGTTCGAGCACACCGTCACCGACGCCAACGGTGTGCAAACGGTCACCGGTCACGACGTGCGCGGCAATGTGGTCTCCTCCACCACCTGCCAGGACCAGGCGGCCAACCACTGCTCGACCGAGTACTACTCCTACTACCCGGACGACACCACGGCGCAGCTGACCACCGCCGACCCGCGCAACGACCAGCTGCTCACCGAGCGGGACGGCCGCTCCTCCTCCGCCACCGACACCAGGTACCTCACGTCCTACGGGTACGACACGGCCGGCAACCAGACCACCATCACCGGCCCCGCCGTGCCCGGATTCCCCGACGGCCGCACCACCCAGACCGTCTTCAGCGACGGCACCGCCACCTACCCGTCCGCCGACGGGGGTGTGGTGCCCAAGGGCCTGCCGGTCAGGACGGTCAGCCCCGGCGGCGCGATCAACTCGGTCTCCTACTCCAAGAACGGCGACGTCGCCTCCACCACCGATGCCGCCGGCCTGGTGACCTCGTACACCTACGACGGAGTCGGCCAGGTACTCAGCCAGAAGGTCGTCTCCGACACCTACCCCGCGGGTCTGACCACCACCTACAAGTACGACGGTGACGGGCAGGTCGTGGAGGAGCACGACCCGCAGCTCACCGACCGGGTCACCGGGGCCACGCACTCCGCGGTCTCCACCACCGTCTACGACGACGACGGCAACGTCACCTCGCAGACCGTCGCCGACGGAAGCGGCGGCGACCACGCCAGGACCGAGACGCAGACCTACGACGCGTTCAACCGCGTCCTGACCCAGTCGGACGCCAACGCCGCCGAGGGCGCGCCGAACGGCAACACCACGACCTACTCGTACGACACCTCCGGCAACAAGACCAAGGAGGTGACGTCGGCGGGGATCGAGACCGACTACACGTACGACGACAACGGCAACCTGCTGACGCAGGGCGTGATGTACACCGGTGACCCGGTGAACCCGCAGACGCCCACCCTGCTCACCGAGTCCTCGCGCGCCTACGACCCGTCCGACCGGCTCGCGTCGGTGACCGACGCCATGGGCAACACGACCTCCTACACCTACACGGACGACGGTCTGACCGCCTCGGTGAAGCGCACGAGCGACGACGGCACGAGCACCTACGTCCTGGAGTCGGACTCCTACGACGCGGCCGGGAACCTGCTGTCGTCCACCACCGACAACGGCGAGACGGTCAGCAACTACGCGGTGGACGCGGCGTCCCGGACCACCTCCACCACGGTCGACCCGACCGGTGTCGACCGGGTCACCACGGTCTCGTACACCCCGGACGACGAGATCGCCTCGGAGAACGACCACGACTCCTCGGGCTGGGACCGCACCACCACCACGACCTATGACGGCATGGGCAATGTCCTCAGCGAGACGCTCTACGGGGACGCCTCGGGGCACCCGGCCGGCTGGTGGAAGCTGAACCAGACCACCGGCACCCGGATCACCGACGCCTCCGGCACCGGGAACACGGCGACCGCGGGAACGGGCGTGACCTGGTCCGACGACGCCGCCAAGTTCTCCGGCACCGGCGGGATCATCGCCACCAACGGCCCGGTCCTGGACACGACCGCCTCGTACACCGTGTCCGCCTGGGTCAACCTCACGGACACCTCCACCTTCCGGACCTTCGTCGGCCAGGGCGGCACCAACCGGGCCTCCTTCTACCTGCAGTACGACAAGACCTCGAACGTCTACCGCTTCCACGTCGCCAGTGAGGACGCCGCCTCGCCGGCCGCCTTTCACGACGCCGCCGCGACCGCGGCCCCGACGCTCAACACCTGGACGCACCTGGTCGGCGTGTTCGACGCCACCACCGGGGCGATGCGGCTGTACGTGAACGGCGCCCTCGCGGGCTCGGACACCAACCCCACGCCGTGGACGGGGAACGGCCCGCTGTCGATCGGCGGTACGAAGACCGCCGGCGGCACGATCAACGACATCGTGGCCGGCTCGGTCGGCGACGTGCAGACCTACCAGCGCGCCCTGTCCGCCACCGAGATCAACTCCCTGTACGGCAAGGGGCGCACCGGCGGCACGGTCGGCTCCTCCGACGAGCAGACCACCACCTACGCGTACGACAAGCGCGGCCTGCCGACGTCCATGACCGACGCGGAGCACCACACGACCACCTACGCCTACGACGAGGCGGGCAACCTCGCGGTCACCACCATGCCCGCCGTCCAGGCGGAGACGGCCGGCACCGAACCGGTCACCGTGCACCCGGTCACCACCAGCGGCTTCAACACCTTCGGTGAGGGCGTCGAGGAGCAGGACCCCAACGGCCTGACCACGACCACGGCGTACGACGCCGACGGCAACAAGGTCTCCGAGACCCTGCCGCCGTACACCCCGGCGGGCGCCTCCACGCCCAACGCGGGCACCACGGTGTGGACGTACGACAGCGAGGGCAACCAGACCTCTGTCGTCACCCCCGGTTTGAAGAAGACCTCGTACCTGTACGACCAGCTGGGCGACGTCGCTCAGATCACGGAGCCCGACGGCACCAGGACGCACGCCATCTACTGGCCCAACGGCGAGCAGCGCTCGGTCACCGACGGCACCGGCGCGAGCACCGAGTCGACGTACGACTTCATGGGACGGCAGGTGACCTCCACCACGCTGGAGCGCTTCCCGTCGACCAAGGCGCTGACCACGACCAACTCCTACGCCGTCACCACCGGCAACCCGTACGGCGCCCACACCGCGTCGACCACGACACCGGGCGGCGTGACCACCTCGTACGGCTACAACCGGGCGGGCGACGTCGCATCGGTCACCGACGGAGCGGGCAACACCACCCGGTTCACCTACGACTTCCAGGGCAACCAGCAGAAGACGATCCTGCCGGACAACACCTGGACCGAGACCGACTTCAACGCCTCGGGCGACCCGACCTTCTCCAAGCAGTACGACGCCAACAACGTCCTGCTGGCCCAGACGTCGCAGACCTACGACGGCGTGGGCAACGTGGTCTCGGCGACCGACGCCAACAACCACACCACCCGCTTCACCTACGACGCCGCGGGCACCGTCACGCAGCAGATCGAGCCGGTCGACACCTCGACGTCGATCACCACGACCTTCGGCTACGACGCCGCGGGCAACCGCACCCGCTTCACCGACGGCCGCGGCAACTCCTGGCGCTACACGTACACCCCGTGGGGCCAGCAGCAGTCGGTGATCGAACCGACCACCGACCGCTACACCTCGGCGGCGGACTCGACGACGACCTTCGCCTACGACGCCGACGGGCAGATGACGACGGCGAACCTGCCGGGCGGCGTCACCACGTCGATGACCTACGACGACGCCGGGCAGCTCAAGACGATGTCCGGCCAGGGCGCGGACGCGGCGACCGCCAAGCGGAGCTTCGACTACGACGCGGACGGCCGGGTGCTCTCCGCGGACACCGACGCCGCAGGCATCGCCGGCCAGGACGACCACCAGAACGCCACGCACGACGCGTTCACCTACGACGACCGCGGTGACGTGCTGACGGCGACGGGTTCGGCGGACGCGTCCAGCTTCAGCTACAACAACGACGCCGCGATGCTCTCCCGGACCGACGCGGCGGGCACGACCTCGTACGGCTACGACTCCGCAGGCCGGCTCTCCTCGCTGGACGACGCGGCGACCGGCAACCACCTGACGTACACCTACGACCAGCTGAACGCGCTGAAGACGGTCAAGTACGGGGCCACCGGTCAGACCCGGACCTTCAGCTACAACAGCGCACACCAGCTGACCAACGACGTGATGGTTCAGGGCGCCTCGACGGTCGCGAGCTTCGGCTACGGCTACGACAAGAACGGCAACCTGACCTCGAAGACGACGGCCGGTGTGTCGGGCGCGTCGGCGAACTCCTACACCTACGACTGGTCGGACCGCCTGTCCTCGTGGACCAGCGGGAGCACCATCACCCAGTACGGCTACGACGCCTCGGGCAACCGCATCCGGTCGGGCGCCGACGTCTTCACCTACGACGCGCGTGACGAACTGACCTCGGACGGCACGCACAGCTACAACTACTCCGCGCGCGGCACGATGACCTCCGAGTCCTCGACCGCAGGCGGCACGGTGTCCTACCGGACGGACGCCTTCGGCGGCCAGATCACGGCCGGTTCGCAGGCCTACCTGCTGGACGCGATGGGCCGGAACATCACCGACACGGACACCTCGATCCAGGACGTCCGCACCTTCGCCTACTCCGGCGTCGGCAACACGATCGCGTCCGACGGCGACGACACATACAGTTACGACCCGGGCGGCGGCCTGGTCGGCGTCAAGCCGGCCGCGGGCGCCGGGGCACTGGCCCTGACCGACGTGCACAACGACGTGGTCGGCACCTTCACCTCGGGCGCGACCGCGCTCGCCGGGTCGGTCTCCTACGACCCGCTGGGCAAGGTGATCTCCCCGAGCACGATCGTGGGCCACCTCGGCTTCCAGTCGGGCTGGACCGAACCGGGCACGGGCGACGTCGGCACGGCGTCCCGCTGGTACGACCCGGACACGGGCGTCTTCCTCAACAAGGACAGCGTCTCCCTGGACGCGGTGCCGAACTCGGTTGCGGCGAACCCCTTCGCCTATGTCGACGACAACCCGCTGGCGGGAACCGACGAGTCCGGCAACTGTTCCTGGTACGACGCGGTCTGCGGGGCGAAGAAGGCCGCGCACGTGGTCAAGCACACCGTCAAGCACGTGGCGCACAAGGTCTACCACGCGGCAAAGCACGTGGCGAAGAAGGTCGTCCACGCGGTCAAGCACGCGGCCCACAAGGTGGTCCACCAGGTCCGCGACGTCTACCACGCCACGGTCCGGGTCACCCGGCGCGTCTACCACTACACCGCGCGGAAGGTCAAACGGGTCTACCACGCGGCGGTCCATGCGGTGCATACGGCGTACCACAAGGCCTCACACGTGGCGCACCGCGTGGTCCACGCGGCGAAGAAGACGGTGAAGAAGGCCGCCAAGGCGGTCGCGCACGCCACACGCACCGCATACCACGCCACGGTCAAGGCGGCGAAGACGGCGACGAAGTTCGCCAAGAACCACGCTGCCGCGATCACCTCCTTCGTCGTCTCCACCGCGGTCTTCGCCGGGTGCGAGGCACTGACGGCGGGCGTTGGCTCCATCGGCTGCGCCGCGGCCGCGGGCGCCGCCGGCTCCCTGGTGGAGCAGGGCTTCGCCTGCGCCCAGCAGGGCGGCGACGCGTGCAGCGCCGGCGCCTTCGCGACCTCCGCCCTCACCGGCGCGGCCGCGGGCGCCCTGGGCGGCGTCCTCGGCAAGATCGGCGGCTCGCTGCTGGCCAAGGCCGCCCCGAAGGCGATGAAGGTCGTCGGCGGCCTGTTCGGCAAGGGCGCGACGGAGGCGGAAGAGACGGCCGCGACGGATGCGACGGAAGCCGCGACAGCGCGGGCGGAATCGGAGGGCGCGGGGTCGCGATCCGAGTCCGGAGGCAGCTGCCCGATACCCCACAGCTTCACCGGCGCGACCCGGGTCCTGATGGCTGACGGCACCACCAAGGCCATTGACCACATCAAGGTCGGCGACGTGATCGCCAACTCCGTGCCTGGAGTTGCGGGCACGGAAGCCCACCAGGTCACGGCGGTCATCGTCACCCACACCGACCACGACTTCGTCGACGTGGCGATCAAGAAGGCAGGCGCCGGCAAGGCCAAGGTCGGCGCGAAGTCCCTGGCCAAGAAGGCCGCCCGCAAGGCGGCGTTCGGCCTCGCGGCCTCGGCCGCGATCCTGGCCGCCCTCTCCGGCGGGCACGGTCAGCAATCGGCCTCGGCACCTGTCGCCGCGGTCAGCGAGGCAACGGCCGCTGGGACCGCCGAGTCCGCGCACCTGACCACCACGTTCCATCACCCCTTCTACGACCGGACCCAGTCGGCGTTCGTGGAGGCCAAGGACCTCCGCGCCGGCGACGTCCTCCAGACCCCGACCGGCACTGCCGAGGTCACCGGTGTCCGCCTCTACCAGGCGAACACCACGACGTACGACCTCACCATCGGTACCCTCCACACGTACTATGTGGAGGCCGGGGACGCGCTCGTCCTCGTCCACAACTGCAACGGGTCATCGACCGCCGACCCGACGCACTTGCAAGCTCGTGTGGATGCTGCGACCAAGAAACTTGGTGCGGGAGCGCGCTGGAAGACGGTGGGCGGGCTTCACGTGCCGGAGGGCGATGGTCTCGACCTGTTCGCGGTTGGTGCTAGAAGTGAGATCACTGATGCCCAGATAGCACTCACGGATGAGGAAGATGAAGCGATTCGCATCTACCCCCGGCTGCCCAAAAAGACGGATGCACCGCTGATCGTGGGCCATAACCACGCTGAAGGAAAACTGCTGACGGAAGCCGTCAACCTGCGGGTAACGCCGCAGTTGCTGATCGCGAGTAACGACTTCTGCGACGAGTTTTGTGCGCCGTTGATCGAGAGGCTCGGCGGCAAGATCGTGACACCAAGAATGGCTAAGTGGTAGTAGAGTGAGCGCGCGGCCTCGATTGGTTCGCGCGCTCGCCCTTGATTGATTGGCGGAAAATGGCAGGCCAAAATCCATCTCAGGATCGGGCTGTTGCGGAACGCTGGTTCTCGACGGCTGTGGCGACTCGAGTCAATTCCGTGATTTCGGTCTTCTTTGAGAGCTTCTACAAGCAAGCGGACTCGTTCGCTGCCGTGCAGGCGGTGGAATCTGCCTGGCGAGAGGTGGGAGCGGAGCCTGAAGTGGAATTTCAGTTGGAATCCATTCCTCTGGTGAGTCGCCTTGAAGAAAAGGCTACGGCTGCGGAGAAGGCCTGCAGTGGAGCCGTGCGTTCGGCTCTGGAAGCCGCCAGGTTGGTGGCCTCATACCATCGTGACTCTGATTCTCGTGTTGCCGAAGTGGTTGCGTCGGCATTCACTGTGGCGCTTGAGTTCGACCGCCATCAGATTGAACCGCCAAATGAGAGTTCCAGTTGGTTTTCCTTCGAGGGTCGAGGGCAGATCGATCTCGCCGACCGTGTTTTGTTTGGCGGTGCTCGCCTGGACCCTCCGATGCAGTACGAGTTGCGATTCAAGGCCGGTGAAGATTCAATGGCGTACCGGCGGGCCTTGAAGAAATGGATTGCCGCCGACCGGTGACGGGCGGCTCCGAAAAATCGAACGGACCGGCGCCCGGCTTACTGGATACTTCAGGCTGCACCGCCACTGTGTGCGGGATTTTTGGATTTTCGGGTCCGCATCCACCGGAGGCCTGTTGTCCGAGGCCTCTTTGATCAATCTGGCTGGGCGCCTGCCAACTTGGCTGAGCGCCTCACATCTGGACGGTTCATGAACCCTTTCATAGGTGCGGCCGGTGCTGGCCTCCTTGCCTACGCCGCCGTCACCATTCCCCGCAACGCCGGCAAGGCGCGTGCCAAGCGGGCCGAGGCGAAGGCCAGAGCGCCGCTGACGATGCATCCGGAGCGGTATGGGCTGGTGCCGGCGTCGCAGCTGGACGCGGGGCGGGCCGGGCCGGATCCGGAGGCGGACGCCGTGGTGGCGGCGGCGCTGGCGGGGGACTGGCGGCGGCCCGCCGCGTACCTGGCGGACGCGGGGCGGGACTGGGACCTGCGCTGGTACCGGCTGGGGCACATCGTGGACGCGGCCGCCGAGGACGACACGTGGCTGCGCGCCTGGCGTGCCGAGCGCCCGGGCGACTCGGACGCCGCGCTCGTGTACGCCGACACGCTCGTCGCCCTGGCCGGCAAGGCCCGCGGCGCCAAGCGAGCCAAGTACACGAGCAGCGAGCAATTCCAGGGCTTCCACCGGCTCCTGGCGGAGGCGCTGCCGGCCTGCCGTGAGGCGGCGCGGCTGGCGGCGCCGGAGGACCCGACCCCGTGGGTTGCTCAGATCGCCATCGCGTTGGGCCAGGGCTGGTCGCACGAGGACTTCCGGTTGCTGTGGACGCAGATCGTCCTGCGCGACCCGCACCACTTCGGCGCCCACGTCGCCGCCCTGCAGTACTGGTGCGCGAAGTGGCGCGGCTCGGAGGAGCTGATGTTCGGCTTCGCGGAGCAGGCGGCCGCCTCGGCGCCGTGGGGCAGCCTGCTGCCGGCGCTGCGCCTGTACGCGATCTTCGAGCACGCCCATCGGGAGCCGGAGTCGAAGATCTACGGCGAGCCCTTTGTGGCCGCTGCCGTGGACGCCACCCTCG
This sequence comes from Streptomyces sp. NPDC058691, assembly GCF_042714775.1. Classification (NCBI taxonomy): domain Bacteria; kingdom Bacillati; phylum Actinomycetota; class Actinomycetes; order Kitasatosporales; family Streptomycetaceae; genus Streptomyces; species Streptomyces sp. NPDC058691. The sequence continues at coordinate 39,350 of NZ_JBHXSO010000036.1, read as the reverse complement.
ACGCGGTGGCCCAGGTCCCGGCCGGCCACCACCGGCTGCCGACCGCACGCCATCTCCTCGCGGACACCCTGTTCCAGACGAAGCGCCACGCGGAGGCGGTCGAGCAGTTCCGGGCGGTCGGCGCTCACATCGGCAGCGTGCCGTGGTCGTATTTCGGCGATCCCGTCAAGGAGTTCGTGCACGCCCGCACCAACACGTTCGTCGCATGGGAGCGAGCCGGCCGCCCCGCGCCGCTGCCGCGCGCCCGGGCGTGAGGGCCCCGGACTTTGCCGCCGCTTGGGCGAGTCTTGTGACGGATTCGGTGCCCGCTTTCCCGATCTTGGGGCGACCGGCGGATAAGGTGCCAGGCGCCTCGCACATGGAGGCCCGCGTCCCCGCGTCACGGCGGGTCGGAGCGCGCGGCCCGTGGGGGCTCTCAACGGCTTGAGTCGGCGCACGTCGTGTGCCGTCCATCATGAATGGGGTGGGGTTGTCCGGTCACCGGATGTCGAAGAAGGGCCGTTACATCGCCTGGGCGGTCGCGGGTGTCGCCGTGCTGGCGGGGGCCGGCGTCGCCGCGGAGGCGTCGATGGCGACCACGACGACCCGTCCCCCGGCGAAGGTGTACACGGGCCGGGCGTTCGACACCTGCACCGCGCCGTCGTCGTCGGCGATGAAGACGTGGAAGGCCTCGAACTTCTACGGCGCCGCCGCCGTCTACGTGGGCGGCAAGAACCGCGGCTGCGCGCAGTCGAACCTGACCGCGTCGTGGGTGAAGACCGTGAGCGCGGCGGGCTGGAAGCTGATCCCGCTGTACGTCGGCGCGCAGCCGCCGTGCCAGACCAGCCGCAACCCGGAGAAGCTGACCGCCACTACGGCGGCCTCGCTCGGGGCCACGGACGGCGCGGACGCGGTGGCCAAGGCGTCGGCGCTCGGGATGAAGGCCGGCAGCGCGCTGTACCTGGACATGGAGTCCTACGACACCACGAACACCGCTTGCAACAACGCGGTGCTCACCTACATCCGGGCCTGGGACAAGGCCGTCCACGCCAAGAACTACTGGGCCGGCTTCTACGGCTTCAAGAGCAGCAGCGCCGCCGCCGTCGCGGGCGCCAAGGACCGTACCGATCTGCCCGACGCCCTCTGGTACGCGCTGTGGGACCAGAAGAAGACGACGACCTCCGACTGGCCGTTCTCCCCGACGCTGTGGACCGCGCACCGTCGCGGCCACCAGTACATGGTCAACAGCAAGGAGAGCCGTGGCGGTTACACCATCACCGTCGACCGCGACGACTGGGACGCCCCGGTCGCCGTCACCGGCTGACGGGCGGCAGACAGTGGACAAGGAGACCGGCCCGGACACCGGGCGGACACCGCGGCCCGGCGTGCGGCTCGCCGCCCGGGCAGGGGCCGCGGCGCTCCCGGTCGTGAGCCTGGGACTGCTGTGTCCCCTGCCCTCGTTGCTGATCGCCCTGTGCCGGGGCCGACGAGAGGACTGGACGGCCTTCGCCGTCTTCTCCCTGGGGCTGGTGGCGTGGGTGCTGGATCTCGCGCTGACGCCGGAGTCCACGCACGGGCCGGAGTTCGCGGTCGACCTCCTGCTGATCCTGCTGTCGATGGTGGTGGCCCCGGTGCATGCCTGGACGTTCTGGCCTTCGGCCGGGGCGGCGGCGGACACGCGCCGGGGTGAGTGATCGGTACTGAGGAAGCGAGCGGAGACAAGTGGCGAAGAGGGTTCGGCAGGTCGTGCCGGCACAGCGGGCGAAGGCGGCACGTGAGGCGGGCGCGGACGGGCGCCTCACCAGGCTGCGGCATGCCGTCGTGGCGTGGCTGCGCGCCCTGACGGGCCGGCGGCTCGCGTCGGCGGTCGTCGCCGTCGTTGTGGCGGCGACGGCCGCCGTGGTGTGGGTCGTGCTGTCGCGGGATGGTGCCCGCTCGTTGCCCGACACCAGGGCCCGGCATTACGAGGACGTCGACGCGTGCCTGCTCACGGGTGACAAGGGCATCGCCGCCGGGACGACCGCGGCCATCGTGTGGCAGGGCATGCAGGACGCGTCTGCCAAGACCCGGGCCCGGGTGAGCTACGCGTCCGTGACGGGCGAGCAGTCCGCGGCCAACGCGGTGCCGTACCTGAACGGCCTGCTGCAGCGTTCGTGCGACGTGGTGGTGGCCGCGGGCACGCCCGCGGTGGCAGCCGCCGAGCAGACGGCGTCCCGGTACGGCAAGGTCGGCTTCGTCCTGGTCGGCGCGGACGCCCACGGCAAGCGGCGGGCGAACGTCACCGTCACCGGTGCCGGGGACGGGCTCCGCTCCGAGGTCGCGTCAGCCGTGACGCACGCGGTGGACTCCCGGGACTGAAAGGCCCCCTGCCGGTCCCCGCCCCCCACCCCCTACAGTGCCAAGGTGGTCACTACCAGGGCGGGTTCAAGGACGGGAACGGCAGCGGCGCTGCTCGCGGTGCTCCTCGGCGTCGCGGGCTGCACGGGCGGGGGCCTCGGCGGACAGGGCAGCGACGCGGCGGCACCGGCGGGTTCGGCGCTCAAGGCGGTCGGCGACCTGACGGTCAAGGGCCGCGCGCCCAAGACCGGTTACGCGCGCGATCAGTTCGGCAGTTCCTGGGTGGACACCGACCACAACGGCTGCGACACCCGCGACGACATACTGCAGCGCGACCTGACGAGCGAGTCCTTCCGCTCGGACGACGGCGGCGACTGCGTCGTCACCTCCGGGAAGCTCGACGATCCGTACACCGGCAAGGGGATCAGCTTCACCCGCGGCCGCAGCACCATCGACATCGACCATGTCGTGGCGCTCAGCGACGCGTGGCAGAAGGGCGCCAAGTACTGGGACCGCGACAAGCGGATACAGGTCGCCAACGACCCGCTGAACCTCCTCGCCGTCGACGGGCCCGCCAACCGCGGCAAGGGCGACGCCGACGCGGCGACCTGGCTGCCGCCCAACAAGGCGTTCCGCTGCCCCTACGTCGCCCGTCAGGTGGCGGTGAAGAAGAAGTACGGCCTGTGGGTCACCGCGGCCGAGAAGGACGCCATGACCGAGGTCCTGCGCACCTGCCCGGACGAGCGGCTGCCCGGCTCCGGCAAGCCGGACGTGCCCGGCGCGGCGCCGTCAGGCAAGGACGACGGCAAGGACGACGGCACGGGCGGCGGCAGCGGGGACGACAAGCCCGGCTCCGGTGCCACCACCTACCCGAACTGCGCCGCCGCCCGGAAGGCGGGCGCCGCGCCGCTCCACCGCGGCGACCCCGGCTACTCGCGCGATCTGGACCGGGACGGCGACGGCGTCGCCTGCGACACCTGACCGGCCCCGGCATCGTTTGTGCAGAGTGCTGGATATTGCGGGTCCCCGCTCAATATCCTCGATCACTGCATCTGCCAGATCGTGCACCGTCGCCCGATCCCTTGCCGGGAGGCAAAATGCTCCGCCGCAGGACTGCGCTCTCCGCCCTCGCCACCGCCGCCGTGCTCGTCGCCGCGCCACTGCTGACCTCCTGCGGAACCCCGCACGCCGGTGCCGCGGCCGTCGTCGGCGGCCGGCAGATCACCGTGAACTCGGTGCAGGCGAGGGTCGCGGCGGTGCGCGCCGCCCAGGAGAAAGCGCCCCAGGCCGACCAGCTCATCGAGGCCAGCAGCGACCTCCAACGCAACACCGTGCACAGCCTCGTCCAGGCCCGGGTCATCGAGCGCGCCGCCGAGGACGCCGGTGTCTCCGTCACCCCGCGCGAGGTGCAGCAGGCCCGCCGTGCCGCCGAAATGCAGGCCGGCGGCAAGCAGCAGCTGGAGGCACAGGTCCTCCAGACGTACGCGATGATCCCCGCCGACATCGACGAGAGCGTCCGCACCGACCTGCTCATGCAGAAGGTCGCCGCCCACTACGGCGCGAACGTGCAGACCCCGGACGGCCAGGCCGCCCTGCTCAAGGTGCTGCGCCGCACGGCCGACCGGCTCGACATCGACGTGAACCCGCGCTACGGCAAGTGGAACGCGCAGAAGCTCACCCTCGACACCAACAAGGACCCGTGGCTGACCGAGGTGAGCGCCGCCAAGGCCGGTGCCTGACCCGCACCCGGGCGAGGTAGTTTCGTCGGGTGGACCACTTGGATGACTCCGCCCGCCCGGGCCGCCTCGTACTGCTGACCACCACCCACCGTGTGGCCCCCGGCCTGCTGTCCTGGCCCGCGTGGGAGCTGCTGCGCGGTGCCGACCGGGTCGTCTGCCCCGACCCCGGGCACCCGCAGCTGCCCTACCTGCGCGAGGCCGGCGTCACCGTGGAGCACGCCGCGCCCACCGGCCGTGACCTGGTGGACCTGACCGAGGGGGGCCGCACGGTGGTCTACCTCGCCGGCGGCGAGGGCGACGCGGCCGTCACCGACGAACTTGCCCGGCTCGGCGGCTCGGGCCGGGTGAGCATGCCCGACCTGGAGCTGCTGCCCGGCTCGTACGACCTGCCGGGCGCCCGGCTGCTCGACCTGGTCCAGGTGATGGACCGGATCCGCCGCGAATGCCCCTGGAGCAGCGTGCAGACCAGCGAGGAGCTGGTGAAGTACGGCATCGAGGAGATCTACGAGCTCGTCGAGGCGGCCGAGGAGGGCGACCGGGACGCGCTCCGCGAGGAACTCGGCGATGTGCTGCTGCAGGTGGTCTTCCACGCGCGGATCGCGCAGGACGACCCGGAGGAGCCGTTCTCCATCGACGACGTCGCCGGGACCATCGTCGACAAGCTCATCCACCGCCACCCGCACGTCTTCGGCGACGAGACCGCCGAGACGCCCGAGGAGGTCCAGGCGCACTGGCTGCGGATGAAGGAGCAGGAGAAGCAGCGCACGTCGGTCACGGAGGGCGTCCCGCTGGGCCAGCCCGCCCTGGCGCTGGCGGCCAAGCTGGGCGCTCGCGCGGACCGGGCGGGCCTCGACGTGCCGGTGCCGGACGCGGACGCGGCGGACACGGGGGAGCGGCTGCTGGCGCTGGCGCTGGCCGCGCAGGCGGCGGGGATCGATCCGGAGTCGGCACTGCGGGCTGCGGCCCGCCGGTACCGGGATGCGATTGTGGAGGCCGAGAAGTCCCGCTGAGCCCGGTGGTCCGGGTGGGTTTTCTTTCCGCCCTCCCGCCCTCCCCCAACCTTCGGCCGGGGGTGCCCCCAGCCCTGTGAAGTCACGCACCCCGGCGCGCGTGGTTCCTGGGCCGGGTTCGGGGCCTCCGGGGCTGGGCATTCTGGACAGCACATTTACGTGCGTTTCCAGCACCTGCTCATCCCGTCCCGCCCCGGATACCGCACACAAATATGCTCCACAGTCCAGAACGCCCACCCTCCCCCAGCCTTCGGCCGGGGGTGCCCCCACCACCCCCGCCCCCTCCGTTTCGTCATGCGCCTGATCCCCGGTGGGGGGAGGGAGGCACAACATGCGGCGGGTGTCGGGGAGGGGTGATTCGGGGCGAATGGGGTAAATGGGTGACATGCGAGCACTGGAGCAGATCCAGCTGGCCGTGCCGCACGACTATCTCGTCGGCATCGCCCCGCTGGTAGTGGGCATCTTCCTCGTCGGGCTGCTGATCGGCGCCGTGTCGATCGGCCTGTACGCCCGGTCCAAGGAGCCGCCCCCCGAGCAGCGGCCACAGCCCCGTGGCGGGGCGTGGCACACGCGGCAGGAGTACGGCCGCGAGACCCCGGCCGACCACGGCCCCGGGCACCAGGACGGGGAGCGGCACTCCCTGACCGAATGGCGCGACTACGACGAGTGGCCACAGGACGGCATCCGTCACCTTCCGCACTCCCTCAAGGGCTTCGGCAACTGGGGCTCCCACGGGGTCGCCACCCCACCGGAGGGCGTGTCCGCGCCCAGGGCCCACGCAGGCGGCCGGAACGGCTCTCCCGGGCGGGACCGCGGCGCGGGACCGGGGAAGGACGAGGGCGGCACCAAGACCTGACCCGGGCCGGAGCGGGCCCGTAGTCTCGCGGCCATGCGCATCGACGTTCCCCATGTGTGGCCGCGCGACGAGGCCGGGGCCCTGGCCCTGCAGGACCGGCTCCGGCCGCTGGCCGACCACCGCGGGCCCGGCCCGCAGCGGCCGCGGTACGTCGCGGGGCTGGACGTCGCGTACGGCGGGGGCCACGGTGCCGCGGACGACACCGTGGCCGCCGCCGTCGTGGTGCTCGACACGGCCACGCTCGCCCCGGTCGACCAGGCCACCGCGGTGGCCAGGGCCGGTTTCCCGTACGTGCCCGGGCTCTTCGCCTTCCGGGAGCTTCCCGTGCTGATCGAGGCCCTGCGGGGCTTGGCCGTCACGCCCGATCTGCTGCTCTGCGACGGCCAGGGGCTGGCCCACCCGCGCCGCTTCGGCCTGGCCTGCCACCTCGGGGTGGTCACGGGGCTGCCGACCGCGGGCGTGGCCAAGACCCCGTTCACGGGCACGTACGACCCGGCGGCGCTCGGCGAGGAGCGCGGGGCCTCGGCGCCGCTGGTCGACGCGGGCGAGACGGTGGGCCGCGTGCTGCGTACGCGGAGCGGGGTCAAGCCGGTGTACGTGTCGACCGGCCACGGCATCGACCTGGACACCGCGTGCCGCCATGTCCTGGCCCTGTCCCCCTCCTACCGCCTGCCGGAGACGACCCGGCTGGCCGACCGGCTCAGCCGCGAGCGGCTAACGTCATGGGGTGCATGACAGCGTGACCCCCGAGCCCCCCGAGCTGTTCACCTGGCAGTTCGCCACCGATCCCTACCCCGCGTACGCCTGGCTGCGCGAGCACTCCCCGGTGCACCGCACCACGCTCCCCAGCGGTGTGGACGCCTGGCTGGTGACCCGGTACGCGGACGCGAGGCAGGCGCTGGCCGATCCGCGGCTCAGCAAGAACCCGGTCCACCATTCCGAACGGGCCCACGCCAAGGGGAAGGTGGGCATCCCCGGTGAGCGCGGCGCCGACCTGATGACGCACCTGCTCAACATCGACCCGCCGGACCACACCCGGCTGCGCCGGCTGGTCTCCAAGGCCTTCACCCCGCGCCGCGTCGCCGAGTTCGCCCCGAGGGTGCAGGAGCTGACCGACCGCCTCATCGACGGCTTCGCCGCGAAGGGGGAGGCCGATCTCATCCATGAGTTCGCCTTCCCGCTGCCCATCTACGCGATCTGCGACCTGCTCGGCGTGCCCGCCGAGGACCAGGACGACTTCCGCGACTGGGCCGGGATGATGATCCGGCACGGCGGCGGCCCGCGCGGCGGGGTCGCCCGGTCGGTGAAGAAAATGCGCGGATATCTGCTGGAGCTGATCCACCGCAAGCGCGCGGACCTTGGCGACGACCTCATCTCCGGTCTGATCCGGGCCAGTGACCACGGCGAGCACCTCACCGAGAACGAGGCCGCCGCGATGGCGTTCATCCTGCTCTTCGCGGGATTCGAGACCACCGTCAACCTCATCGGCAACGGCATGTACACGCTGCTGCGCAACCCCGGGCCGCGCCGGCGGCTGCAGGACGCGCTCGGCCGTGACGAACGCGAGCTGCTCGGCACGGCCGTCGAGGAACTCCTGCGCTACGACGGCCCGGTGGAGCTGGCGACCTGGCGCTTCGCGACCGAACCGCTCACCGTCGGCGGCCAGGGGATCGCGACCGGCGACCCCGTCCTGGTGGTGCTCGCCGCCGCCGACCGCGACCCCGCGCGCTTCAACGAGCCGGACACCCTGGACCTTTCACGCCGTGACAATCAGCACCTCGGCTACGGTCACGGCATCCACTACTGCCTGGGCGCGCCGTTGGCGCGGCTGGAGGCGCAGTCCGCACTCGCGACGCTGCTGACCCGGCTGCCCGACCTGCGGCTCGCCGCCGATCCCGCCGAGCTGCGCTGGCGCGGCGGGCTCATCATGCGCGGCCTGCGGACGCTGCCGGTCTCCTTCGCACCGGAACGTGACTGAGTGGGCGTCATAACGTGATCTTCACGTGATCCGCGAGACATCGACTTGTGATGCATGGGCCAAGGCCACTACGGTCAGGCGCCATCGCGATATTCGAATGTGAAAGGCGATGGCGCATGCTGAAGTCCGGGAACGGCCGACACCGCAAGCCGCGGCAGGCCCCGACCGCCATGGTCGCGGTAGCCGCGACCGGGGCGGGCCTCACGCTCCCCCTCTTCGCTGCGAGCGGCGCGAGCGCCGCCGACGCCGGCACCAGTTGGAACGCCGTGGCTTCGTGCGAGAGCGGCGGAATGTGGAGCGCCAACACCGGCAACGGGTTCTACGGCGGCCTCCAGATCACCGAGGAGACCTGGCAGCAGTACGGCGGCACGGCCTACGCCGAGCGCCCCGACCTCGCCAGCCGCAACGAGCAGATATCCGTCGCGGAGAAGATCCTCGGCGAGCTCGGCCCCGGGGCGTGGTCCAACTGCGGTGAGCAGGCCGGGCTGGGCGAGGTGCTGCAGGACCTCCTGGGCGGCGGCTCCGACGGCAACGGCAACGGCAACGGCCACGGCCACGGGACGGACTCCGGCACGGACACCGGCACGGGCGACGACGACGAAGGCACCACCGGCGGCTCCGTGGACAACGGCACGGACTCCGGCACGGACGAGTCCGCCGGGTCCTCGGACGACGACGACTCCACCGCCGTCCCTGACGCCACCGCCACCCCCGACCCGCACGCCTCCACCGGCACGTCCGACAAGACCCCGGGCAAGCACCGCAAGCCGGTGGCCGGCACCATCCCCCGGGAGTCGAGCACGACGGACACCGGCAGCGGCACGCGCGGCGTGACCACGGCGCCGCCGCAGGTCGTCGAGGGCCAGGCCGCCTGGGGCAGCATCGTCCGCGACACCACCCGCAGCGCGGACCGCGGCACGGCTCGCGACACGGCGAAGGACACCTCCACCAAGACCACGAGCGGCAGCCGCTACGTGGTGCAGGAGGGCGACTCGCTGTGCGGGATCGCCATGGAGCAGGGCCTGCCGGGCGGGTGGCGCGGACTGTACGCGGCCAACAAGGACGTCATCGGCGAGGACCCGGACCAGATCGTGGCCGGCGAGACCCTGGAGCTCGGCCGCCGCTGACCCGGTGCCGCCGGTCGCGGGCGCCCCGCCGGGCGCCCGCTCCGCGGTCCGGCGCGGGCCCGTGTGCGCCGCGCGCCACGCACGTCCGTCCCCGATCGTTCTTCTCTGTGCCCCCTTCCGTTCCCGGTCCGGTGCGGACTTCCCCGGAGCGTGCCCGGACGGGGCTTTTCGGGTCGGTTAGGCTCATGCCCGAAACGAAGAGACATCAGAAGGAGACTCACGTGCCGTCGATCGACGTCGTCGTAGCCCGGGAAATCCTCGACTCGCGAGGCAACCCCACCGTGGAGGTCGAGGTCGGCCTCGACGACGGCAGCACGGGCCGTGCAGCCGTGCCCTCCGGAGCGTCCACCGGAGCGTTCGAGGCCCTTGAGCTCCGTGACGGTGACAAGAGCCGTTACCAGGGCAAGGGTGTGGAGAAGGCGGTGCTCGCCGTCATCGAGCAGATCGGCCCGGAGCTGGTCGGCTACGACGCCACCGAGCAGCGGCTGATCGACCAGGCGATGTTCGACCTGGACGCCACCCCGGACAAGTCCTCCCTCGGCGCCAACGCCATCCTGGGCGTCTCGCTGGCCGTGGCCCACGCCGCGTCCGAGGCCTCCGACCTCCCGCTCTTCCGGTACCTGGGCGGCCCGAACGCCCACGTGCTGCCGGTCCCGATGATGAACATCCTGAACGGCGGCTCGCACGCCGACTCCAACGTGGACATCCAGGAGTTCATGATCGCCCCGATCGGCGCGGAGTCCTTCTCCGAGGCCCTGCGCTGGGGCGCCGAGGTCTACCACACCCTCAAGGGGGTGCTGAAGGAGCGCGGCCTGTCCACCGGCCTGGGCGACGAGGGCGGCTTCGCCCCGAACCTGCCGAGCAACCGCGACGCCCTCGACCTGATCGTCGAGGCCATCAAGAAGGCCGGCTACCAGCCGGGCCAGGACATCGCGCTGGCGCTCGACGTGGCCGCCTCCGAGTTCTACAAGGACGGCAGCTACTCCTTCGAGGGCAAGTCCCTCTCGGCGGCCGAGATGACCGCGTACTACGCCGAGCTGGTCGCGGCGTACCCGCTGGTCTCCATCGAGGACCCGCTGAACGAGGAGGACTGGGACGGCTGGAAGACCATCACCGACCAGCTCGGTGACAAGGTCCAGCTCGTCGGCGACGACCTGTTCGTCACCAACCCCGAACGCCTGCAGCGCGGCATCGACAACGGCACCGCCAACGCCCTGCTGGTCAAGGTGAACCAGATCGGCTCGCTGACCGAGACCCTGGACGCGGTCGAGCTGGCGCAGCGCAACGGCTACAAGTGCATGATGTCGCACCGCTCCGGCGAGACCGAGGACGTCACCATCGCCGACCTCGCCGTCGCCACCAACTGCGGCCAGATCAAGACCGGCGCCCCCGCCCGCAGCGAGCGCGTCGCGAAGTACAACCAGCTCCTGCGCATCGAGGAGATCCTCGACGACGCGGCCGTGTACGCCGGCCGCTCGGCGTTCCCGCGCTTCAAGGGCTGACGCACGCCCTGCTGCCGCCCGCCGCGCCCGCGGCGGGCGGCAGCGGTTCGCCGGCGGACCGGTGAGCCCGTTCACCGGTCCTCCCGAGGCAACGACGAACGTGAATCCCCACCGGAGGTGCACGTGCCGGATCGCTTCTCCACCGCGACGCGCATCCGTGCCCTCGGGGCACAGGCGCAGGCCCGGGTCTACCGCGCCACCGGCCGCCCGCGGCGGCCCTCGCTGCCGCGCGGCCGCAACCGGCTGACCGGGCGGGCCGCGCTGCTCGCCCTCGTCGTGTGCGCGCTGGTGGTCGCCCTCGCCTACCCCACACGCCAGTACGTGGCGCAGCGCTCGCAGATCGCCGACCAGCGCAAGCAGGCCGAGCAGGCCCGCAAGCGGGTCGAGGAACTGCGCGAGGAGAAGGCGCGCTGGCAGGACCCCGAATACGTCAAGGCGCAGGCCCGCGCCCGGCTGCACTACGTCCTGCCCGGCGAGACGGCGTATACGGTGGTGAAGCCCGCGGGGGCCCCCGCGGGGGGAGACGACGCCGCCGGCCCGCGCCGCGGCGAGAGCGACAACGCCGCCCGCCGCCCCTGGTACGCCAACCTGTGGGACGGCGTCGACCACGCCGACGCCGCCGCCCGCGCCCACCGCTGAAAGAGACACACCCAGGCATGGAAACGCCCCCGCCGCCCACCGAGCACGCCCCGCCGACGGAGCGTGACATCGCCGCCATCGGCCGCCAGTTGGGCCGCGTCCCGCGCGGTCTGCGGGCCGTCGCGCACCGCTGCCCCTGCGGCAACCCGGACGTCGTCGAGACGGCGCCCCGGCTGGAGGACGGCACGCCGTTCCCGACGCTGTACTACCTGACCTGCCCGCGCGCCGCGTCCGCGATCGGCACCCTGGAGGCCGAGGGGGTCATGAAGGACATGACCGCCCGGCTCGCCGAGGACGGGGAACTGGCCGCCGGCTACCGGGCCGCGCACGAGGACTACATCGCCCGCCGCGACGCGATCGAGGTGCTGGAGGGCTTCCCCAGCGCGGGCGGCATGCCCGACCGGGTCAAGTGCCTGCACGTGCTGGTCGGCCACTCCCTCGCGGCCGGCCCCGGGGTCAACCCGCTCGGCGACGAGGCCATCGCGATGCTGCCGCAGTGGTGGCGCAAGGGGCCGTGCGTCGACCCCGACGACAGCACCGACGCGAAGGAGGACGGCGAGTGACCCGCGTCGCCGCCGTCGACTGCGGCACCAACTCGATCCGCCTGCTGGTCGCCGACGCGGACCCCGCCACCGGCGACATCAAGGACCTGGACCGCCGGATGACCATCGTCCGGCTCGGCCAGGGCGTGGACCGCACGGGCCGGCTCGCCCCCGAGGCGCTGGAGCGCACCTTCGCGGCCTGCCGTGACTACGCGGCCGTCATCGGCGAGCTGGGCGCCGACGCGATCCGCTTCGTGGCCACCTCCGCCTCCCGCGACGCCTCCAACCGAGAGGACTTCGTGCGCGGCGTGGTGGACATCCTCGGCGTGGAGCCGGAGGTGATCAGCGGCGACCAGGAGGCCGAGTTCTCCTTCACCGGCGCCACCCGGGAACTGGCCGGCCGCGCCGACCTGGAGCGCCCCTTCCTGGTCACCGACATCGGCGGCGGCTCGACGGAGTTCGTCGTCGGGGACACCGCGGTCACCGCCGCCCGCTCGGTCGACATCGGGTGCGTGCGGATGACGGAACGGCACCTGGTGCGCGACGGCGTCGCGATCGACCCGGCGACCCCCGAGGCGATCGCCGCCATGACGCGGGACATCGACGCCGCGCTGGACCTGGCTGAGGCCACCGTGCCGCTGCGCGAGGCGCGCACGCTTGTCGGCCTCGCCGGTTCCGTGACCTCCGTGGCCGCGATCGCGCTGAACCTGCCCGGGTACGACCCGGTGGCGATCCACCACGCCCGCATCCCGGTGGAGCAGGTCCGCGCCGTCACCGAGCGGCTGCTGGCGGCCACGCACGCCGAGCGCGCGGCGATCCCGGTGCTGCATCCGGGGCGGGTCGACGTGATCGGCGCGGGGGCGCTCGTGCTGCTGCGGATCATGGAGCGGACCGGTGCCCGGGAGGTCGTGGTGAGCGAGCACGACATCCTCGACGGCATCGCCTGGAGCATCGCCTGAGCAGGGCGCTTGTCAGGTGAGCGGACCCGTTCGGCGGGCCCGACACGCCTGCCGGAGAAGGTTCGTGAATTTCTTCACATGAAAGTTCCCGCCGGACGGCCCAACTGCCCGGCGCCAGGCCCCCCGGGGCCCCCAAAGGCCCCTGCCGGGCTTGTGTTTCACCCGTATTGCGGGAGCGTCAAACGGGCCCCCCGGATGCCGATCGTCGCTGGTAGGACCGGGCGCTCAACGCCTGTGGCCTGCAACGGGTTCCCCCGGGGCGCTGTGGTCCTGATCACGAAGCGGCGCAGTGTAGCAGAGGGCCCGGGAAACCTTGTGAAGGGGCTCACGAGGTACCCCCCGGGCCGTGGTGAATACTCGAAGCATGAGCACCACGGAGCGTCCCAGGATCCTCGTAGTAGGCGGTGGGTACGTCGGCCTGTACGCGGCCCGGCGCATCCTCAAGAAGATGCGCTATGCGGAGGCGACCGTCACCGTCGTCGACCCGCGTTCGTACATGACGTACCAACCCTTCCTGCCGGAGGCCGCGGCCGGCAGCATCTCCCCCCGCCATGTCGTGGTGCCGCTGCGCCGCGTGCTGCCCCAGGCGGAGGTTCTGACCGGCCGGGTCACGACCATCGACCAGGACCGCAAGGTCGCCGTCGTCGAGCCGCTCGTGGGCGAGTCCTACGAACTGCCCTTCGACTACCTGGTCGTCGCGCTCGGCGCCGTCTCCCGCACCTTCCCGATCCCCGGCCTGGCCGAGAACGGCATCGGCATGAAGGGCGTCGAGGAGGCCATCGGCCTGCGCAACCACGTGCTGGAGCAGCTCGACAAGGCCGCCTCCACCACGGACGAGGACGTCCGCCGCAAGGCGCTCACGTTCGTCTTCGTCGGCGGCGGCTTCGCCGGTGCGGAGACCATCGGCGAGGTCGAGGACATGGCCCGCGACGCGGCCAAGTACTACGCGAACGTGAAGCGCGAGGACATGCGCTTCATCCTGGTCGACGCCGCCGACAAGATCCTCCCCGAGGTCGGTCCCGAGCTCGGCACCTGGGGCCTGGAGCACCTGCGCGAGCGCGGCATCGAGGTCTACCTCGGCACGTCGATGAAGTCCTGTGTCGACAAGCACGTGGTGCTCGCCAACGGCCTGGAGGTCGACGCCTCCACCATCGTGTGGACCGCCGGCGTCAAGCCCAACCCGGTCCTGGCCAAGTACGGCCTGCCGCTCGGCCCGCGCGGCCACGTCGACACCGCCCCGACCCTCCAGGTCCAGGGCACCGACTACATCTGGTCCGCCGGCGACAACGCGCAGGTGCCCGACCTGGCCTCCGGCCCCGGCGCCTGGTGCCCGCCCAACGCCCAGCACGCGCTGCGCCAGGCCAAGGTCCTCGGCGACAACGTGATCTCCGGTATGCGGGGCTTCCCGCAGCAGGAGTACAAGCACGCCAACAAGGGCGCCGTCGCCGGCCTCGGCCTGCACAAGGGTGTCGCCCTGATCCGCTTCGGCAAGATGAAGCTGAAGTTCAAGGGCCGCCTGGCCTGGTACATGCACCGTGGCTACCACGGCATGGCCGTCCCGACCTTCAACCGCAAGATCCGGGTCCTCGCGGACTGGACGCTGGCGGCCTTCCTCAAGCGCGACGTCGTCTCGCTCGGCGCCATCGAGAACCCCCGCGAGGAGTTCTACGAGGCCGCCAAGCCCGTGCCGGCCCCCGTGGTCCCGGCCGAGGCCGCCCCGGCCAAGGCCAAGGCCTAGCCGCCGTCGGGCCGGAGGGCCCGTTCACCCGTAACAGCCGAAGGGCGTCCGCCATCCGTGGGGCGGGCGCCCTTCGGCATGCCCGTGTCCTGGCCGTGCGCACTCCAAACGTGAGATGGGTAGAAGCAGAACGACGATCCCGGGAATGTGGTTGTAGTCCACATCTGTTTTCCCTGCGCAGTGGACCCGTCTTCATGGAGGCACGGAGGTACGCGCCATGGCCGATACGGCCGGACGACTGACCGCTCTCGCCAAGCAGGCGCTCGGCGTTCCCTTCCCGCTGCGCATCCGCGCGTGGGACGGCAGTGAGACCGGGCCGCCGGACGCGCCGGCCCTGGTCGTCCGGCACCGCAGGGCGCTGCGCCGGATGCTGTTCAAGCCCGGCGAGCTGGGTCTGGTGCGCGCCTGGGTGGCCGGTGAACTCGACGTCGACGGCGACCTCTACGACGCACTGCGCCGGCTCTCCGGCGTCCTGTGGGACCGCCCCCCGGAGGACGGCGAGCCGGCCTACCGCCGTCTGCTCGCCCGGCTGAGCGACCCGGGGACCGCCCGGATCGCCCGCGAGGTGCTCTCCCTCGCCGGGCCCGGACTGCCCCCGCCCCCGCCGCCGGAGGAGGTCCGCAGGCGCGGCGGCGTGCTGCACAGCCCGATCCGCGACCGGCAGGCCATCAGCCACCACTACGACGTCGGCAACGACTTCTACGAGCTCGTCCTCGGCCCGTCCATGGTCTACTCCTGCGCCTACTGGGAGGGGCCCGACGCGACGTTGGAGGACGCCCAGGCGGCCAAGCTGGACCTGATCTGCCGCAAGCTGGACCTGAGGCCCGGACAGCGGCTGCTGGACGTCGGCTGCGGCTGGGGCTCGATGGTGATGCACGCCGCCGAGCGGTACGGGGTGCACGCCACCGGCGTCACGCTCTCCACCGAGCAGGCCGCGTACGCCCGCAAGCGGGTCGCCGACGCCGGGCTCACCGACCGCGTCGAGATCCGCGTCCAGGACTACCGGGCGGTCGACGACGGCCCCTACGACGCCATTTCGTCGATCGGCATGGCAGAGCACGTGGGCCGCGAGCGCTACCTCCAGTACGCGCGGGTCCTCCACGGGCTGCTGCGGCCCGGCGGCAGGCTGCTGAACCACCAGATCGGCCGCCGCCCGTGGGAGGACGAGGACGCCTACCACGTCGACGAGTTCATCGACCGGTACGTCTTCCCGGACGGCGAGCTGGCCCCCGTAGGCGCCACCGTCTCGCGGCTGGAGGACGCGGGCCTGGAGGTCCGCGACGTCGAGGCGATCCGGGAGCACTACGCCCTGACCCTGCGCGAGTGGGTCGCCAACCTGGAGGCCCAGTGGGGCGAGGCCGTGCGCCTCGCGGGCCCGGGACGGGCCCGGGTCTGGCGGCTGTACATGGCGGCCTCCGCGCTCGCCTTCGAGCACAACCGCATCGGGGTCAACCAGATCGTCGCGGTCCGCCCCCGGGACACCGGCGCCTCCGGGATGCCGCGCACCCGGGCCGAGTGGCTCGGCTACGGCGGGCAGGGCGGCACCCAGGCCACCCAGGCCACCCCGGCCACGCAGGGCAAGCAAGGCGCGTAAGGCCGGCACGTGACGCCGCGGGGCGGGGGTCCGATGAGGACCCCCGCCCCGCGCTCGGTGCCGCCGGCCCGCCGCCGCCCGGCTACTCGGCCTTGATGGCCTCCAGCATGTTCAGCCGGGCCGCCCGCCGGGCCGGCCACAGCGCGGCGAGCAGGCCCACCACCGCCGCGATCGACAGGAACACCCCGATCCGGTCCCAGGGCAGCGCCATCGCGTAGCTCGGCAGTTCGGGCCTGATCAGCCCGCCGACGGCCCAGGCGAGGAACACCCCGAGGCCCGTGCCGAGGACCGCGCCGAACAGCGAGATCAGCAGGGACTCCAGCCGGATCATCCGCTTGACCGCACCCCGGTCCAGGCCGATCGCCCGCAGCATGCCGATCTCGTGCTTGCGCTCGAAGACCGACATCGCCAGCGTGTTGATCACTCCCAGCACCGCGACCAGCACCGCCATCGCGAGCAGCCCGTAGAGGATGTTCAGCAGCAGGTCGATGGTGGAGCTGAGCTCCCGGGAGACGTCCGCCTTGTCCTGCACCTTGATGACCGGGTTCTCACCGAGCGCCTTCACCAGCGCGTCCCGGTTGGCCTCGTCGGCGCCGCCGGCCATCTTCACCAGCACCCGCATGTCCCCGGCCTTCGGGGTGTGCGGGGTGACCGTGGCGTTGTCCATGATCACGCCGCTGATGAGGTCGCCGCCCCGGTAGACGCCGCCGATCGTCAGCCGCCCCTTGGTGCCGTCGTCGTAGCGCACCGGCAGGCTCTGCCCGGTGTGCCAGCCGCGCCGCTTCATCGTGTCGGAGTCCACGACCATCGAGGAGCCGCGCACCGCCGCCACGGAGCCCTGCGTGAAGTCCAGCGTCAGCAGCCGCTCGATCTGGGGCGCGTCGACGCCGGTGACCCACTCGTCCTCGCCGCCGAGTTCGGTGTGCGCGTCGCGCACCGAACTGGAGACGGTGACCGAGCCGAGGCCCGCGACCCGCTCGGCCACCTCGGGGGAGAGGTTCCGCCCGGTGGCCATCGTGACCTGGTAGTCGGACTTCAGGTGGGCGGCCGCCAGCTCGTCCACGGTGGTCTTGACGGAGATGGCCACCACCGTGAGGGCGGTGATCAGGGTGAGCCCGATCATCAGCGCCGAGGCGGTGGCGGCGGTCCGCCGCGGGTTGCGCACCGAGTTCTGCCGGGCGAGCTTGCCCGTGACGCCGAAGGGACGCAGCAGCGGTCCGGCCGCGGCGACCACCGGCCGGGACAGCAGCGGGGTCAGGACGAAGACGCCGATCAGCAGCAGTGCGGCACCGCCGCCCAGCACCATGTTGCCGTTGTCCTTCATCCCCGAGCCGGCCAGCACCAGGACGACACCGGCCGCCGACAGCAGCGCACCGAGGGTGTTGCGCAGGAGCAGGCCCTTGACCGTGGCCGGGGCGTGCACGCTGTTCATCGCCGCGACCGGCGGGATCTTGGCGGCGCGGCGGGCCGGCAGCCACGCGGCGAGCATGGTGACGCCCACGCCGACCGCGAGCGCCGCTCCCGCCGTGCCCGGCTCCACGGCCAGGGCGCCGTCGGGCAGTTCCGCCCCGGCGGAGCCGAGCACCGCCCGCATCACGGCCGCGATGCCGATGCCCACCAGGAACCCGGTCACACCGGCCACCACGCCCACGACGAGGGCCTCGGCCAGCACCGACCGCGTGACCTGCCGGCGGCTGGCGCCGACCGCTCGCAGCAGTGCCAGCTCCTTGGTGCGCTGCGCGACCAGCATCGTGAAGGTGTTGGCGATGATGAAGATGCCGACGAAGAGCGCGATGCCGGCGAAGCTGAGCAGCGTGGTGTTGAAGCTGCCGAGGTCGGAGGCGATCTGCCGCGCCTCGTCGTCCGCCAGCTTCCGGCCGGTGGTCGCGGAGGCGTCCTTGGCGTAGTGCGGCAGCAGCTTCTCGATCTCGGCCCTCAGCGTGGCCTGCGCCGTGCCGGGGGCCGCCTTGACGTCGATCTCCTCGTACGTGCCCGGCTTGCCGAAGAGCTTCTGGGCGGTGGCGGTGTCGAAGAGCACCAGGCTGCCGCCCGCGGCGACGTTCCCGTCGTCGGTGGTGAAGACGCCGGTCACCTTCTGCGCCATCACCGGTCCGTCGATGGACATCCGGACGGTGTCGCCGACGGTGTAGCCCGTCCGCTCGGCGGTCCTGGAGTCCAGCGCGATCTCGGAGGAGCCGCGCGGGGCGCGGCCCTCACGTATCGGATAGCGGTCCGCTCCGGTGTAGTTGCCGCCGCGGGTGGACCAGCCGTCGCCGACCAGCCGGCCCTGCTTGTCGGCGACCGCGGTGAAGCCGGTGACGGTCGCGGTGGTGGACTCGGCGCCGGGCAGCCGGCCGATCTCGTCCACCAGCCGCTGGGGGAGCGGATGGTCGGGGTCGCCGTAGGTGACGGCGACCGACACATCGGCATAGCTCCTGGCCGAGGCCTTGCGGAGGGCGTTGCCGATGGTGTCGGTGAACACCAGGGTGCCGGAGACGAAGGACACGCCGAGCATCACGGCGAGCACGGTCATCAGCAGTCTGGCCTTGTGCGCGAGGACGTTGCGCAGGGCGGTACGGAACATGGCGGGCGTGGTCTCCCGGTGGTCTCGGTGGCGGCGGACGGTCAGCTCGTACGGGGCTTGGCGTCGCCAGGGGTGCGGTCGGAACCGCCGGGGAGGTTCCGCATACGCTCCAGCACCGTGTCCGCGGTCGGGCCGTGCAGTTCGTCGACGATGCGGCCGTCGGCCAGGAAGACGACGCGGTCGGCGTAGGAGGCCGCGACCGGGTCGTGGGTGACCATGACGACCGTCTGGCCCAGCTCCCGCACGGAGTTGCGGAGGAAGCCCAGGATCTCCGCGCCCGCGCGGGAGTCCAGGTTGCCGGTCGGCTCGTCCGCGAAGATGATCTCCGGACGGCTCGCCAGCGCCCGTGCGACCGCCACGCGCTGCTGCTGCCCGCCGGACAGCTGCGACGGCCGGTGCTTGAGCCGTCCGGCCAGGCCCACCGTCTCCACGACCCGGTCCAGCCACTCCTGGTCGGGCTTGCGGCCGGCGATGTCCATCGGCAGCGTGATGTTCTCGGCGGCGGTGAGCGTCGGCAGCAGGTTGAACGCCTGGAAGATGAAGCCGATCTTGTCCCGGCGCAGCTTGGTCAGCTGCTTGTCCTTCAGCGAGGCCAGTTCGGTGTCGCCGATCCGCGCCGAGCCCGCCGAGACCGTGTCCAGCCCCGCCATGCAGTGCATCAGCGTGGACTTGCCCGAGCCCGAGGGGCCCATGATCGCGGTGAACTCACCGCTGCGGAACTCCACGGAGACCGCGTCGAGCGCGACCACGCGGGTCTCGCCCTCGCCGTACACCTTGCTCAGATCGGTGGCCCGTGCGGCCGTGGCCGTGGCAGTCGGGGGTGCGGTGGTGGTGGTCACGGCAGGCTGCTCCTGTCGGGAAACGCTGGGGGAGTTCGGACTCCGTCCATCGTCCCGGCGCGAACGGCCGCCGTAATCCGTCCCTGACCTGGTTCCGGGGGCAGTCCCGAGAGGTACCCGGGGACCCCCGGGTCATACCAGGGGATGACGGCCACCCCGAGGTGCCGCTCTGGGGCGGAAGCTATTTCGCGTCATATGCAGGGGGCGCCGGTCACGCCGGACATCGCCCCGGGCCTGTGGTTTCGGTGCGCCGCAAGTGACATGACGATCCGTCAGGGAGCAATGGAATCAGACAACATGACGAATCCGGGGCCGCTCCCCACCCACCTTCCCGGATAGGCTCCCTCCTGCGCTCTCGCGCCGCCTTGCCCGGATGGTGGAATGCAGACACGGCGAGCTTAAACCTCGCTGCCCCTTGCGGGCGTACCGGTTCGAGTCCGGTTCCGGGCACCACTTCTCTCAGCGGTGCCGGCCTGCGGAACCGACGGGAAAGCTCCGAGTCGTGCTCACGGCGGGTGCTTGAAGAGCACCAGCAGCCCGAATCCGTACCAGCCTGCGAAGACCGCGCCGCATCCGTACAGGCATGCCTGCACGGTGCGGGGCAGCCGGGCGATGGGCCGCACGACCAGGAGCAGCAGAAGGGGCAGGAACGGCAGGAGGAAGCGGGGCTTGGACAACGGCGCGCCCGGTGTGCTGAACATCAGCTCCCAGGCCCCGGCGAGTGCCAGGACCAGGGGCCACGGCACCCGGCGGTCCAGGGCCAGCGCGAGTACACCCACGGCCACGACGAGGATCATCGTCAGCACGAGCGGGTAGCGGATGTCCGTGGCCTGATAGGTGATCAGTTCCCGCAGGAACCGCAGCGTGCCCAGGCCGAAGTCGAACTGCTGGTCCCAGGCCTTCTCCGCGAGGAACCAGCCGTCGAGGCGGCCGATTCGGCTGCCCAGGTACAGCCAGCTGAAGACGAGCCCGAGCGGCGCGACGCCGATGGCCACCCAGGGCCGCCATCCGCCCCGGCGCAGCGTCAGGGCCCTGACGGCGCCGATGGCCACCACCGCCACCAGCACGGTGGAGGTCGGCCGTACGGTCCCGGCCAGCGCGCACAGAGCGCCCGCCCACATCCAGCGGCGCGCGACGACCGCGATCAGCGTCCACATCAGGAAAGCGGTGAAGGCGGCTTCGGAGTAGGGCACCCACAGGGCGAACGCGTACGGAGAGCACGCCCACAGCCCCACACAGGCGTATCCCGCGCGGCGCCCGAACAGCGACCCGGCCAGTGTGTGCACCCCGGCCGCGGCGATTGCCGCCATGGACCAGGAGACCACCAGGCCGGCGTACGGAAAGGGCAGGAAGGTCACCAGGTGCACCGCGCGGATCAAGGCGGGCACCATCGGGAAGAACGCGAGGGCGCTGGGCTCGGGCAGCCCGTCCGGGCCGTACTCCAGGTGGCCCGGATAACCGTGCTCGGCGATGTGCAGATACCGCGCGCTGTCCCACCGCGTCAGCACTTCCGTGACGTGGTGGCCGCGGAAGTGGCTGATCGCCATCAGCAGACCGAAACCGACCAGGGCCACGGCCGTGTAGATCCCGGCCGCCGTCAGGGCCTCGCGACGGTCGAAGGACACCGTCACCGGTTCCCGCCGCAACCGGGCCGCCCAAGTCATCGGCACTGCCGCGCCGTTGGTGTCGGCCCCCGCCGAGCGGGAGCCGCCGTCACCGGCGCGGCGCCGAGGGGACGGCAGGAGGTTGACCACGGGGCACTCCGAGTCGGCGGGCGTAGGGATGTGGAAGTCCTTCACGAGAGCGCATGCGGCACCGTGGTGGTGCGGAGCGATCTCCGGCATCGGGCGCCGACACTACCCACAGGTGCGACCGGTCGTTTGTCCGGGTCGCACGCACCACGCCGTCCACCCGCCGGGCGTCGGCGTCCCGACGGCGCCGGCGGATTCGGTGCCCTTCGGGTTCCGCTTGCCGAGCGCGAACGAGCCCCTGTTCAGGAGGTGGCGGTTCGAGTGCGGTTCCGGGCATCGGCATCGGCATCCGACGCGGCTGTGGTCTCGCCGTGCGGAGGCGGGAGCAGGCCGCGAAGGACGAGACCGGAGAGCGCGTCGGCCATGGCGTCCCTGTCCTGGTTCGCGACCGGTGAGGCGGCGGGGTTCAGCCGGTCCGCGATCGGGTCCTGGGCCAGGGTCAGCGCGGGACCGGTGATGGCGAAGTACAGGATGTGCGTCGGCACACGGGGTATGCGCCCGGCCGCCATGAGGTTGTCGACCGTGGGCTCGATGCTGTCCCAGAACGGCTTGACGAACCGCTGGTGGAGGTGGTCCAGGCGGCTGGAGTCGCGAGTCGACTCGTCCGTGATCAGCCGGTTCAGCTCCGAGGCGTTCGCGGCCAGCCGGTAGAGCCGGACGACCACGTTCCTCAGCCGTTCGCCGTCGTCGCGGGACGCCGCCAGCAGCCGGTCCAGCCCGGACTGGACGTCCCGCAGCGCGAAGTCCACCACGGCGACCCAGAAGTTCCCCTTCGAGCCGTAACGGTCGTTGATGAAGTTGTGGCTGACGTCGAGCCGCCGGGCCAGTTCGCGCATCGTGGTGGCGGCGTATCCGAGTTCGGCGAAGGTGGCCAGCCCCCGTCGAAGGATCTCGTCCTCGTTCAGCAGGACGGGGCCGTACTTGCCGCGCGGCGGCCGCGGCGCCTGGGCCGTTCGCATCGGCTGCGTTGCCGGCGTTTCTTCGGTCACTGCGGCATCGCTCCTTCGGCGCCGGTCCATCGACCGGCGGCCCGGCCGTCGGTCGGCGTCCGCCAGCTGGCGCTGAGGCGGGCGGGCGGTGCGTGGTCCAGTCTTCCATGCCCATTGCGGCCCAAAACGGCCGAGTGTGTTCCTGTCCGGGAATCGCTTGACGCTTGTCAGGCTCGGATGCATGCTTGACGAGTCAAGTTCATGCTTGACACGTCAATCACATGCGATGCCGTCGATCATCGCCTCGTCCCAGCAGGAGTGCCCTGTGATCTCCCGGAAGGCCCGTACGGCCGCCTCCGCCCCCACCTCCGGTTCCACGCCGCCGGCACGCCGCAAGAGGGCGACCGGCGTCGTCACCGGTCTTGCCCTCGCCGCCACTCTGGCCGTCGTGGCCGTCCCGGCCGCGGCGCAGGGCCGGGGACCGGACGGCGCTCCGTCCGGGCACTCGTCCCCCCGTCACCACTACCTGTCGCCGCTCCAGGTCACCTCGGCGTACTACAACAGCTACAACGGCGACCTGGCCGCCGCCTTCGACCGCTACATCTCCAGGGACCTGGTGCTCCACGGCTTCAACGGACCCGAGAGCCGCGAGGACTGGATCAAGGGTGACCTCGGCATCAAGGCGGGCCTGACCGGCTTCAGGATGACCGTGCTGGACCAGATCGTGGAGGGCGACAAGGTCGTCACGCGCTGGAGCTTCGGGGGCGTCCACACCGGGACGATCTTCGGGATCCCCGCGTCGGGCCGCAGGGTCGAGCTCAGCGGCATCTCCATCGACCGGGTCATCCACGGCCAGTCCGTCGAGCACTGGTCGGAGGGCAACTTCGGCAGGTTCCTGGACGAGCTCAGCGGTAAAACCGCCGCCGGCGCCGCCACCCCCGGCGCCGAGTAGCGCCGCCCCGGCGCCCCGGCGCCATCCGCGTCACGGCCGAGTCCCCGTCAACACGCTCCAACACCCCCGTCGGAGCATCCGCAACGGAGCAGGAGAATTCCCATGGCAACGCTTGAGCAGAAGGTCGTGCTGATCACCGGCACCGGAGGAGGCATGGGCCGCGTCGCGGCGCTGATCTTCGCGAGAGAGGGCGCGAAGGTCATCGGGTGCGACATCCAGGCGGATGCCAACGACGAGACGGTCGAACTCGTCCGTCGTGCGGGCGGCGAGATGACGGGCATCGCGCCGGTCGATCTCACCGACCCGGAGCAGGTGCGGCGGTTCGTGGAGGACGCCGTCGCCGCCTATGGCGGGCTCGACGTGGTCTACAACAACGCGGCCGCGATGCGGTTCGGCTCGATGCCCGACTTCTCCGTCGGCGACTGGCGGGCCACCGTGGCCGGTGAACTCGACATCCCCTTCTTCGTGTCGAAGTTCGCCTGGCCGCACCTGGTCCGGCGCGGTGGCGGCGTCATCATCAACGTCGCGTCCATGGCCGGCATGATCGCGGGCGAGAACCCCCCGATGGTCGGGCACACCGCGGCGAACGCCGGAGTCATCGGCATGACGCGGCAGCTCGCGCTCGAAGGGGCCGCCCACGGGATCCGCGCGGTGGCGATCAGCCCCGGGCCCGTCGGGACCCCGGCCAGTGAGCGCGACCTCGCCGGCAACCAGGCCGCCCGGGACGCCATCATCGGCAAGACGCTGCTCAAGCGCTTCGCCCGGCCCGAGGAGATCGTCGAACTGGCGGCCTTCCTCGCCTCGGACCGGGCCGCGTACATCACGGGCGCCAACTACCCGGTGGACGGCGGCGCGAGCGCCTGGTGACGCCCGCGGATCTCGCCGGCGCCGCGATCGACACATCCGTGCGTGTTTGGTGATGAAATGTGCTCCGGGTGTGGGAAGTTGACCGACTTCGAGCGCAACCATGCGCGGTATGCGGATGTCTGAACGGATGTCCCGGGGCGGCCGCGGGGCCGCCCCGGGACATCCGGGGCAGGACAGACGACGATCGAGCGCCAGGGGGCGGTGCCGCAGGCGCGGACGGAGGGCCCGAACGACCGTGGACACGCAGGACGGCCGTCACATCGACCCCGCGGACCAGTGGGTCCTCGATCCGGAGACCGGTACGTACCGGCTGCGGCTGGACCCCGAGGGCCCCCCGGCCGCCACGGTGCCGCCGCAGGGCGGCCGGAGAGCGCGCCGCGAGGCGCAGCGCTCCGCGCCGGACCCGGACCCGGCCCCGTCGGCGGGAGGCCGTCGCCGCGCTGGGGCGAGACCGTCCCGGAAGGCCGGAAGGTCCACGAGGCGGAAGGTCCTGATGTGGACCGCGGGCACGCTCGGGTTCATGGTGCTCGCGGGCAGCGCCGGCGCCTACCTCCTGTACCGGCACTTCGACAGCAACATCACCACCGTGGACGTCGGCACGGCGGCCAACAAGCACGCCCCCACCAGCCATGACGCGGTGAACATCCTGGTCATCGGCACCGACAGCCGGGTGGGCCTCGCGGGGAAGTACGGGGACGCCGACAATGTCGGCCACGCCGACACCACGCTCCTGGTGCACGTGGCGAAGGACCGGTCCAACGCGACCGTCATGAGCATCCCGCGCGACATGATCGTCGGCATCCCGGACTGCCCCACCAAGCAGAAGGACGGGTCCACCAAGACGATCCCCGGCACCGCCAAGGCCAGCTTCAGCCCGCGCTTCAACGAGAGCCTCGGCCAGCAGGGCCGCGACCCGGGCTGCACGATGCGGACGGTCACGGAGATCACCGGCCTGCCGATCGACCACTTCATGATGGTCGACTTCGAGGCCGTGAAGACCCTGTCCACGGCCGTCGGCGGGGTCCCGATCTGCCTCACCCACGCCATCGACGACACCGATTCCAAGGGGCAGGGCTCCCACCTGCACCTGGACGCGGGACCGCACAAGGTCGAGGGCGAGCAGGCCCTGCAGTTCGTCAGGACCCGCCACTCGCTGAAGAGCGGCAGCGACCTGGACCGCATAAAGCTCCAGCAGCAGTTCCTGGGCTCGATGATCCGCCAGATGAAGTCGAGCGACACACTCACCGACGCGGGCAAGCTCTTCAAGCTGGCGAACGCCGCCACCAAGGCGCTCACGGTGGACACCGGCATCGGCGGCGTCTCGAAACTCACCGGAATGGCCAGGGACCTGAGCCGGGTCGACCCCAAGCACATCACCTTCACGACGCTGCCGGTCAAGGACAACCCGGCCGAGATCAAGTACCACGCGACGGTCGTTGTGGACGAGACCAGGGCGCCGCAGGTCTTCGCGGCGATCAAGAACGACGTCTCGCTGACCGGGGCGCCCAAGAAGAAGCCCGCGGCCGCCGACGCCAAGCTGCGCGGCGCGAAGGCGGATCCGTCGCAGGTCCGGGTCGCCGTCTACAACGGGGGCGGCCCGCAGGGCGCCGCGCGGACGACCGCGGAGTGGCTGGGGAGCACCAAGGGCGTCGGCCACTCCACCAACGGCGGCAACGCGCCCGACGGGAAGCAGCACGACCGGACGACCCTGGTCTACGGTCCCGACCAGGCCGGCCAGGCCCGGGCCCTGGCCGCGATGATGGGCCTGCCCGCCTCCGCACTGCGTCCCGGAACGGACGAGGCGGGCCCCGGCGCGGACATGACGCTCACCCTCGGCGCCGACTACCGGGGCGCGGGCATCCCGCTCGCCGACCCGGACAAGCCCCCGGCCGACATCCAGACGGCTCAGGCCGACAAGAAGGAGTGCGTCGGCTGAGCCCGGCGGGATCGCCGCCGGTCCCGGGAACGGCCGAATACCGGGCAACCCGGTTGCCGTCACCTATCGTGAATCACCCTATAACCGGACCAATATCCCCGGGGTGATGCATGGTGACTGTCCACCGGTGGGGTCCGTCATGACCCCCGTGCTCGACGCCGTGCGGACCCTCGCCGCCGCGGGGGATCCCGATCAGCTCCTGCCGGCCCGTCAGCAGATGGCCTTCACCCTGGGCTTCCACATCATCCTGGTGCCCTTCGGTGTCGCGCTCACCACGCTGATGCTCGTCGCCAACCACCGCGGGTTGCGCCACGGCGACCGGGACGCGCTGCTCCTGGCCCGCCGCTGGTCCAAGGTGGCCGCGGTGCTGTTCGCCGTGGGGGCGATCACCGGCACCGTGCTCTCCTTCGAACTCGGCATCCTGTGGCCCGGCTTGATGGGCCGGTACGGCGCGGCGTTCGGCTTCCCCTTCGCGATCGAGGGACTCTTCTTCTTCCTCGAGGCGATCTTCGTGTCGATCTACATCTACGGCTGGGACCGGATGCCGCCCTGGGCGCACTTCTGGACCGGCGTCCCGGTGGCGCTGTCGAGCATCGGCGGCGCGGCGGCCGTCATCGCCGCGAACAGCTGGATGAACCAGCCCGGCGGGTTCACGCTGCGGGACGGCCGGGTGGTCGCCGTCCGTCCGGCCGAGGTCTTCTTCAACGGGGCCTTCTGGTGGGAGATGCTCCACATGCTGCTCGCCGCCTACATCGTGGCCGGCTTCGGGGTGGCGAGCGTCTACGCGGTGGGCATGCTGCGCGGCCGGACCTCCCACTACCACCGGCTGGGGTTCCTCATCGGCTTCGTCACCGCGGCCGTCGTCCTGCCCTTCCAGATGATCGTCGGGGACACGATCGCCCGGTACGTCTTCGAGGCGGAACCAGCGAAGTTCGCCGCGATCGAACTCCTGCCGTCCACCGGCACCCACGTCCCCGAGACCCTCGGCGGCATCCTCGTCGACGGCGAGGTCCGCTACGGCATCCCCCTGCCCGACGTGGCCTCCCTGCTGGCGGGTTTCCGGCCCTCCACGAAGATCTCCGGGCTGGAGGCCATCCCGCCGGCCGTGCGCCCCTCCGACCAGGCCGTCAGCACCGTGCACCTGGCCTTCGACGTCATGGTCGGCCTGTCCTCCCTCCTGATGCTGCTGGTCCTGTGGTTCGCCTGGCTGTGGTGGCGGCACCGCAGCGTCGACGGCCGGCGCTGGTTCCTGCGGTGCTGCGCCGTCAGTGGCCTGGCCGCCGTGGCGTGCCTGGAGACCGGGTGGATCGTCACGGAGCTGGGCCGTCAGCCCTGGACGGTCGTCGGATACCTGCTCACCCGGGACGCGGTCACCACCCAGGGGAACATCTGGCCGTTCTTCGGCGCCGTCCTCGTCATCTACGTGGCCGTCGGGGCGAGCGCCGTGGGAGTGCTGCTGTCGATGAAGCGCCGCTGGCAGGCCGAGGGCGACGACACGGTGGACGTCCCCTACGGACCCGGCTCCGGCCCGGACCGCGCGGGCGTACGCGTCGGATCGGGGCAGTGATGCCCGAACTCGTCGCCGTCTTCCTGTTCATCGGTGTCATCGCCTACGCCCTGCTCGCCGGCGCCGACTTCGGGGCCGGCTTCTGGGACCTCACGGCGGGCGGCGCCGACCGGGGCAGGCAGCCGCGCCATCTGATCGACACCTCGCTCGGCCCGGTGTGGGAGGCCAACCACACCTGGCTCGTGTACTGCCTGGTGTTCCTCTGGTCGGGCTTCCCCACGGCTTTCACCGCCATCACCACGACCCTCTATCTGCCGCTGGGCCTCGCCGCGCTCGGCATCGTCCTGCGCGGCGCGGGGTTCGCCTTCCGCAAGGCCTCTTTGCGCACCCCCGAACAGCGCGTGTACGGGGCCGCCTTCGCCCTGTCGTCCCTGCTGGCCCCGTACTGCTTCGGCTCCATCGCCGGAGGCATCGCCTCCGGCCGGGTGCCCACCGGCGGCAACGGGAACGCGATCACGAGCTGGCTCAACCCCACCTCCGTCCTCGGCGGCGTCCTGGCCGTCCTGGTCTGCGCCTACCTGGCCGCCGTCTACCTCCACGTCGCCGCCGGGCGGCAGCACGAGCCCGGCCTGGCACGGTACTTCCGCGACCGGGCCCTGATCGCGGGTCTGCTGACCGGAGCCGTCAGCATCGCGGGGATCTTCGTGCTCCGGCACGACGCCCCCCGGCTGTTCCACCAGCTCAGCCACCTCGCACTGCCGCTGGTCCTGGCCGCCGCCCTCTGCGGCGTGGCCGGCATGGTCATGCTGCGCGGCACCAGGACCTCGGGCCTGCGGGCGCTGGCCGCCGCCGCGGTCGCCCTGATCGTCCTGGGCTGGGGCGTCGCCCAGTACCCCTATCTCCTCGGCACCCACCTGGAGATCCCCGAAGCGGCGGCGCCGCAGGCCACGCTGTGGGTGACGGTCGGTGTGGCCATCGTCGCGGGGCTGCTGATCCTTCCCTCCCTCGTACTGCTCTTCCGCCTGGCCGGCCGCGGCCGGCTCATCCCCGCCGACCACGCCTCCGGGGACCGCCCGGGCCCATGAACCGCCCCACCCCGGGTATGCGCCGGGCAACGCGGGGGCAAAGCCCCGGTGGCCGCCGCGGCCGGGGAAACCGCCCGCCCGTGCCCCTGACGCGCCCCGTGGACTGCGCGCACCCGTACGCGGTCCCGGCCGGGCAGGGGCCTGCTCCGCCCCTGCGCGGGATGTGCGGCCGGCGCGGCGCCGATTCCGCTCTCGCGTGACCTGTCCGGACAAGTAGGTGCCTGCGTCTTCACTTCTCCCTGGAGATCTCGTTGCGTACTGGTCATCTGCTCTTGGTCAACCTCCCCCCGAAGGCTCCTATGGTCGCGGTCAAGTAATGGGCAAGAACTACAACGGAGGACGTTGTGTCCCTGGATGCTCGTAGGGCTCGGCGGTTCGCCGCTCCCGCAGCCGCTGCCATAGCCGCTGCGGTCGTGACGATGGTGGTCAACCCGACGCTGGGCGCTTCCGCCTCGGCGCCGCAGACGGCGAAGGCCAAGACCCCGACCGCCAAGAACGTCATCTTCATCAACGGCGACGGCATGGGCGCGGCCATGCGCCAGGCCGCCCGCCTGCACTTCACGGGCCTGAACGGCCAGCTCGCCATGGACAAGCTCCCCGTCTCGGGCCAGCTGACCACCGAGCCGGACGACCCGAAGGCCGTCGTCACCGACTCGGCCGCCGCGGCGACCGCGTGGGCGACGGGCGAGAAGACCTACAACGGCGCGATCAGCGTCGACGTGGACGGCAACCCGCTGGCCACCCTCGGCCAGCAGGCCAAGGCGGCCGGCAAGGCCACCGGCCTGGTCACCACCGCGCAGGTCACCGACGCCTCGCCGGCGGCGTTCTTCTCGAACACCGCCAACCGTTCGGCGCAGGACGAGATCGCGCGCCAGTACATCGAGGTCAGCAAGCCCGACGTCATCCTGGGCGGTGGCGAGGACTGGTGGCTGCCCGCGGGCAACGCCGGCGCGTTCAAGGACCAGCCCGCCGAGGACCCGTCCGAGGCGAGCAAGGGCACCAAGGGCGACCTCATCAAGAAGGCCCAGAAGGCCGGTTACTCCTACGTCTCCAGCGCGGACCAGCTCAGCCGCGCCAAGGGCGGCAAGCTGCTCGGCCTCTTCGCCAACGAGGAGATGTTCCAGCAGCGTCCCGAGGGCCAGGGCGATGTGTACAGCCCGGTGGTCGGTCTCTCGACCATGACCAGCAAGGCCCTGAGCACGCTGGACAAGAGCAAGAAGGGCTTCTTCCTCATGGTCGAGGAGGAGGGCACCGACGAGTTCGCGCACTCCAACAACGCCACCCGCACCCTGCAGTCCATGCAGGAGCTGGAGAAGGCCGTGGCCGTGGCCCGTGCGTACGTCGCCACCCACTCCGACACCCTGCTGGTCATCACCGGCGACCACGAGACCGGCGGCCTGGCCGTCGAGGAGTCGGACGCCGCCGACGAGTCCGGCACCGGCATCTCCACCGAGGACGGTCCGTTCACCATCCGCGGCAGCGAGAAGAGCTTCTACATCGACTGGACCACCTCCGGTCACACCGGTGTGGACGTGCCCGTCACCGCGGCCGGCCCGCTGTCCGACCGCTTCACCGGCAAGCACGCCAACACCTACGTCTACGACGTGCTGCGCCAGGCCCTGACGCGCCGCTGAGTGACGCGCTGACGGTCTGACGCGCTGACGGCCGACACCGCCGGCACGCTGACGCCGGCAACGGAGCCCCGGGGCGATCTCGCCCCGGGGCTCCGCTGTCGTCACGGCGCGTGATTCACCCGCATGGCCCATTCCCGCAGGCGGCATCCGCGTTAAGAACGGAAGAAGATCCTCCTTGAGGACTAGACCGCCCGCTTTGCCATGCCATTACTCTGGGTGCGAAGCCGTATCGCGCGGCCATGGAGGAGTGACAGATGAGGAGCAGCAACCCGGTCTTCTCCCGGCGGGGGTTCTCCCGTGGGGAGGGCTACGCGGGCTTCGGCGGCGCCCAGCCGCAGACGCAGGGCAGCCCGTACGCGGGCGGAAATCCCTACGCCGGGACCAACCCCTACGACACGACGACCTACCAGGCCCCGCCCACCGCCCCGGCGCAGACCGGGCGGATGACGATGGACGACGTCGTCTCCAAGACGGCGATCACCCTGGGCACGGTCGTGGTCGGCGCGCTGCTGGCGTGGTTCATCCTGCCGGTCAGCCCCACCAGCTACGCCCTCGCGATCGGCGCCGGCGTGGTGGCTCTGGTCCTCTACATGATCCAGATCTTCAAGCGCCAGCCGGTCCCGGGCCTCATCCTGGGCTACGCGGCGTTCGAGGGCATCGCGCTCGGCATCATCAGCGAGATGTACAACACGGCCTGGAGCGGCGCCCCCGTGCAGGCGGTACTCGGCACCATGGCGGTCTTCGCGGGCATGCTGGTGGCGTACCGCACCCGGCTGATCCGGGTCACGCGGCGGTACTACCGCATCGGTATGGGGATCGCCATCGGCTTCTTCATCCTGATCGTCATCAACCTGATCGCCTCCGCGATCGGCGGCGGTGACGGGCTGGGCCTGCGCAGCGGCGGCCTCGGCATCGCGGTCGGCATCATCGGCGTGCTGCTCGGCGCCTTCTTCCTCTCGCTCAACTTCAAGGAGATCGAGGACGGCGTGCGCTACGGCGCCCCGGCCAACGAGGCGTGGTGGGCGGCCTTCGGCCTGACCCTCTCGCTCATCTGGATCTACCTGGAGCTGCTGCGCCTCATCGCCATCCTGCGCGGCGACGACTAGCCGAGCGGACATTCAACGGGCCCCGGAGGCAGTGCCTTTCGGGGCCCGTTCGCATGCGCGGGGGAGGTCGCTAACCGAGTCTCCGGGCGGCGCGCCTCAGGTCGTACTCGTGGACGATCGCCTTGGCGTGTCCGTAGGACAGGTCGTGCTCGCTTCGGAGCCAGCTGACTTTCTCGTCGAAGCGGAGGAAAGCGGGCCCGTCGTCGACCGTGCGAAGCCATTCGCCGATCTCGCGGCCGGTGCAATTCGGGATGTGGGAGAGCAGGTTCCGGTGGGTCTCTTCAGAGAAGGTCTGGGACATCGGCGCCTCCGGTATGCGTTCCGGTCACCCCACCGTGCCTGAGGCTTCCCCCGATGGCAACAGTGCAACGCGCTCGGTTCTGTGTACGCACCGGCTCGGTTCTGTGTACGCACCGGTAGGCTCGCGGCCGTGCTGGACTGTACGACGCTTCGTGAGGCCGCCGGAATCCTGGCCGGGCGCTACCGCTCCCTGCCCCAGAGCAGGCTGCGCGGTGAGGCGGCGACGGCGGGGCTCGCGCTGGCCCGGGAGCTGGCCGCGCGGGCGCAGCAGATCGAGTTCCCCGGGCGGGAGCCGCTGCTGGTGCCGGACGACGGCATCTTCGTCATCGGGGACCAGATCGCGGTGGCCGCCCACGAGCTGGCCGCGGCCCTGGAGCCGCACCCGGAGCTGGCCCATGTGCGCGACGAGGCCGTGTCCCGGATCCGGGACACGGCCTCGCGCAGCGGTCTGTAGGCGGGTGCGGCGCCGCGGGCTCTGATGACCTCGCCGCTTGCGCCGCTCGTGCCGCTTCCGGCGGTCAGAGGGAGGCGACCACCCGGTCGGCCAGGACGTACACCGACTCCTCGCCGAAGGTGAAGGTGAGCGCGTAGCCGCCGGCCACCGCGGAGCCGCCCAGCAGGACCGGGGACTCGCCGCGGTCCAGGGCCTCGCAGAGCCGGTCCGCGGTCTCGCGGTCGCCCGGGGTCATGCAGAGCGTGGTGCCGTCGGCGAAGACGTACACGTCCAGCGTGCCGAGCGGGCCGGGCCGTACGTCGGCCAGCGGCATCCGCAGGTCGGCGAGTTCGCCGAGGCGCTCGGCGGTCTGCTCCTGGTTGGCCACGACCGGGGCCGGGGCGGCGAAGTCCGGGTCGGAGGGGTGCCGGAAGGGCACCGGGCCGACGGGGCCGGACTCCAGGCCGGTCAGGTCCGCCTGCCGGGGCAGGAACGGGCCGTACGGCAGGACCTCGTAGTCCGCCCCCGCGGCGCCCGTGCCGAAACCGCTGCCGCCGAAGATCTGGACGTCGAGCTGGGCGTCGGCGACGGCGTCTCCCGCCTCGCCGGTGCCGTAGGCCAGGGGTGCCTCCTGCGCGGCCCAGAAGGCCCGCGCCTCGGCGAGCTCCCGCTCGCGCTCGTCGGCGAGGGCGTCCGCGACAGCGGTCCGTATGGCCTCGACGCCGGGCGTCTCCGTGGCCGTGCGCGCGGCCGGCACGGCGGCGTGTGCGGCGGTGGCCGCCGCCAGGTCCGCGCGCAGGGCGGCGACGTCACGACGAACGCCACGCGTGGCGAACAGCGCGGCGGAGCCGGCGGCCACGGCGGTTGCCGCACCCGTCAGCAGGACGAGGAACATGGCGCTCACTGGCGTACTCCCGACTGTGCTTTCCCGAGCCTGGCCCCCTGTACCCACCACTGTGCACTCAAATCCATGGCCTCTGCAGTGCGGAACGTCACGATATGGCCGGGTCCAAAGTCTCGGGCCGGCCGAGTGGTGCACCCCTGACCTGGGCAAACGACCGCCCCCGGGAGAAGGTCACATCCCGGGGGCGGTTAGATTGCGACTTAGGACACGCGCGCGGGCGTTACGACAGGCGTTCGATGACCATGGCCATGCCCTGGCCGCCGCCGACGCACATCGTCTCCAGGCCGAACTGCTTGTCGTGCCACTGCAGCGAGTTGATCAGCGTGGTGGTGATCCGGGCCCCGGTCATGCCGAAGGGGTGGCCGACCGCGATCGCGCCGCCGTTGACGTTGAGGCGGTCGATGTCGATGCCCAGGCCCTGGTAGGAGGGGATGACCTGTGCGGCGAAGGCCTCGTTGATCTCGACCAGGTCGATGTCGCCGATGGTCATCCCGGCCCGCTTCAGCGCCTGGCGGGAGGCCTCGACGGGGCCGTAGCCCATGATCTCCGGGGACAGGCCGGACACGCCGGTGGACACCACGCGGGCGAGCGGGGTGATGCCGAGCTCGCGGGCCTTGGTGTCGCTCATGACGACCAGCGCGGCCGCGCCGTCGTTCAGCGGGCAGCAGTTGCCGGCGGTGACGGTGCCGTCGGGCCGGAAGACCGGCTTCAGGCCCTGCACGCCCTCCAGGGTGACGCCGGCGCGCGGGCCGTCGTCCTTGGAGACCACGGTGCCGTCGGGCAGCGTCACGGGCGTGATCTCGCGCTCCCAGAAGCCCTTCTCGATGGCCACCTCGGCCAGGTTCTGCGAGCGCACGCCGAACTCGTCCTGCTCGGCGCGGCTGATGCCCTTCAGCGCCGCCAGGTTCTCCGCGGTCTGGCCCATCGCGATGTAGGCGTCCGGGACGAGCCCGTCCTCGCGCGGGTCGTGCCACTCGCCGCCGCCCTGCTCGGCGCGGGCCGCCGTGCGGGCCTCGGCCTCGCCGAAGAGCGGGTTGTGCGTGCCGGGCATGCCGTCGGAGCTGCCCTTGATGAAGCGGGACACCGTCTCGACACCCGCGGAGATGAAGACGTCGCCCTCGCCCGCCTTGATGGCGTGCAGCGCCATCCGGGTCGTCTGCAGCGAGGAGGAGCAGTAGCGCGTGACGGTGCAGCCCGGGAGGTGGTCCATGCCCATCTGCACGGCCACGATCCGGCCCAGGTTGTGGCCCTGCTCGCCGCCGGGCAGACCGCAGCCCAGCATCAGGTCGTCGATGTCCCGCGGGTCCAGCTGCGGGACCCTGGCCAGCGCCGCCTGGATGATGGTGGCGGTGAGGTCGTCGGGGCGCAGGTCCTTCAGGGACCCCTTCATGGCCCGGCCGATGGGGGAGCGGGCGGCAGAGACGATCACGGCTTCGGGCATCGCGACTCCTCGTCGAGGCGGCGTCGGAACGGCTGTTCTCCTGGGGAAGTTACCTGTACGTAGCGCACCCAGTCACCTCCTGTGCGCTGTGACACGGGCCTCTTTCTGAGCGCCCGCTTAGCCTGCGGCGGGCATGGGATGCTGTCCGGGTGAACTCCGAGGACCTGGTACGGCTGCGGCAGGCACGGGACGCGATGGACCGCGACTACGCGGAGCCGCTGGACGTGCCCGCGCTGGCCCGCGGGGCCCTGATGTCCACCGGTCACTTCGCGCGCAGCTTCCGGGCCGCGTTCGGCGAGACGCCGTACAGCTACCTCATGACGCGCCGCATCGAGCGCGCCAAGGCACTGCTGCGGCGCGGCGACCTGTCGGTCACCGAGGTGTGCTTCGCCGTCGGATGTACCTCGCTGGGCTCCTTCAGCTCCCGCTTCACGGAACTGGTCGGCGAGAGCCCGAGCGCGTACCGCGCCCGCGACCACGCGCACGGCGCGGCGATCCCGGCGTGCGTGGCCAAGATGTTCACCCGCCCCGTCAGGAACGGCGCGGCGGGCGGTGCCTCCCGGGCCTAGCGTGAGGCCCATGGACATCACGCTTTCACAGTGCTTCATCGCCGTCGACGACCATGACAAGGCACTCGCCTTCTACCGCGACGTCCTGGGCCTGGAGGTCCGCAACGACGTCTCCTTCGAGGGCATGCGCTGGGTCACCGTCGGCTCACCCGCGCAGCCCGGCGTCAGCATCGTGCTGGAACCGCCGCTCGCCAATCCCAACGCCTCGCCCGCCGACAAGCAGGCGATGGCGGAGCTGATGGCCAAGGGCATGCTCCGCGCCGTCATCTTCTCGACGCCCGACTGCGACGCGACCTTCGAGCGCATCAGCGCGGCGGGCGCCGAAGTCCTCCAGGAGCCGATGGACCAGCCCTACGGCGTCCGCGACTGCGCCTTCCGCGACCCCTCGGGCAACCTGCTGCGCTTCAACCAGCCCCGCTGAGCCACGCCCGGGACGCCCGCGCCCCGGGCGGACGTCAGTTCTGGGCGGCTTCGGCCGCCGCGGCGGCCTCCGCCGCCTCGGCGGCGAGCGTGGGGTCGGTGGTGTCGGGCAGCCGGCGGCGACGGCGGCGCTTGAGGAGCGCCCAGCGGCCGCGGGGGCCGGAGACGCTGCCGGAGACGGCGGCGACCTCGGTGCCGGCCTCGCCTGCCGCCTCGGCGGCGGCCTGGGCGACCGGCATGAAGCCCTCGCCACGGCGGGCGTCGGGCCGCTCGTCCTCCTCGGGCCACAGCCCGAGCGCCGAGCAGAGGGTCGGCAGCATCGCCATGGCGGCGGTCGCGTACCCCTCCGCCGAGGGGTGGTAGTTGTCCGGGCCGAACATCTCGCGCGGCCGCGACTCGAACTCGGGCCCCAGCAGGTCGCCCAGCGACACGGTACGGCCGCCCAGGCCGACCACCGCGATGGTCTGCGCGGCCGCCAGCTGCCGGCTCAGGCGGCGGGCGATCCACCGCAGCGGCTGGTAGACCGGCTCGACCGAGCCGAGGTCGGGACAGGTGCCCACGATCACCTCGACGCCCGCCTCGCGCAGCCGCCCCACCGCGTCGGACAGCATCCGCACCGAGACCGCCAGCGGCATCCGCCGCGTCACGTCGTTCGCGCCGATCATCACCACGCACAGGTCGGGCGGGGGGCCCGCGTCCGGCGCCAGCAGAAGATCGACCTGGCGGGCCAGGTCGTCGGACTTCGCACCGGGGTTGGCCACATTGACCAGCCGCACCGGCCGTTCCGCCACCGCGGCCAGACCGGACGCGAGCAGCGCCCCGACCGTCTGACTGGCCCGGTGGACGCCCTGGCCCGCCGCCGTCGAATCACCCGTGAGGGCGAGCACGATGGGCCGTTCGCTGCTGCTCAGCGCGAAGGCGGCGCCGTAGTGGCCGCCCGCCCGCGGGGGGATGGCGTCCGAGCCGCCGACGACGCGGCGGGCGAGCGCGGCCTCGGTCAGTACCAGGCCGACCGCCGCTCCGCCCAGGAGCCCGATCCCGCCTCCTCCGTACGCGGCGGCCGTCGCGATCCGCCGCGCCACCCTTGCCCTGGACAAGGTCCACCTCCCGTGCCGCGCACGGGCCCCCGTCGGCCCGCGTTCCTTACAACACCTTGTTGCCCCGTCCGATGCCCGGCGCAACCGTCGTTCAGGTCAGGCGCTGCTGCGCGACGAACCAGGCGAGCTGGGTGCGGTTGGCGGTGCCCGTCGACTCCATGAGCGACCTGATCCTGCGCTGCAGCGTGCGCAGGGATATGCCGAGCTGCGAGGCGATCGCCTTGTCGGGCAGCCCCGACATCAGCAGGGAGAGCAGCTGCTCGTCGAGCTCGGGGGAGCCGGGGAACTCCGGGTCCTCCTCCGCGTCGCCCAGCGGGGGCATCCGCAGCGGCGTGCCGCGCAGCCAGCGGTCCTCGAACAGCTCCAGCAGGGCGTCCACCAGCACCGAGGGGTGCAGCAGCAGCAGCCCGGCGGAGGAGACCACCGACCGGTCGCGGCCGCCGGACAGCGGCAGCAGGGCCCGTTCCGCGTCGACGATCATCAGCTTCATGGGCACGGTCGGCGCGGCCCGCGCCAGCTCGCCCGGCTCGACGAAGCCGGGCATGTCGGCGGCGCCCGGATAGACCAGGGCGGTCGTCTCGTACAGCGACCGGTACGCCACCCCGGAGGCCAGCCGCTCCTTCTGCACGAAGTTGCCCTCGGAGGAGACGTACGGCGGCCGCACGAAGGTCAGGACCTCCTTGCGCGCCTCGCGCTGCAGCTGTTCGATGATGTGCTGCTGCTCGGCCTCGCCGTGGACCACCTCGGCGATGCCGCCGGGCATCACCGGTTCGGCCGGTCGTGACGGACGGGCGCTGGCGAGCGCGGTGAGTCGTTCCCGCACGGAGGCGAGGCCGGACTCCACGACGGCCAGACCGCTGAGCGCGGCGGCGTAGTCGGCGGTGTCCGCGCCGGTCCCGGTGCGGTTCGGGTTCCGCTCGGTCATGGCTCACCCCCCGGTGGTACCTGCCCGGTGTCGTAGGTGCGACGTGTCGTGATCGCGCCACGATGTGACTCTACATCCGGACCTACCGGGGCGTACGTAACACCAATGTGAAGCGTGCGGCGGCCGCTTCCGCAGGGAGCGGCCCAGCGCGCGAAAACCGCTTACCCTGGCCTCACAATCTCGGAGAACCCGGAGACAATGGTGCAGTTCCACGACTCGATGATCAGCCTCGTCGGCAACACCCCGCTCGTGAGGCTCAACAGCGTGACCGCAGGGATCCAGGCCACCGTCCTGGCCAAGGTCGAGTACTTCAACCCCGGCGGCTCGGTGAAGGACCGGATCGCGCTGCGCATGATCGAGGCCGCGGAGAAGAGCGGCGAGCTCAAGCCCGGCGGCACGATCGTGGAGCCGACCTCCGGCAACACGGGTGTGGGACTGGCGATCGTGGCCCAGCAGAAGGGCTACAAGTGCGTCTTCGTCTGCCCTGACAAGGTGTCCACCGACAAGATCAACGTACTGCGCGCCTACGGGGCCGAGGTCGTGGTCTGCCCCACCGCCGTGGACCCCGAGCACCCCGACTCGTACTACAACGTCTCCGACCGCCTGGTGCGCGAGATCCCGAACGCCTGGAAGCCGGACCAGTACAGCAACCCCAACAACCCGGCCTCCCACTACCACTCCACCGGCCCCGAGCTGTGGGAGCAGACCGAGGGGCGGATCACGCACTTCGTGGCGGGCGTCGGCACCGGCGGCACCATCTCCGGCACCGGCCGCTATCTGAAGGACGCCTCCGAGGGCGGCGTCAAGGTGATCGGCGCCGACCCCGAGGGCTCCGTCTACAGCGGCGGCAGCGGCCGCCCGTACCTGATCGAGGGCGTCGGTGAGGACTTCTGGCCCACCGCCTACGACCGCACCGTCGCCGACGAGATCGTGGCCGTGTCCGACAAGGACGCCTTCCAGATGACCCGGCGCCTGGCCAAGGAGGAGGGCCTGCTGGTCGGCGGCTCCTGCGGTATGGCGGTCGTCGCCGCGCTGCGGGTGGCCGAGCGGCTCGGCCCGGACGACGTGGTCGTCGTGCTGCTGCCGGACTCCGGCCGCGGCTACCTGTCGAAGATCTTCAACGACGAGTGGATGGCCGACTACGGCTTCCTGGAGGAGGGCACCGGCCAGGCCCGCGTCGCCGACGTCCTGGACCGCAAGGACGGCGGCCTGCCGCACCTGGTGCACATGCACCCCGAGGAGACCGTCGGCCAGGCCATCGAGGTGCTGCGCGAGTACGGCGTCTCGCAGATGCCGATCGTCAAGCCGGGCGCCGGCCACCCCGACGTCATGGCCGCGGAGGTCATCGGCTCCGTCGTGGAGCGCGAGCTGCTGGACGCGCTGTTCACCCAGCGCGCGACCCTCGAGGACCCGCTGGAGCGGCACATGTGCGCGCCGCTGCCGCAGGTCGGCTCCGGTGAGCCGGTCGCCGACCTGATGGCCGTCCTCGGCACCGCCGACGCGGCCGTCGTGCTGGTCGAGGGCAAGCCCACGGGCGTCGTCAGCAGGCAGGACCTGCTCGCGTTCCTGGCCGAGAGCGCGAAGTAGGCCGAGCGGGAGCCGCCCGGGGCGCGCCACGGGGGCGCTCCACGGGGCCGGTTCACGAGGGCGGCGAGGGTTTCGCGGAAGTGGTACATCCGCGTCACGTCCGCGCAGCACGGTCTTAACACGGCTCCGGCAGATTGGTCGGTGTCAGCAGGACGGGCGGGAAGTCCCGGACCGGCCGGCTGACAGCGTGGATGTGGCGCCAAGGACCTCCGGAGCGGCTCCCGGACCTCCATGGTGACCCCAGGACGTGTGGCCAGGCCCTGACCCGGCTCGCGTCCCTCGCGGGGACCGCCGTCGTCCCGCCCCCCGGGCGACCGGGGGTGCGGCGGTCCCCGCGCAATGCGTCGAAGAGCGGCCCGCGTATCAACGCGGGCCGCGCTTATGATAAAGAGACCGCGTGGTCAACGCACAGGTGTTGGCCGCCGGCGAGGGAGCCGGAGGCGCAGTCGCCGAAGAGGGGGCGCTGACCCGCGTGGGGAGTGTG
>NZ_JBHXSO010000035.1:0-97605 GCF_042714775.1 Streptomyces sp. NPDC058691 | reverse complement strand
CCGAACGCCACCGCCGACTTGATCGTCCCCTGGAACGCCGGACCGGCCTCGGTCACACCCAGGTGCAGCGGATAGTCGCACTGCGCCGCCAGCAGACGGTACGCATTCACCATCACCACCGGGTCGTTGTGCTTCACCGAGATCTTGATGTCCCGGAAACCGTGCTCCTCGAACAGCGAGCACTCCCACAGCGCCGACTCCACCAGCGCCTCAGGCGTGGCCTTGCCGTACTTCTCCAGCAGCCGCCGGTCCAGCGAACCGGCGTTCACCCCGATCCGGATCGGCGTACCGGCGTCCGAGGCCGCCTTCGCGATCTCCTTCACCTTGTCGTCGAACTGCCGGATGTTCCCCGGGTTCACCCGCACCGCCGCACAGCCCGCGTCGATCGCCGCGAACACGTACTTCGGCTGGAAGTGGATGTCCGCGATCACCGGGATCTGCGACTTCTTCGCGATCTGCGGCAGCGCGTCCGCGTCGTCCTGCGAGGGGCAGGCGACCCGCACGATCTGGCAGCCGGCCGCCGTCAGTTCGGCGATCTGCTGCAGCGTCGCGTTGACGTCGGCGGTCAGTGTGGTCGTCATGGACTGGACGGAGACCGGCGCGTCGCCGCCCACCGCCACCGGCCCGACCTGGATGCGCCGCGAACGGCGGCGCTCCGCGAGCGGTCGGGCCGGTACGGAGGGCAGGCCGAGCGACACTCGCTCGACTGCTGTCATCGCGACGTCACTTCCCGCGGTTTCCCGCGACGGTCTCGCGGCCCGCCCTGATGGACTCCTTCAGGGAGGTCATCGTGGCGAGGACGGCGGTCGGCTCGTAGCCGCAGTGCGCCATGCAGTTGGCGCAGCGCGGGTCCTTGCCGCGGCCGTACTTGCTCCAGTCCGTGTCCTCGATGAGCTCCTTGTACGTGGTCACATACCCGTCGCTCATCAGGTAGCAGGGACGCTGCCAGCCGAAGAGCGAGTAGTTGGGGATGGCCCACGCCGTGCAGGGGAAGTCGACCTTCCCCTCCAGGAAGTCCAGGAAGAGCGGGCTGTGGTTGAGCCGCCATTTCGCCCGGTTGCCGCCGGAGAAGGCCTTCCGGAACAGTTCGCGGGTCTGCTCGACGCCGAGGAAGTGCTCCTGGTCGGGGGCCTTCTCGTAGGCGTACGCCGGCGAGATCATCATCTCGTCCACCTCGAGCTCGTCATTGAGGAAGTTGAGCACCTCGATGATGGTCTGCGGGGTGTCGGTGTTGAAGAAGGTCGAGTTCGTGGTGACCCGGAAGCCGCGCCGCTTGGCCTCCTTGATCGCCTCGACGGCCTCGTCGAAGACGCCCTCCTTGGCCACCGATTCGTCGTGCCGCTCACGCAGGCCGTCGATGTGCACGGCGAACGCGAAGTACCGCGACGGTGTGAACTTCTCCATCTTCTTGCGCAGCAGCATGGCGTTGGTGCAGAGGAAGACGTACTTCTTCCGCGCCACCAACTGCCGCACGATCTCGTCGATCTGCGGGTGCATCAACGGTTCTCCACCGGCGATGGAGACCATCGGCGCGCCGGATTCCAGGACGGCTCCGACCGCTTGGGCGACGGGCATGCGCTGCTTGAGCACACCGGCGGGGTGCTGGATCTTCCCGCAGCCCTCGCATTTGAGGTTGCAGGCGAAGAGCGGCTCCAGTTCGACGATGAGAGGGAACTTCTCGCGCCTGCGGAGCATTTTCTGTTCGAAGAGATAGGTGCCGACCCGGATGGACTGACGAAGAGGCATGGCCATCTAGCTCACCTCCAGGGGAGCGCGGTAGAGCGGTGCCAATCAAGAAACGCGGGAAGAAGATCCCTCAGTACACGGAACGCGGTGATTCCCGTGCGGAGGGTGCCGAGGCGCACGAGCTCGAACTCGGGCGTGTCGACGACCACACGAGCCGCCGCGACGGGGCGTGGGCCCCGGGCGAGCGCGGCCCGCATCATCGCCGCCGACTCCATGTCGACGGCGATGGCACCGGTGGACCGGAGCGCCACCCGCTCCGGTCCCCGTACGACATGGTCGGACTCCGCGAGCCGGCCGATGTGCACGGTGTGCCCGGCCGCCTTGAGCGCGGCGGCCAGTGTTGCACCGTCCTGCGGGCCGTCGGCGACCACCACGTCGCCGGGCCGCATTCCGGTGGCCAGTCCGGCACAGAAGCCGGTGGTGAGGACGGGGGCCCCGTCGAGCGCGGGGTCGCGCAGCGCCTCGGCGACGGCACGCTCCGCCGCCTGGGGGCCCATGCCCGTGCGCACGAAGACGACCTCGGGGCCCTCCCCCTTGCCGCGACGCGGGTACGCCCCCGCCACGGCGCGCGCACGGCCGCCGCCGCGCAGTGCGAACCGCTCCATCCGCAGCGCGCAGACGATGAGCAGAGGTGGGCCGGACGGCCCCATCAGTCCCCCTTCCGTACTCCGCCGAAGGGCTCCCCGTGCACATAGCGCCCGAGGGCGGTGAGCGGGAACACCATGCGGTAGAGGTGGTAGTTGATGGAGAAGTCCCGCGGGAAGCCGGTGCCCGTGAAGTAGGGCTCGTCCCAGGAGCCGTCCTCCAGCTGCGTGTCGACGAGCCGGCGCACGCCGCGCGTGACGGCCTCGCTCTCGCGCTCGCCGGCCGCCAGCAGGGCCATCAGCGCCCAGGCGGTCTGGGAGGGCGTGGACTCGCCGCGCCCGGCCCAGTCGGCGGAGGAGTAGGACCGAAGGTCCTCGCCCCAGCCGCCGTCCTCGTTCTGCACGGACTCCAGCCAGGACACGGCATGCCGCACCGCGGGGTGACTGCCCGGCAGCCCGGCGGCGACGAGCGCGGGCACCACCGACCCCGTGCCGTAGATGTAGTTGACGCCCCAGCGGCCGAACCAGGCGCCGTTCGGCTCCTGTTCGGCGAGCAGCCAGTCGATGCCGCGCCGGGTGTGGGGGTCGTGCTCCAGACCGAGGGCGGCCAGCATCTCGACCACGTGCGCGGTCACGTCGGCCGAGGGCGGGTCGATGACCTCGCCGAAGTCGCAGAAGGGCAGCCGGTTGGGGAAGGCGCTGGTGTTGTCGGCGTCGAACGCGCCCCACGCGCCGTTCTTGGACTGCATGCCGAGGTTCCAGCGCACGCCGCGCTCGATCGCGGACCTCATCCGGCCCGGTTCGGGGTGGTCGACCCGCAGCAGGGCGAGGACGACCTCAGCGGTGTCGTCGATGTCGGGGTAGGTGTCGTTCTCGAACTCGAACGCCCAGCCGCCGGACGGCAGGTCGGGCCGCTGCACGGCCCAGTCGCCGCGCTTGCTGATCTGCTCGCCGAGCATCCACTCGGCCGCCTTGACCAGCGCCGGGTCATCGGCCGGGACTCCCGCGTCGGCGAGGGCGATGGCGGCCAGACAGGTGTCCCAGACCGGCGACTGGCACGCCTCGATCATGCGCGTGTCCTCGTCCGGCCAGACCGCGAAGTCGTCCAGCGCCCGGAGGCCGGCGCGGAGCACGGGGTGGTCGAGGTCGTAGCCGAGCAGGTGGAGCGCGATCACGGAGTAGACGGCGGGAGGCTGGATGCCGCCGAAGCAGCCGTCGTTCTCCTGCCGCTCGATGATCCAGCGGGCGGCGGAGCGCAGCGCGGCCCGGCGCAGCGGGCCGACGCTGACCTTGCGGTAGGCGTGCAGGGCCCGGTCGAGCCGCTGGAACACCCCGTCCCAGCTGCCGAGGAAGGCGCGCTTGACCGGCGGGTTCGGCCGCGCCGGGTCGACGTGCAGTTCGTCGAGTCCGAAGGGGACCGGCCGCACCGGCCGGTGGGCGGCGACGACGGTGAGCGGCACGATGGTCTGCCGGGCCCAGCTGGCGAACGAGTAGATGTTGAGCGGGGCCCACTTGGGCAGGAAGATCAGCTCCGGCGGCAGCTCCGGCAGGTCCTCCCAGCGCCACCAGCCGAACAGGGCGAGCCAGATCCTGGTGAACACCCGGGCCCGGGCGACACCGCCCTGCTCACGGACGAAGGCGGAGGCGGCCGCCATCCACGGGGCGTCAGGTGCGTCTCCCGCGAGCCGGAGCGCGACGTACGCCTCGACGGTCGCGGAGACATCGCCGGGGCCGCCGTGGAAGGTCGGCCAGGCACCGTCGCCACGCTGCTGGGACCGGATCCAGCGGGCGGCGGCCGCGACGATCCGCTCGTCCTGGATACCGAGGAACTGACGGAGCAACAAGTCCTCGGCGTCCATCGTCACATTGGTCTCGAGGTCGCCCTTCCACCATCCGTCAGGGTGCTGACGGGCCAGCAGGTGGTCGGTGGCACGGCGCGTCGCGTGCGCCGCCGCCTCTACCCCGGGGGGACGTGTCGTGCCGTCCCGTGACGAACCGGGCGTCTGATGCGTCGGTCTGCCCGCTGCCTTCGTGCTGGCCGAGGGTGTCCCGGAGGCCGCGATGCCCCCGGGACCGCCGTCGGTCGTCGCTGT
Source organism: Streptomyces sp. NPDC058691 (assembly GCF_042714775.1). Classification (NCBI taxonomy): domain Bacteria; kingdom Bacillati; phylum Actinomycetota; class Actinomycetes; order Kitasatosporales; family Streptomycetaceae; genus Streptomyces; species Streptomyces sp. NPDC058691. The sequence continues at coordinate 93,182 of NZ_JBHXSO010000035.1, read as the reverse complement.
CATGGCTTCCCCTTTGCACAGTCGTTCTGTCTGCGGTGTTGGGGCTGCCGTCGGCCGTTACACGTGCCCGGCCGGCGACGTACTGCGCTCCACTTGCGTCCTTACTTCTCGCGAACCACCACAAAATCCGCCAGACCCACGAGCTTACGGCGAACTTCACCCGACATGTCCATTTTGTCGAGTGCGGAAATTGCGGTGGCGTACTGGCGACGGGCCTCCTGGGATGTCCACTCCCGACCCCCAGCCTCCTCGATCAACGCGGCCCTCGCCGCGAACTCTTCCTCGTCGAAGGACTCGATATCATTACGGTCCGCCGAGTCCGCGGCCTTCGCATCCGCTGCCAGGAGCTCGGCCAGGCGTTCCGAGGCCGAGCCCCCCGCAGCCAGCGCGGCCACGACCGGCAGCGACTTCTTGCGCTGGCGCAGGTCGCTCCAGGTCTGCTTGCCGGTCGCCGCCGGGTCGCCCCAGATGCCCAGCAGGTCGTCGATGGCCTGGAAGGCCAGGCCCAGGTGGTACCCGTACTCCTCCAGGGCGTCGGCGTCCGCCTCCGAGGCGCCGCCGAGCACCGCGCCGATGGAGGAGGCGCAGGCCAGCAGGGCGCCGGTCTTGTTGCCCTCCATCTCCAGGCACTCCTGCACGGTGACCCGCTCGCGGTGCTCGAAGGAGATGTCCTGCGCCTGACCGTCGATCAGCTTGCGGGTAGCGGTGGTGATCCGCCGGGTGGCCCGGCCGGCCTCCGGGGTGCCCTGCTCCAGCAGGATCTCGTTCGCGAGTGCGAACAGCGCGTCGCCGACCAGGATGGCCTGGGCGGGACCGTGCACCTTCCAGACCGTGTCACGGTGCCGGCGCTGCTCGTCGCCGTCCATCAGGTCGTCGTGCAGCAGCGAGAAGTTGTGCACCAATTCGACCGCGACCGCGCCGGGGATGCCGGTCTCGGGGCCCGCGCCCGCGGCCTCGGCGGAGAGCAGGGCGAGCGCGGGACGGACGGCCTTGCCGCTGTCGCCGTGGGTGGGGTTGCCCGCGGCGTCGATCCACCCGAAGTGGTAGGCCGCGACGGTGTCCATGGGGGGTGCGAGACGGTCCACGGCGGCGCGCAGCACCGGCGTGGACAGCTCGCGGCCGCGCTCCAGCAGCGCGGTCACGGTCGCTCTGTCGACGCCCGCGTTCATCTGCTCGTGGCCAGCGGTCACATTGTCTCCTCGGGTTGCACTGGTGAGGCTCATGCCGGCTCCAGGCCTTCGATTTCGAAGGGGCGTGGGTCGAAGGGATGGCGGAGTGCGGTCAAAGCTGCTCGGGAGGCTTGCAAACCGCTGCGGACCGCGCTTTCCATGGTCGCGGGCCAGCCGGTGGCGGTCCACGCGCCGGCGAGCCAGACGCCCGGCGCCCGGGTACGGGGACCGGGGCGCAGGGCGCCGACACCGGGGGCGGGCGCGAAGGTCGCCGTCCGCTCCCTGGTGACGAAGAAATCCCGGACGACGGCGTCGCGCGCGGCCGGGAGCAGTCGCTCCAGTTCGGGCAGATAGCGCTTGCGCAGCTCTGCCACCGGCAGGTCGATCTCCTCCTCGGCGGCGGACTGGGACAGGGCGAGGTACTGGCCGCCGCCGGTGAGCCCGGAGGGCTCCGTACGGTCGAAGACCCACTGCACGGGACTGCCGAGTGCCGCGAAGAAGGGCTGCCGCAGCACCTCACGGTCGTAGACGACGTGGACGTTCAGGATGGGCGCGGTGCCGATGCGCAGCAGGGCGCCGGGATCCTCCAGGGCACCCGCGGGCAGCAGTCCGTGCGCCTCGTGCTGCGGCACGGCCAGCACCACGACGTCGGCGGTGATGCGCTCGCCGCGGCCGGGGCCGGTCTCGGCCTCGACCTCCCAGACCGCACGGCCCTCGCCGGCGTCGGGGGCGGCCGCGCCCGCGTCGGACCGTACCGGCTCGGCCGCGTCCGTGCGGGTGATCGAGGTGACGCGGGCCCGCAGCAGGGTGCGGACCCCGGCCTTGTCCAGGGCCGTGCGGGCCCGGTCGTCGTGCAGCTCGCCGAGCGGCCGGGCGGCCCAGCCGATGTCGGCGGCACCCGGGTCGGACAGCAGTCCGGTCTTGAAGACCATCGCGGCCAGGCCGAGCGAGGAGTTCGCCGCGGTGGCGTTGAGGGTCGCGACGCCGACCAGGTCCCACAGGGCCTCGATCGTGCGCGGCGACTGGCCGCGCCGGCTCAGCCAGCTGCCGAAGTCCACCGCGTCCAGCGCGGGGTCGGCGAGGTCCAGGCCGCGCAGGGCGAGCGCGGCGCGGCCGACGGAGGCACGCTCGGCGAGCGACAGGTGCGGGTACGTGGCCAGGCTCGCGGCCAGGTGCAGCGGAACCGGGAGCCCGGCGCGCCGCAGCCGGCCGAGCCGCGGCCGGGCGCCGCCGACGTCGAGCACGGGCACGTCCAGCCGGTTCTGCACGGTGACGAGCTCGGTCGCGTCGATCCGGTCGAGGAACCGGCGGTACGCGTCGCAGCAGCGCAGGAAGACGTGCTGGCCGTTGTCGACGGTCAGGTCGCCGCGCTGGAAGGAGAAGGCGAGGCCGCCCAGCCGGGGCCGTGCCTCCAGCAGGGTGACGCGCAGCCCGGCGTCGGCCAGTGCCAGGGCCGCGGTCGTGCCCGCGAGCCCGCCACCGACCACGACGGCCGTGTGCTCAGCCATCCGTCCTCCCCCTCGGTCCGCCCCGCGGGGCGGACCGTACCGTTGCCGACAGTGACGCGCCGGACACGGTGACGGTTGCCACGCCGTGGGAGAAAAACCGCTTCGCCCGCCGGCGGACGGCTTCCGTACCCGGTTCGGGCGCGCCGCATGGACCGGCAGCGGCGCCCGTGGCGGCTGGAGCGGGCGTCACACGCGCCTCCTGGCCGCCCGGCGGGCGTCGAGTCCCGCGAGACCGCGGGCCGCGACGTACGCCTTCTCGTGGGCGGGGAGCGAGACCCGGCCGCGCAGTACGGCCTCGGGGTCGGCGGCGATGCGCTCCAGCAGCCGGCGGTAGATGCCCGCCATCGCGGAGACGCAGGCGCCGCTGCGGCGGTCCAGCATGGGCAGCAGCCGGTAGCCGTCGGCGAACAGGGCCCGGGCCCGGCGCACCTCGAACTCGATCAGGCCGGCGAAGTCCGCGCCCTGCGGCGGGGTGTCGGAGTGGAATCCGTCCGAACAGCCGAACTTGGCAAGGTCGTTGGCGGGCAGGTAGGTGCGCCCGTTGCTCGCGTCCTCGCGCAGGTCCCGCAGGATGTTGGTGAGTTGCAGGGCGAGCCCGAGGGTGTCGGCGTACTCGGCGGCGCGCTCGCGTTCCTGCGCGGAGGTCGCCGTGCCGAAGACGCCGAGCGAGAGCCGGCCGATGGCCCCGGCGACACAGCGGCAGTAGGCCGCGAGGTCGTCCCATGTCTCGTAGGTGTCGCCGCGCAGGTCCATCTGGACGCCGTCGATGAGCTCGTCGAGCCCGCCGAGCGGGATCGGGAAGCGGCGGGCGGAGTCGGCGAGGGCGACCGCCACGGGGTCGGTCTCCTCCTCGGTGACCTCGCCGGCGCGGACCCGGGCCAGCACGGCGCGCGTCTGGTCCAGCCGGGCCTGCTTGTCGGCGGGCGCGAGGTCGCCGTCGCCGATGTCGTCGACCCGTCGGGAGAACGCGTACAAGGCCGACATCGCCTGCCGTTTGGGGGTGGGCAGCAGCCGGATGCCATAGGCAAAGTTGCGGGCTTCGTGGCCGGTGACGCTCTCGCAGTAGGCGTACGCCGCGAGCACCGGTCCGGACATGCGATCGGAGCCGTTCACTGTCCGGCTCACCCCTCTCTTCGCAATGTCGACCCCACCTCGCGCAGGAGGCTGTACTTGCCCGCCTTCGGCGGCCCTGGCAGCACGTCGTACCCGGCGTCCGCGATCGCCCGGAGGGCGGCGCGGCCTCCCCCGACGAATCCGGCGAGCAGCAGCCTGAGCCTGCCGTGGACGCTACCCACCAAGGGGGTGCCTTCATTCAGAAGATCGCGGGCGCGTTCCGCTTCACGGGCCACCAGCGCGCGCACCGATGCGCCCGCGGTTGCGGTGGTGAGATCGGTTTCGGTCACGCCGAAGTGCTTCATGTCCTCGGCGGGCAGGTAGATGCGGTCGCGGCCGAGGTCCTCGGTCACGTCCTGAAGGTGCTCGACGATCTGCAGTGCGGTGCAGACCGCGTCCGAGCGGCGGATCCGCTCGGGGGTGGCGGTGCCGGTGATGCCCAGGACGAGGCGGCCGACCGGGTTGGCCGACAGCTCGCAGTAGGCGAGCAGGTCCTCGTACGTGGCGTAGCGGCGGACGAGCTGGTCCTGCCGGTTGGCCGCCACGAGGCCGAGGAAGGGCTCCGGGGTGAGGCTGTGCCGCAGCACGGTGGGGCGCAGGGCGCGGAGCAGGGGGTGCCGGATCGTGTCCGGCGGGCCGTCGAAGACCCGGCGCAGGTCGGCCTCGAAGGCGTCGAGCATGGCCACGCGGTCATCGGCCGCGTCGGCGGGCAGCCCCAGGCGCAGGGCGTCCTCGCGTCCGCCGCCGGCCAGGTCCCCGTCGCCGATGTCGTCCACGAGCCGGGCGTAGCCGTAGACGGCCATGAGGTCACCCCGCCAGGAGCGGGGCAGGAAGAACGGGGCGACCGGGAAGTTCTCCCTGGTCGCCTTGGCGAGGACGGCCTGTGAATGGGCGTCCGCGGACGCGTCGCCCGAAGCCGCGGGGCGCAGCGCGGTCACCGTGGACGTCCCGGTGTCCGGGCGGTGGGCGCCTTCTCCCCAGGGGTCCACAGAGCCATAGCCGTCACATCCCCCGTTCTACACTGATAGCCCATAACACCCAATTTCGGACACGCCGCCGCCATATCTCCTGCTCCGGGCCACCGCGTACCCGAACCGACTCTCCGGACGTTTCGCCTGAGATCCGGCGATTGAGTACCGCTACAGCTTACGGCGCAGAGCGGGCCCGGCGTGCGCCGGGGTGCACAACGATGTCGATCCGCAAGCTCCAACGCACATTCGGAGGGTCGACTTCCAGGGTGCTGGCAAAGTCCCGTAAAAATCAGGAGCCACACAGGTCCCGAATGACCGTTTCGGCCACACGCCTCACTACGGCGGCCCCAACGCGGGATGAATTTCGCGATCAGCCCCGGCCGTACTGCTCCTCGGCCTTCCAGAAGTACACGAAACCACCCACACCCATCACCAGGGCCCAGCCCAGCGCGACGGCCCAGACGTGCGGGGGCAACTGCTCGGCGGTGAAGCTGTCGATCAGCGCGAAGCGCACGAGGTCGATGTAGACGGCGGCCGGGTTCAGCTGCAGGGCCAGCTGGACCGGCGCGGGGGCGTGCGCCGTGAAGTGCGTGATGCTGTACATGACACCAGAGGTGTACATCCACGTGCGCAGGACGAACGGCATCAGCTGCGCCAGGTCGGTCATCCTGCTGCCGAGCCGCGCCATGACCATCGCGAGCCCCGCGTTGAACACCGACTGCAGCGCCAGCGCGGGCACGGCCAGCAGCCAGGCCGGACGCGGCACCTCACCGGTCATGAGCACGATGGCCAGCAGCACGAGCATCGACATCAGCAGTTGCTGTAACTGCACGAGGGTGAACGCCAGCGGCATCGAGGCGCGGGGGAAGTGCAGTGCCCGGATCAGGCCGAGGTTGCCGGAGATCGAGCGGACCCCGGCCATCACCGAGGACTGGGTGTAGGTGAAGACGAAGACACCGGTGACCAGGAACGCGATGAAGTTGTCCACACCGCGGTCGGTGCCGAGCAGCAGACCGAAGATGAAGTAGTAGACGGCCGCGTTGAACAGCGGCGTCAGCACCTGCCACAGCTGGCCCAGCCGGGCCTGGGTGTACTGCGCCGACGCCCGGGCCCTGGCGAACGACGAGATGAAGTGCCGGCGGCTCCACAACTGCCGCAGATAGGCCGCGAGGCCCGGCCGGGCGCCGCTGACGGCGAGGCCGTACTTGGCCGCGAGTTCGGCCGGGGCCGGAACGTCGTCCGCGGACGACGCCGCTCCGGCACCCGTGGCGACCGCATCGTCGTGCGCTGTCTCGCTCACAGTCGACACTTTCGTCCCGTGGGAAGCGCATCCGGGCGGAAGGTGCCGGATGCGCCGCGTGCTGTCGACTTTCGAGCTTGTCAGATGATCGGGGGCCGGCCCAGTCGGGCGAGCCGCCAGACGGTGGACCACCGCATGGGCCGGCGCCGGCCGCACGGAGTCGTCCAGCCCTCCCGGAACCCGCCGAACCAGGCGCGCAGCGCCGGTCGCGAGGGCCGCCGCAGCAGCGTCAGCAGCAGCCAGACCCCCACATACGCCGGCACCAGCGCCCAGGGCAGATTGCGCCGGGCGAGCCACACGCGGTTGCGGGCCACCATGCGGTGGTAGACGGCGTGCCGGCTCGGGGCGGTCAGCGGGTGGTAGAGCACCATGTCCGAGCGGTAGTCGATCATCCAGCCCGCGTCGAGGGCCCGCCAGGCGAGGTCGGTCTCCTCATGTGCGTAGAAGAACTCGTCCGGCAATACGCCGACCTGCTGGAAGACCGTGGTGCGGACGGCATTGGCGCCGCCCAGGAAGGTCGTGACGCGTGAGGAGCGCATCGGGTCGGAGGCGCGCAGCCGGGGGACGTGGCGGCGCTGGGTGACGCCGGACTCCGGATCGGCGATCCGGAAGCTGACGATGCCGAGGTGGGGGTCGTCGGCGAAGGCTTCGCGGACCAGAGCGGCGGTGTCCTCGTCGGGCAGCAGCCCGTCGTCGTCGAGGAACAGGAGGACGTCGACGTCACGGCCGCCGGGGCCGAAGACCTCTATGCCGACGTTGCGTCCGCCGGGTATGCCCAGGTTCTCGGGCAGTTCCACGGACCGCACGCCGGCCGGCAGCTCGGGCAGCGGGGAGCCGTTGCCGACCACGGCGACCTCTATCGCCGGGCCGGTCTGCTTGGCGACCGAGTCCAGCAGGTCGCGCAACTCCTCCGGGCGGTTGCCCATGGTGATGATCACCGCGCCGAGGCGCAACGATTCCGCCGACGTCCCCACCGCTGTCACCTCAGCCTGTTCGAGGCGAGGATCGAGACCAGGTGCAGCAGCGTCTGCAGCACGGCGATGGCGGCCAGGGCGCACACCGCGATCCGGGTGAACAGCAGGTCGCCGTGGAAGGAGTCCGCGACACCCGCGGCCAGGATCAGCAGCGAGGCCTCGACGCCGCCGACCAGTCGGTGGAACTTCAGCGCGGCCGCGGCCCGGCGCGCCAGCGCCAGACCGGAGGAACGCGGCACGGACGCCTCGTCCTGCACCGCGGGCAGGCCGCTGCGTGCCCGGGCCACGTCGACCAGGTCGGTCTCCGCCTTGATCAGGATGGCGCCCAGGGCGGCCAGCGTCCCGAGGAACGCCCAGCCCCACTGGGTGCTCGCGCCGTCCCGGTGGAAGAGGTCGGCGGCGCGCACGCCGAAACCGATCAACAACGCGGCCTCGGACAGGTAGTGGCCCACCCGGTCGAGGTACACGCCGGTTATGGAGGTCTGTCTGCGCCAGCGGGCGACCTCGCCGTCCACGCAGTCCAGCAGCAGGTACAGCTGGATCAGCAACGCGGCGGCCACGGCTCCGGCCGGGCCCGGCACCAGGAGCGCCGCACCGGCCGCGATGCCCGCGACGATCATCAGATACGTGAGCTGGTTGGGCGTCACCCGGCTGTTCACCAGGTGACGGGTCCAGCGCAGCGAGACCTCGCGCATGTACATGCGCCCGGCCCAGTGCTCACCGCTACGGCGGTCCTTCAGCCCTGCGGGGTGAACGACCGGCCGCAGCTCAGCTACCGATGGTTTTGGCATAGTCTGCGTAAGCGTCCCTGATCTCGTCGGTGGAAAGCTCCAGGTGCTCGAGGATCGTGTAGCGCCCGGGGCGGGTCTGCGGTGCGTAGGCGACGGCCTTGACGAACTCGTCCTCGGTGAAGCCGATCTCGCCGGGCGTGACCGGCAGTCCGTGGTTGCGCAGGGTCTCCGCGAAGAGCCCCGCCTGTTCCTCGGCGCCGCGCAGGAACATCGCGAAGGCGGCGCCTATGCCGACCTGTTCACCGTGGGCGGCGGCCCGCCGCGGGTGGAGCAGGTCGATCGCATGGCTGATCTCGTGGCAGGCACCCGACGCGGGCCGGCTGTCGCCGCTGATCGACATGGCGATGCCGGTGAGCACCAGCGCCTCGGCGAGCACGGTCAGGAACTCGTCGTCACCGATGCCGCCGGGGTGACGGAGCACGGACTCGCCGGCCGTCCGGGCCATCGCGGCGGCCAGGCCGTCGATCGGCTCACCCGTCTCGCGGTGGGACAGCTCCCAGTCCGCGATGCAGGAGATGTTGGAGATGGCGTCGCCGATGCCGGAACGCACGAAGCGGACCGGGGCCTCACGGATCACGTCGAGGTCGATGACCATGGCGATGGGGCTCGGCACGCCGTACGAGCCCCGGCCGTTGTCGTTGTCCAGCGTGGACACCGGCGAGCACAGGCCGTCGTGCGCCAGGTTGGTCGCGACGGCCACCACCGGCAGCCCGACACGGGCGGCGGCGTACTTCGCGGCATCGATGATCTTGCCGCCGCCGAGCGCCACCACGGCGTCGTAGCGCTTGCCGCGCATGGCGTCGGCGAGCCTGACGGCGCCGTCGATGGTGCCGCCGGCCACCTCGAACCAGTCGGCGCCGGGCAGCGCCGGGGCCAGCCGCTCGCGCAGCACCTGGCCGGAGCCGCCGCTGACCGCGACGGCCAGCCGGCCGGAGCTGGAGATCCGCTGGTCGGCCAGGACCACCGCCAGGTCGTCGAGGGCTCCGGCACGGATGTCGACGACGACCGGCGAGGGTATGAGCCTCGTCAGTACCGGCACGCGATCTCCCGGGCCCGGTTGAGGTCGTCGTGGTTGTCGATCTCGACCCAGGGGACCTCGCCGATCGGGGCGACGTCGACGCGCAGCCCGCGGTCGACCAGCTCCTGGTAGCCGTCCTCGTAGTACAGCTGCGGGTCGCGCTCGTAGGTCGCCTTCAGCGCGTCGGCGAGGTCGTCGGCCGCGGCGCCCTCGATGAGGGTGACGCCGATGTACTCGCCGGTCGCCGAGGCCGGGTCCATCAGCTTGGTGATCCGGCGCACGCCCTGACCCTCGGCCGTGACGACCTTCATCTCCTCGTCGGCCAGGTCCTTGACCGTGTCCAGGGCGAGGATGATGCGGCGGGCACCGCCGCGGGCCTCCAGCAGCGTCTGCTCGACGGAGACGGGGTGCACGGTGTCGCCGTTGGCGAGGATCACGCCCTCGGCGAGCACGTCACGGGCACACCACAGGGAGTAGGCGTTGTTCCACTCCTCGGCCTTGTCGTTCTCGACGAGGTGGAGCTTGACGCCGTACTTGGCCTCCAGCGCGGTCTGGCGCTCGTGCACGGCCTCCTTGCGATAGCCCACGACGACGGCGGCATCGGTCAGACCGATCTCGGCGAAATTGCGCAGCGTCAGGTCCAGGACCGTGGTCCTGCCCTCGCCCGCCCGGTCCACCGGCACCAAGGCCTTCGGCAGGGTGTCGGTGTAGGGGCGAAGACGCCGTCCGGCGCCGGCCGCCAGCACGAGGCCGATCATGCGGGTTCTCCTGTTTCGTCGTGCACGGCGGGCGCCCCCGAGGACATCCAGAAGCGGATGCTCTCGGTGAGCACCAGCAGGGCGAGTGCGACGGCGAGGACCGTCAGCGCCACCGTGAATCCCGTGGTGTGCGCCAGGGCCACGGACACGGCCGCGACCACGAGCGTCCTTCCCTCGTGCCCGCCGGTCGCCCGTACCAGGGCCCGTGGCGGCGCCCCTGTCCCGCCGCGGATGCGGTACACCGTGTCGTAGTGATGGTAGGCGACCGCGGCAACCAAACAGAAAGCCGCGGGCAATGCTCCGTTCACCTTCGAGACGGCCGCGAGCGCCAGGACGGTTCCGTACTCGGCTGCCCGGAAGAGGGGCGGGACAAGCCAGTCGAGGGCTCCCTTGAGCGGTCCTGCGACGGCGAGGCCCGCGGTGACGACGTAGACGGCCGCGGCCGCGAGCGGCCACCAGCTGCCCGCCGGGGCCGCCAGTGACGTGGCGATCATCACTGCCGCGCCCACCGCGGCGGCGGCCGGGAAGCCGCGGCCGCGCAGCGTGCGGGCGACGGCCTCGGCGAGGGGTCCGGTGTCGGCGAGCTCGGCCAGCGCGGCGGCGGCGCGGTCGGTGCGTACCGCCTTGCGGGTCAGCGAGCGCAGAACGCGACCGGCGGTGGTGTAGCAGGCGGCGAAGGCGCAGCCGATGATCAGTACCACGAAGGTGATGCGCGGTGTGGTGGCCGCGGTGAGGACGGCTATCAGCGCCCAGCGTTCGCCGATGGGCAGCACGATCATCCTGCGTATCCACACCGTCCAGCCGGCCCGGTCGAGCCGGTCGGACAGCGCGGCGGTGGGGCTGGTGTTGGCCTCCGCGTCGTGGTTGGCCTCGTTGAAGGAGAAGTCGACCACATGGCGGCAGGTCTGCAGGACCATCGCCCCCAGGGCGAGCGCCCATACGTCGTCACCGCCGCCGGCGCGGGCGGCGCCGAGCGCGAGGCCGGCGTAGTACGCGTACTCCTTGACGCGGTCGAAGGTGGCGTCGAGCCAGGCGCCGAGCGTGGAGTACTGCAGCGAGTAGCGGGCGAGCTGCCCGTCGGTGCAGTCCAGCACGAAGGACGCGATGAGGAGCACGCCGGCCGCCACGAACCCGGGGCGGGTGCCGGTCGCGGCGCAGGCGGCGGCGATCAGGGCGACCAGCAGCGAGGCAGTCGTCACCTGGTTCGGCGTGAACCCGCGGCGGGCGCACCAGCGCGCGATGTAGCGGGAGTACGGACTGACGAAGTGGGTGGTGAAGAAGCCGTCGCGGGACTTCACGGCGCTGCGCAGGCGCACCGCCTCGTCGTCGACGGCGGCGACGGCCGCCTCGGCCTGTGCCCGCTCCTCAGCGCCGGCCGGCACCTGGGCGACCAGGACGCCGAGCTCAGGCCGCTGCACGGCGACGCCTTCGGCGTCCATGCCCGCCGCCAGCTCGTCGGGCAGGCTCGCCGCCCCGGCGACGGCGGTACGGCCCGCGCGCCGGTCGCCGGCCGGCGCCAGCGCCCGTATGAGCGCGGGACGGGCGGCCGGCTGGACGGACAGGGCGCCCGGCACGGCGGCGGCGTCGAAGCGGGGGTCGGTCAGCGCGAGCCGCAGCGCGTGGACGTGGCCGACGAAGCGCGGGTCGACGACCGCGACGCGCTCGGCGGGCGGGACGGCGGCAAGGCGTGCCGCGAGGGCACCTGCGTCGTCCACCGCGAGCACGTCGAAGCCGAGGCCGCGCAGGTCACCCTCGATCGGTGAACCCGCGACCGGCGGACCGGTGAGGATGGCGGTCGGCAGACGGACTCACTCCCTGGGACACACAGTGGACGGGTGGGGCGGCGCCGGTCGGCACCTGGCTCTGACACACCGGCCGGATACCCGGGCGCGCCGTGTCAGGGCGGCTGTGACGGCAGAGGCTATCGGATTCCGGGAAGGTTCCGTTCACCGGCCGTTTCCCTGCCCTTGGTGCGGATGGCGTGATCATCATCACCGGTCGCGGACGAAGGGACAACCCTCGGTGCGTATCCGCCGATAGGGTGACGGTCATGACGTGGCTGATCACAGGCGGGGCAGGATTCATCGGCTCTCATGTGGTGCGGGCGATGACCCGCGCCGGGGAACGCGTCGTGGTCTACGACGACGGCTCGGCCGGCGTGGCCTCCCGGGTCCCCGCCGACGTGCCGAGGGTGACCGGTTCCACACTCGACCGGGACCTGCTGGACCGCACGATCGCCGAGCACGGCGTCACGGGCGTCGTGCACCTGGCGGCACGGAAGCAGGTCGGCCAGTCCGTGGAGCAGCCGCTGCTGTACTACCGGGAGAACGTGGGCGGCCTCGGCACACTCCTGGAGGCGGTGGCGGCGGCCGGGATCGGCCGTTTCGTCTTCTCCTCCTCCGCCGCGGTGTACGGCCTGCCGGACGTGCCGCTGGTGACCGAGTCCACGCCGTGCCTGCCCATGAGCCCCTACGGGGAGACCAAGCTGGCCGGCGAGTGGCTGGTGCGGGCGGCGGGCAGGGCGCACGGGATCTCCACGACATGTCTGCGGTACTTCAACGTGGCGGGCGCGGCCGTGCCGGAACTCGCGGACACCGGGGTCTTCAACGTCGTCCCGATGGTGTTCGAGAAGCTCACCGCGGGCGAGCCCCCGCGGATCTTCGGCGACGACTACCCGACCCCCGACGGCACCTGCGTCCGTGACTACATCCACGTCGAGGATCTGGCCGACGCGCACCTCGCCGCCGCCCGCTGGGTCACCGGCCGGGACACCGCCGAGGACCTGACCGTCAACATCGGGCGCGGCGAAGGTGTCTCCGTTCGTGAACTGATCGACCTCATCACCGAGGTCGCCGGATACCCGGACGTGACACCGCTGGTGACTCCGCGCCGCGCCGGCGATCCGGCGAGCGTGGTGGCCTCGGCCGAGCTGATCCACAAGGAACTCGGCTGGAGCGCCGTGCGCGGGGTGCGCGAGATGGTCGAGTCGGCGTGGGAGGGCTGGTGCGTGCTGCACCCGGAGGCCCGCCGCCCCTAGTATCCGCCGCCCTCCGGAACACGCCCCGTACGCGGGCCATCGCCGCAGGTCACCGCACATGACAACGGTGACCAGTGGCGAGTTGCCCACGGACGGTCACCGTTGTTCACTGGGGCACGCCGGCCGGAGCCGGCGAGCGCGGGAGCGCGGACGGCGAAAGGGGAGTCCCAGACCATGGGGGCAGGGCACTCGCACGGGCACGACCACGGCCACGGATCCGCGGCCGGGCTGACCGGCACGGCCGCGGCGCAGTTCCGCGACCGGCTGCGGATCGCGCTCGGCATCACGCTGCTGATCCTCGTGGCGGAGGTGGTGGGCAGCACCCTCACCGGTTCCCTCGCGCTGCTCGCCGACGCCGGCCACATGGCCACGGACGCCGCGGGCCTGGCGATGTCGCTGGTGGCGATCCACTTCGCCAACCGCCCGCCGAGCGAGCGCCGTACCTTCGGCCTGGCACGGGCGGAGATCCTTTCGGCGGTGGCCAATGCCGTGCTGCTGTTCGGCGTGGGCGCGTACATCTTCTACGAGGCCGTCTCCCGGCTGGTCACCCCGGCCGAGGTCGAGGGCGGGCTCACGGTCGTCTTCGGCGTGGTCGGCCTGGCGGCCAACTCGGTGTCGCTCCTGCTGCTGATGCGCGGGCAGCGCGAGAGCCTGAACGTGCGCGGCGCGTTCCTGGAGGTCACTGCGGACGCCCTGGGCTCGCTCGCGGTGGTCGTGGCGGCCGTGGTGATCATGACCACAGGGTGGCGTCAGGCCGACCCGGTGGCCTCGCTGCTGATCGGTGTGATGATCGTCCCGCGTACGTGGAAGCTGCTGCGGGAGGCCATCGACGTCCTGCTGGAGGCCGCCCCCCGGGACGTCGACATGGCGGACGTCCGCCATCACATCCTCGCGCTGCCCGGCGTCGAGGGCCTGCACGACCTGCACGTGTGGACCATCACCTCGGGCATGCCGGTGCTCTCGGCCCACGTGGTGGTGAGCCCGGACACCCTGGACGCCGTTGGCCACGAGAAGGTGCTGCACGACCTGCAGGGCTGCCTGGGAAGCCACTTCGACGTGGAGCACTGCACATTCCAGCTGGAACCCGGCGGCCACGCGGAGCACGAGGCGCGGCTGTGCCACTGACCCGGCGACACCCGCGATCGACACAGTGTCACCGGCATTGAGCGCGCTGCGACGACGTCCGGACCCCGCGCGTGAGGCAGACTGAGGTCTCGTCGTCGATGCAAAGGATGGCCATGCCCACGAGTCCCGCCGCCGGCCGGCCCCTCACCCCCGCCCCGGATCCCGCCTCCAACGGCGCCTCGGCTCCGATCATGCTCGAACTGGTCGACGAGACCGGGGTGACGATCGGCACCGCGGAGAAGCTCTCGGCCCATCTGCCGCCGGGCCGGCTCCACCGGGCCTTCTCGGTCTTCCTCTTCGACGGCGAGGGCCGGCTGCTGCTCCAGCGCCGGGCGCTCGGCAAGTACCACTCCCCCGGTGTGTGGTCGAACACCTGCTGCGGCCACCCCTACCCGCAGGAGCCGCCCTTCGTCGCCGCGGCGCGCCGCACCGCGGAGGAGCTGGGCGCCGCCCCCGCGTCGCTGCGGGAGGCCGGCACGGTCCGCTACAACCACCCGGACCCGGCGTCGGGCCTGGTGGAGCAGGAGTTCAACCACCTCTTCGTGGGCCTGATGACCGCGCCGCTGAACCCCGACCCGGAGGAGATCGGCGAGACCGCCTTCGTGACCCCGCGGGAGCTGGCCGCGCTCGAGGAGTCGGGGCCGCTCTCCGCCTGGTTCCCGACGGTGCTGGGAGCGGCCCTGCCGGCCGTGCGGGAGCTGACGGGCGAGCGCGCCGGCTGGTAGCCGTCGCACCTCACCGTCACAGAAGAGCGCCGGGCGGCAGCGGAAGCGCCGCCCAGATGACCTTCCCCCCGGAAGCGGTCTGCTGCACGTCGCACATCCCGCCCGCCTCGGCGGTGACCGACTTGACCAGCAGCAGGCCGCGCCCACCGGTGTCCGCGTCGTCCACCCGGAGCGCCTTCGGGCGGTACGGATGGTTGTCCTCCACCGCCACGCGGACCCAGTCCAGGCCCACGGCGACCTCCACGGCGATCTCCGGGGAGAGCAGGGCGGCGTGCCGCACCGCGTTCGTCACCAGCTCGGACACGATCAGCAGCAGGCTCTGGAGCAGGTCGTCGTCGATGGGGACGCCCTGCCGCACGAGCAGGTCCCGTACGGCGTGCCGGGCCTGCGGCACCGAGGAGTCCAGTGCGGGGGCGGTGAAGCGCCACACACCCTCGTAGGGGCGCGGAAAGTCCGGTGCCACCGGAGGCACCGGTTCGGGCGGGACGCTCCCGCGTACGTCCATGGCGGCGTTCACCCTCGCATTCGCGCGATGCTCCCCGCGGTCCCCCTTCCCGGCCCGCTGGGCGGCGACGGGGTCCGCCTCACGTTCCGAGTGTCGGCAGCCGGGGACTCCACCCCGAGTCGCTGACCGTAAATCCGCAGCTTTCGACCGCGTGCGACACAGCGTGACCGGAGTTGGTGAGCGCGATGTGCCCCGATGACCCGCCGGTACCGCTTTCAATGCTCCACTGGAGTCTGCCGCGCCTCGGCCACCATTCCGACGATCCGCCGGCCGCCCAGGCCCGCACCGAGCAGGCCGAGACCGTCGAAGAGCAGCGCCAGCGAGAAGAAGGCGCCGATCACGTAGACACTGCTGTGCGGCCAGTTCGCCAGCACCAGGACGGCCAGCAGAATGCCGACCGCCCCCTGGATCAGCGTCCACACCATCTGCGGTCCGCGCACCACCAGTCCGCCGAACAACCGGAAGATCCCGCCGGTCAGGAACAGCAGCGCGGCGAACATCGTGAGGGCCGCCGCGCTCTCCGCGGGATTGCGGATGACGACCACGCCCGCCGCGATGTACAGGGCAGCGACCACCAGGGCCAGCCAGAAGTAGTTGATCTCGCGGTTCTGGACGGCCTGCGCCAGGCCCACGACCCCGCCGATGAGGAGCAGCCAGCCGAACAGCACCATCGAGGTGATGGTGGCGAAACCCACGTAGAAGAGCCCGACCAGGCCGCAGACGACGAGGACCGCGCCGAGGACGGCGACCCACCCGAAGCTGCGTTTGATCCCGGCTTCGGGGGGATCCGGGTACTTCTTGCGTCCCTTGAACGGGGCCATGGCCGCCTCCTTGAACGCGTCGGGAGCCGGTCCGGGCCGGCTAGGGGACATATACCCCGATTCCTTGGGCGGAGGCCCCGATAGGATCCCCGTCGCGGCATCGCAACGACACGACGAGTGGGGGATGCGGGCATGTCCGACCCGTCCGGGCCCGGTCTGCTGCTGGAGACGGCGGGCGCAACCGCCACCGTGACCATCAGCAATCCGGCCAAGCGGAACGCCATGACCCTGGCCATGTGGCGGGAACTGCCGCGCCTGCTGGCCCGGCTGGCCGGCGACCCCTCCGTACGGGTGCTGGTGCTCACCGGCGCCGACGGCACCTTCTGCGCGGGCGCCGACATCTCCGACCTGCGCGACGCGGCGAGCGGCCCCGGCGCGGCACAGAGCGCGGCCGTCGAGGCCGAGGAGGCGCTGGCCGCCTTCCCCAAACCGGCCCTGGCCGCCGTCCGCGGCTTCTGCGTCGGCGGCGGCTGCCAGCTCGCGGCCGCCTGCGACCTGCGCTTCGCCGCCGAGGGCGCGCGCTTCGGAGTCACGCCGGCGCGGCTCGGGATCGTCTACCCGGCCTCCTCGACACGCCGGCTGACCGGCCTGGTCGGCCCGTCCACCGCGAAGCACCTGCTCTTCTCGGCCGAGCTGATCGACCACGAACGCGCCCTGCGCACCGGGCTGGTGGACGAGGTGCTGCCGGACGACGCGCTGGACAAACGCGTCGAGGAGTACGCGGGCCTGCTCGCCGCCCGTTCCCAGCTCACCCAGGCCGCGGCCAAGGACTTCACGGCCCCGGAAGCCGATCCGTCCCGTGTGGCGTACTGGTCCCGGCAGGCGGCTGACAGCAGCGACACCGCGGAGGGCGTGGCGGCGTTCCTGGAGCGCCGTGAGCCGCGTTTCACCTGGTCGGTGGGAGCCCGCCCCTGAGGTGCGGCGGCAGGGGGATGCCGTCGCGCAGCGCGGGGTCGGCGACCGGGGCGCCCCGGGTCGTGCTCAGCGGGACGACCCCGGCCCAGACCGGCAGCGTGGCGTCGGGGCCGTCCCCGTCGCCGGGATGGCCGGTGCGGATCTTGACGGAGGCCTCGTCGGTGGCGAGGGCGAGCAGGTCGGTGGCCGCGAGTTCGCGGCGGTCCGGGCGGCGGGCGTAGTCCCACTGGCCGGGGGCGCACTGCTCGGTGAGCACGCGCAGCCCGTGCAGCCGCTCCTCCGGGTCGGTGACGCGGCGCGGAACGCCGATGACCATGGCGCTGCGGTAGTTGACGCCGTGCTCGAAGACGGACCGGGCGAGGACCAGACCGTCGACGTGGGTCACGGTGACGCAGACCGGGGCGCCGGGCGCCTGGACGAGACTGCGGCTCGCGACCGAGCCGTGCAGGTAGAGCACTCCGGCCCCGGCGTCGTGGCCGTAGGCCGTGGGTACGGCCAGCGGGGTGCCGTCGACCACGACGGCCAGATGGCACACGAAGCCGGCGCCCAGCACGGCGTCCAGGTCGTCGCGGTCCACGCTGCCCTGCTCGCGGAGGCGCCGGTGGCGGGTGCGCTCGGTGACCGGGAGCGAGCGGTCGGCGGCGGGCATGAGCGGTCCTCCGGGGAGCATGTGGGTTCGGGATGCCCAGACTAGCCATATCGGCATTTGCCGCACGCTTCGTTTACCGGATCAGTGGAACGAGCTTGCTCCCGCAACGGAATCAGCGTTTCCGGCATGCGCCTCCCGATGACATCCCGACCGGTCGGTAACCTGTTCGCCATGACCGTCACCGCCCTGGAACCGCGCGCCGGACGGCGCTGCCACAACGCGCTGAATCCCCTGCACTCGGTCGTCTACTTCGCCCCGGAGTACGACGACACGTTCTCGGCGCTCGGGTTGGAACGCGCCGCCATGGCCTACTTCGCCGGGCGTGCCGCACCGCTCGGCGCGGTGACGGCGGGCGCGGTCACCGCCACCTTCTACAACTTCAACCACGCGATCATCGCGCCGGTCGTCCCGCGCGCCTGGGACCTCGCCTCGCCCGCGGCGGTCCTCGACGCGCGGCTGCGCGTCACCGACGCCGTCCTGACCCGGCTGCTCGGAGCGGACGTCCTCGCCTCGGCCGACCTCGCGGAGGCCGCGGACCTCGCCCTGCGCGCCAGCGAGGCGTGCACCCGCCAGGCCCGCCCGCTCTACGCCGCCAACGCGGACCTCCCCGTGCCCGAGCGGCCGCACCTCGCGCTCTGGCACGCCGCGACGCTGCTGCGCGAACACCGCGGCGACGGGCACCTCACCGCGCTCGTCGCCTCGGGGCTCGACGGGGTCGAGGCGCTCGTCACGCACACCGCCACGGGCAAGAGCTTCACCCCGCGTTTCGTCCAGCGCAGCCGGGGCTGGTCCGCCGAGGACTGGGCCGCCGCGCAGGACCGCCTCCGCGACCGGGGCCTGCTCGACGCGGAGGGCGAACTCACGGAGCGCGGCGTGGAACTGCGCCGCGAGGTGGAGGCGATCACGGACCGTCTCGACCGCGCGCCTTACGAACATCTCGGGGCGGAGGGGGTCGAGCGGCTCACCGCACTGGCGGGGCTGCTTGCGCAGCGGGTCTTCGCGGCTGGGGGTTTCCCGGCCCAGCACTTCGGCAAGGCCTGACCGCAACGGTCCGGGGCCGGTTTTCTCCCCGCCCTCCCGCCCTCCCCCAACCTTCGGCCGGGGGTGCCCCCAACTCCCCCGCCCCCTCGGTTTCGTCATGCGCCTGATCCCCAGTGGGGGGGTATGGAGGCGGACCGGGGTGACCGCGGTTGCCTGGATCACCCCCACCGGCCGCCAGGGCGTGCAGCCGACCGGGACGGGGTGTGGCGGGGTGCCCCTGCTGGGGGGCGATGTCGGCGTGAACCACGCGCCCTGTGACGGTCGCCCGGCAGAAGGCTGGGCCGTGACACCCGGTACGCATCGCGTGTGGGCGGTGACGGCTGGGCGGCTGACGTGCCGCCGCACCGACCCTCGGCCTGTGCCATGGCCGCCCTAACACCCCCCACTGGGGATCAGGCGCATACAACTACGGAGGGGGCGGGGGTGGTGGGGGCACCCCCGGCCGAAGGCTGGGGGAGGGTGGGCGTTCTGGACTGTGGAGCATATTTGTGTGCAGGATCCGGGCAGGGATGGGATGGGCAAGTGCTGGAAACGCACGTAAATGTGCTGTCCAGAATGGCCAGCCCCGGAGGCCCCGACCCCGGCACCCACCCAGCACGCGCGCCGGGGCGCGTGACTTCACAGGGCACTCGGGAGGGCGGGCGGGGGAGAAACCTCGACAGGGGCAGGCGGCCCCACCGGGCCGACCCGCTCCGCCCGGCGCTCGCCCCGCGCCGCCCCCACCCCCGCCACAACCACCAGCACCGTCCCCCCGGCCTGCAAGGCCGTCGGCACCTGCGAGACCAGCACCAGCGCGGCCAGCAGGCTGACGGCCGGCTCCATGCCGGCGAGCGTGCCATAGGCGGTCTTGCCGACCCGCTGCAGCGCCTTCATCTCCAGCAGGAACGGCACCAGCGGCATCAGTACGGCGATGCCCGCCACCGCCGCGACGACCTGCCAGGTGCCGCCTGACACGACACCGGGCGCACCGAAGGGCGCGGTGAAGACCGCGGCAATGGTGAGCGATACGGCCAGACCGTGGGTCGCGGAGAAGCGGCTGCCGACGTGCTGCGTGCCGATCACGTACAGCGCCCAGCACGCGCCGGACGCGACGCCGAAGAGGACGCCCGCGATGTCGGCACCGTCCTGCCAGGGGGAGGTGAGGCAGAGGACGCCCGCCGCGGCCAGCAGCAGCCAAGCCAGTTCGCGGCGGCGGCGCAGGGACGCGACCGCGACTACCAGCGGGCCGAGGAACTCCAGGGCGGTCGCCGTGCCGAGCGGGATGCGGTCGGCGGCCTCGGAGAAGAGCAGCATCATGGCGCCGCTGACCGTGCCGAGCAGCACCACGGCCACGAGGTCGCGGCGGGGGGCCGCGCGCAGCGCCGGCCACAGCGAGCGGCCGGTGAACACGAGCAGCAGCACCGCCGCGAAGCCCACGCGCAGCCATGTGGTGCCGGCCGGCCCCACCTCGTCGAAGAGTTCGGTCGTCAGGGCGCTGCCGGTGTGCAGCACCGTCATCGCGGCCAGGATCAGCACCGCGCCAGGCATGCGGCGGCTTGCAAAGGTATGCGGCTCGGTCACCGGCCCATTGCAGCGCCTGGTGTCTGTTTCTGTCCACGGGTCATTGGTGGACGCATTGTTTACGATCGGTGGATGATCGAGCCCGCGGACCATCTCCCCGACCTCGGCCGGCTGCGCCTCCTGGTCGAGCTCAGCCGCCTCGGCACCATGGCGGCCGTCGCCGAGCGCACCGGGTACGGCACGTCGGCCGTCTCCAAGCACCTGGCCGTCCTGGAGCAGGAGGCCGGTGCCCGGCTGCTGGCCCCGGTCGGCCGCCGCGTGCGGCTGACCCCGGCCGGGGAGCGCCTGGTCGAGCACGCCGTCGCGATTCTTGCCGCCGTGGAGGAGGCGCGCGCCGAACTGCGCGGCGAGACGGGCCCGGCAGGACGCGTACGGGTGGCGACCTTCGCCAGCGCGGTCGAGCAGGTCGTGATGCCCGCCCTGGTCGGGCTGCGCGAGCGCCACCCGCGCGTCGAGGTGCAGCTGAACGAGCACGAGCCCGAGCAGACCCTGGAGCTGCTGCTGGCCGGGGACGTCGACCTCGGCATCGTGTACGACTACAGCCTCGTGCCGCGCACCGTGCCCAAAGGGCTCTCGGCACGGCAGTTCGCCGCGCAGCCGATGTTCCTCCTGCTCCCCGCGGGCCATCCCTCCGACCCCGGCCCGGGCGGCCCGGTGCCCTTGGCGGGGCTGGGCCGGCTCGC
Organism: Streptomyces sp. NPDC058691; assembly: GCF_042714775.1. Lineage (NCBI taxonomy): Bacteria > Bacillati > Actinomycetota > Actinomycetes > Kitasatosporales > Streptomycetaceae > Streptomyces > Streptomyces sp. NPDC058691. The sequence goes on along the minus strand of NZ_JBHXSO010000035.1, from coordinate 72,519 downwards.
GGAGGCCGGGTGGATCACCAACTCCCGGGGCAGCGACGACGACGAGCTCGTCCAGCGCGTGTGCGCCCTGGCCGGCTTCACCCCGCGCATCGTCCACCGCGTCGACAGTCTGCACCTGGTCAATCTGCTCGCGGGCGCGGGCCTCGGCGTGGCGCTGCTCGCCGAGTCGGGCATCGAGCGGCGGCGCGCCGACGTCGTCTGCCGTCCCGTCGACCCCCTGGTCGGCACCCGGCGCCACTTCCTCGCCGCCCGCGCGGGTCAGTGGTCCTGGCCCCCGCTCGCGGAGGTCGCCCGCCTCATCGCGCCGGAGGTTGACGTCTGAGTCGATCCGCTCGTCCCCGGGGCACCGGAAACACGCTCAGCGGACGGCCCGGACCGACTCCTCCTCGCCCGTCGCGTCGGGGCGGTCGCCCGAGTGCGTGCTCTGGGCGCAGGGCAGCGCCGGGTGACGGCCCAGGAGTACGACGCCCAGGGTGACGGCGGCGAGGCCGGCCGCCTCCCAGGCGAGGGCTCCCGGGGAGACGCGGAGGCGGTCGCCGAGGAAGCCGACCCCGCAGGCGATGCCCGCGAGGGGCTGGGCGGCGGTCAGGGCGGGCAGGGACATGCGCAAGGGGGCGGTCTCGAAGGCGCTCTGGACGAGCACGAGGCCGGTGAGGCCGATGCCGAGGATGGCGTAGGGCTGCCAGTGCACCAGGAGGGCCGCGACGCCCTCCTCCTCGGCGATCTGGCCCGAGGTGCGGGTGAGGGAGTCCTGGAGCCCGTAGAGCAGGCCGGCGGCGAGCGCGATGACAGTGGCTTCCGGCGACGGGCGCAGGCGCCGCGCACAGGCGACGAGCAGCAGCGCGACGCCCATGACGATGCCGATGACGAGCCAGTGCCGCAGGGGGCCGCCGACATGACCGCCGCCCGCGGGCCGTCCTCCCGCGATGAAGGCGGTGACGCCGAGCGCGAGTAAGCCCACGCCCGACCAGCCGTGCCAGCCCAGTCTCTGGCCGGTCAGATGACGCGACAGGGCCATCGCGAAGAGCAGGTTCGTCGCGGTCAGGGGTTCGACGAGGGAGAGCTCGCCCTTGGTGAGGGCGAGTGCGCTCAGCACCATGCCGAAGATCATCAAGAAGATGCCGAGCAGCCATTGCGGCATCCGCATGAGATCGAGCAGCAGCCGGAAGGACAGGAAGCTGGACAGCGGGGCACGCTGGGCGGCGAGTTGCTGGAGGACGAAGCCGAAGCCCAGGCAGCACGCTGCACCCACCGCAAGCAGGAATACGGCCACCTCGTCAACCTCCCGGTGTCGCCGACTGGCCTGACCATAGCCGCTCCCCCGGCTTGATCGCGACGAATGCCGGCGCCGCCTCCCGCTCGGGCGGCTATGTGGTACGGGCGGGGCGGGAGCCCACGGTGAGGCCGCCGGTGATGACGCGGATGCGCTGCAGCTCGGTCACGACGTCGGCGAGGGACGCGCATGCGGGGGTGCCGGAGAGCTCCGGCCATCCGGTGGCCGGCGTTCGGCCGTCCAGGGAGTCGGCGAGCACGTCCAGGGCGCGGACGACGTCGCCGCCCTCCTCGCGCGAGGGGCGTTCGGCGCCCTGCTCGATGCGGATCGCGCAGGCGGTGGCGGCGTCCACGATCCGCTCGGAGGCGGCGGCGACGGGGAACCAGTCGGTATGGCGGCCGCGTCCCGAGGGCAGTTCCGCCGCGATGGTCTCGGCGGCGGACCGGGCCTCGGCCAGCGAGCTGTAGGCGGCCCGCCGGAGCACCATGCGCTCCTCGGGGCGCTCACCGGCGGGGGCGGTGACGACGTGCGCCAGGTACTCCCGGGTGCGCCGCAGCGCCTCGGCCATCAGGTGGGCGACCCGCGCGGTGGGATTGGTGAGCGGGGGCAGATGGCCGACGACGACCACGATGGCGCACGCTATCGCGGTGTCCAGCAGGCGGTCCGCGGCCGCCTGCGTGTCGCCGCCCACCCAGACGAACGCCAGCACCATCAAGGTGACCACCGAGGTCTGCAGCCCGAAGTGCCGGAAGGAGAAGGGCAGGAGCGCGCCCGCGACCGAGGCGCAGACCACCGTCCACCACAGACCGCCCCCCAAGGCCGCGGCCAGGCCCGCGAAGACGAGCACCCCGAGCGCCGTCCCGACGAAGCGGTTGACGACGCGGGAGAACAGCGGCCCGATGTCCGGCTTCACCAGGAAGGCGGCGGTGAGCGGCAGCCAGTACCAGTAGTCGGCCCGCAGGGCGAGGGCCACGGCGGCACTCGCGGTGACGCACACCGCGACGCGCAGCCCGTACTCGCGCCCGGCCGGCCCCAGGACGCGCCGCCGCACCAAGGGCGCGGTTCCCAGGGCGGGGAGCGGCGCCACCTCCTCGGCGCTGGTGGTGCCGGGGACCGTTCGGGCGAAGACCACGGCGGCGTGCAGCAGGGCCCGGTCGAAGGCGGCGCGGGCCGGGGTGCTCGCGTCGGGGACGGGCAGCGCCCCGGGCGGCTCACCGGTGCGCAGCGCGGCGGCGAGCCGGCGCGGACCCTCCCCGACGCGGGGCGGCAGTGGGTGTGCCTCCCACAGCAGGGCGGTACTCGCCTCGCTCAAGGCGGTGGCCGCGGCGAAGCGCTCGGCGAGCAGCAGTTCGTCCCGGCGCGTGGAACGGCGCGCCAGCCGCCGGAACAGGCGGCGCAGCCGCAGGGCCTCGTCACCCCGGTCCATGGCCGCGGTGAGCCGCCGCCTGGCGGCCTCGGCGCCGGGTCCGCCGACGGCGTCCAAGGCGCCCGCGAGGGCGTCGAAGATGCCGGCCAGCGTCGCCCACTCGCCGGCCAGGGTGCCGCCGACCGGCCGCGGGGGCCGCAGTACGAGCCGCAGCAGGAGCAGCCATGCCGCGCCGGCGAGGAAGAACAGGGCCTTGAGCCAGGGCGCGCCGGGCAGCGGCGTACCGCTTCCGATCACCAGGAGGCACAGGGCCTGCATCCCGGCCCGGGAGCACACCGGGCCCACCATGCTCACGGCGCCCGACACCAGGCCGACGGCGAACAGCAGGGGCAGCGCCCACCATTTGGTGGTGGCCGCGTCGGCCGTCGCCGCCCCGACCAGCAGCCCGAGCGCTCCGACGACCACGGGGAGCCCGATGTACGCCGCGCCGGTCCGGCGTGTCCCCGGAAGGTCGTTGAAGCCCGCGAACAGCGTCCCGAACCCGGCCAGCACCGCGAACTCGACCCACCCCAGGGCCAGCCCGACGGCCATCACCGGCCCCGCCGACAGCAGCCCCCGCAGCACCGCCGGCCACGGTACGGGCCCGCGCTGCCAGCGCAGCGGGTGGGCCAGCCACGAGGGCAGGACGACGTGGCGGCCGGGGCCACTCAGACGCACGGGCTTCCTCACTGCCAGGGCGGGTGTTTCCGAAGGTTCCCTCTTCTTCCCTCTTCAGCGTAGCTGTCTGTGACGCCGGCCCGGCGGCCTGGTCATTTCCGCGCGGACAGGGCGAAGGGACCGCCGTCGGCGAAGGCGTGGCCGGCGAAGCGGGCCCCGATACGGAGGTGCGCGGCGGCGTCCGGGTGCAGCCCGTCGGGGAGCGGCAGTTCGGCGAAGTCGTCGGCACCGTAGAGGTCGCGGCCGTCGAGGTGGTACAGATTCGGGTCCTCGGCCGAGCGCTGCCGGACGATCCGGGCCAGTTCCTCGCGGATGACGGTGAGCGTCAGCTTGCCGCTCGCGCGCTCCGCCGGGTCGCCGGTGGCCAGGAAGCGCGGCTCCCCCGTGGCGAGGGAGGCGGGGTCCAGTGCCGTGGGCCCTGGGGTGTCCTCGTGGATGGGGCACAGGATGGGCGAGACCACCAGGAGGGGTGCGGTGGGGTGGCCTTCACGCAGGGTGTCGAGGAAGCCGTGGACGGCGGGTGCGAAGGCGCGCAGCCGCATCAGGTCGGTGTTGACCAGGTTGATGCCGATCTTGACGCTGAGCAGGTCCGCCGGGGTGTCGCGCAGGGCGCGGGCGGTGAACGGGTCGAGCAGGGCGCTGCCGCCGAAGCCGAGGTTGACCAGGTCCACGTCGCCGAGAGCGGCGGCGTGCGCGGCCCAGGTGGCCGTGGGGCCCGCGGCGTCGGAACCGTGGCTGATCGAGCTGCCGTGGTGCAGCCACATCCTGCGGCCCCGCTCCGGCGCGGGCTCGACCGGGGCGTCGGTGCGCAGCGAGAGCAGTTCGGTGGTCTCGTTGTGCGGCAGCCAGATCTCGACGTCCTTGTCTCCGCCGGGCAGGCCGGAGAAGCGGAGGGTGCCGGCCGGTCCGGGCCGGTGCTCGAACGTTCCGGTGGCCATGTCGATGGTCAGGGTGTCGCCGCCGGTGACGCTCTCCCGGCCGGCGAGACGGCCGTCGACGAGCAGGTCGTAGACGCCGTCCGGGCGTGGCGGGGCGCCCGCGTAGACCCGCTTGGTGGGCACGGTGTCCAGCTCTATGCCGGTGGCCCGGGTACGGAAGACCAGCCGGACCCCGGAGGGCTGTGCCTCTGCCATGGCGAGTTGGGCGTCGGTGTTCTGGGCACGGGCCCGGGCGGGCAGCCGGTGCGGAAGTATGCCGCGTTCGGTGCGCTCCAGTTCGAGGGCGCCGCGCACGAGGTCCGCGGTGATGGGGGTGGTGATCCACTGGTGCTCGGTGGTCATGTCCTCAGCCTGTTGTTCGTGGTTGCGAGACGATTCGGGTCTGCCGGCGCGGCCCGAGGCGGTCAGGGCGCGGGCCAGTTCCGCAGCAGGGCGTCGAGGGCGTCCACGACGCGGGTCCAGGTCTCCTGCGTGTCGGGGGCGCTGTGGCTGAACCCCCCGCCCATTTCGAGGCTGACGTAGCCGTGGAAGACGCTGCCGAGCAGCCGCACCGCGTGCGTCTGCTCCGGCTCGGACAGGTCGTAGCCGCGCAGGATCGCGCGCGTCATCTGCGCGTGCCGGACCCCCGCACTGGCGGCCGCCGACTCCGGGTCGAGCCGGAACTGGGCCGCGGCGTAGCGCCCGGGATACTCCCGGGCGTAGTCGCGGTAGACGTTCGCGAAGGCGGCGAGCGCGTCCTTGCCGGACCGTCCGGCCAGCGCGTCGGCGGCCCGGTCGGCGAGTTCCTCCAGCGCGAGCAGGGCGATCCCGGTCTTGAGGTCGTGGGAGTTCTTCAGATGCGCGTAGAGGCTCGCGACCTTGACGTCGAACCGCCTGGCGAGCGCCGAGAGCGTCACCTGCTCAAAGCCGGCGTCATCGGCCAGTTCCGCCCCCGCCCGGACCAGGCGTGCGGTGGTGAGTCCTGCGCGCGGTGCCATGACCATCTCCTCGTTTGCCTGAAACGAGTATGCATTTACCTAAACCCTTTAGGCAAATGTCGGCAGAGGAGAGTCGGGGGACCGGCTTCGCGAGCCGGTCCCGGTCAGTACGAGGTGATCGCGGTCTCGCCCGATTTCGTGCCGATCGCGATGTGCGGACCGCGATCCGGATCGGCCCAGGCGAGCAGGCGGCGCATCGCCTCGAGGGGGACGGAGACACATCCCGCGGTGGGGCCGGGGCCGTTGACGTGCAGGAAGATGCCGGCGCCGCGCTCCTCCTCCGGCTCGTCGTAGTTGAAGCCGATGACGAGAGCGTGGGCGTACGGCTTTCGGTACCTGATCAGGTGCTCGGACTCGGAGGCGGCACAGTCGTCGGGTAGCGGCTCGACCCAGCGGTTGTAGGACCAGGAGGCGTTGTCCTGGCACCAATAGGAGTCCGGGGTGACGGCGCGGTAGGGCATGCGGGTGCCCTTGGGCGCGTGCTTGATGCCGAACGCGTACGGCAGGTCGTACAGGCCGGTGGGGGTGGTCCAGGTGCTCTGGGTGCGCTCGGCGCCCTCGACGAGACCGGCCGCGCCGAAGCGGGCAGGTGCGGAACCCGCCGCCTTCCAGACGCCGTCCCGCAGGTCCCACCAGGTGAGCGTGCCCTTGGTGGACGCGGTGCCGGCCGCGACGGCGGTGATGAGCTGGCTGCCGCCGCCGGTGTCCACCATGTCGGCGGGGAGCGGCGGCACGCGCGGGACCGGCGCCGCGGCGGCGGTCGTGACCATGGGCGTGGTCGTGTCCGCGCCCGCCGTGCCGGCCGCGGCGGCCAGCACGGCGGAACCCGCCACGACGAGTCGTACGACGCGGTCCCGGATCAACGCGGGAGGTGCGCCTCGATCGCGCCCACGACCTCGTCGGCCTCGGGCTCGGTACGCGGACGGAACCGGCCGACGACCTGGCCGTCCGCGCTGATCAGGAACTTCTCGAAGTTCCACTGGACGTCACCGGCCGCGCCCTCGGCGTCGGCGGTCTCCGTCAGCGCCGCGTAGAGCGGGTGCCGGTCCTCGCCGTTGACGTCCGTCTTCTCGAACAGCGGGAAGCTCACGCCGTACGTCGCGGAGCAGAACGTCGCGATCTCCTCGGCGGTGCCCGGCTCCTGACCCGCGAACTGGTTGCTGGGGAAGCCCAGCACGGTGAAGCCGCGGTCGGCGTAACGCTTCTGCAGACGCTCCAGGCCCTCGTACTGCGGGGTCAGCCCGCACTTGGAGGCCACGTTGACGATCAGCAGCGCCTTGCCCTCGTGGTCGGCGAGGGAAGCGGGCTCACCGGAGAGGGTGTGCAGCGGAATGTCGTAGATGCTCACGTTTCGAACTCCTCGTCGGGGGACGGGTAAGGGATCACAGACCGCCCATTCAACCCCGCCCGCTCCGGCGATCTTCCCACGGGAGGGTCCTCGGAACGGGGCAGCGACGCGGGCGTCAGTTTTCCGTGATCCGTCCGGCCTCGACCAGGATGCGGCGCGTGGTGTGCACGGCCTCCAGCATGCGGCGGTCGTGGGTGACCAGCAGCAGGGTGCCGTTGTACGTGGCGAGCGCCGACTCCAGCTGCTCGATGGCGGGCAGGTCCAGGTGGTTGGTGGGCTCGTCCAGTACGAGGAGGTTCACGCCGCGGCCCTGGAGGAGCGCGAGGGCGGCCCGGGTGCGCTCGCCCGGGGAGAGCGTGGCGGCGGGGCGCATGACGTGGGCGGCCTTCAGGCCGAACTTGGCGAGCAGTGTGCGCACGTCGGCCGGGGGCATGTCGGGCACCTCGGCACCGAAGGCGTCGAGCAGGGCCTCGCCGCCGTGGAAGAGCTTGCGCGCCTGGTCGACCTCGCCGACGACGACGCCGGGGCCGAGGGAGGCCGCCCCCGCGTCCAGCGGCAGGCGGCCGAGGAGGGCGGCGAGGAGGGTCGACTTGCCGGAGCCGTTGGCGCCGGTGATGGCGACGCGGTCCGCCCAGTCGATCTGGAGGTCGACGGGACCGAGGGTGAAGTCCCCGCGAGTCACCTCGGCGCCGCGCAAGGTGGCCACGACCGCGCCGGCGCGAGGGGCGGCGGCGATCTCCATCCGCAGCTCCCACTCCTTGCGTGGCTCCTCGACCACCTCCAGGCGCTCGATCATGCGCTGGGTCTGCCGCGCCTTGGCGGCCTGCTTCTCCGTGGACTCCGTGCGCAGCTTGCGGCTGATCTTGTCGTTGTCCGTGGCCTTGCGCCGGGCGTTGCGGACGCCGTGCTCCATCCAGTTGCGCTGCATGCGCCCGCGGGCCTCCAGGCCCGCCTTGGTGTCGGCGTACTCGTCGTACTCCTCGCGGGCGTGCCGGCGGGCGGTCTCGCGCTCCTCCAGGTAGGAGGCGTAACCGCCGCCATAGGTGTTGACCTGCTGCTGGGCGAGGTCGAGTTCGACGACGCGGTTGACGGTGCGGGTCAGGAACTCTCGGTCGTGGCTGACCACGACCGTGCCGGCCTTGAGGCCCTTGACGAACGCCTCCAGGCGCTCCAGGCCGTCCAGGTCGAGGTCGTTGGTGGGCTCGTCGAGGAGGAAGACGTCGTAGCGGCTCAGCAGGAGGGACGCGAGGCCCGCCCGGGCGGCCTGGCCGCCGGACAGCGCCATCATGGGCAGGTCGAGGCCGACGGTCAGGCCCAGTGAGGCGGCGACCTCCTCGGCCCGCTCGTCCAGGTCCGCCCCGCCGAGCGCGAGCCAGCGCTCCAGGCCGTCGGCATAGGCGTCGTCCGAGCCCGGGGCCTCGTCCATGAGTGCCTGTGTCGCGGCGTCCAGCGCCTCCTGCGCGGCGGCGACCCCGGTGCGGCGCGCCAGGAACGCCCGGACCGTCTCGTCGGCACGCCGTTCCGGCTCCTGCGGCAGGTGACCGACGGAGGCGTTCGGCGGGCTCAGCCGCAACTGCCCCTCCTCGGGCGTGCTCAGGCCCGCCAGCAGGCGCAGCAACGTCGACTTGCCGGCGCCATTGGCACCGACCAGCCCGATCACGTCGCCGGGCGCGACGACGAGGTCCAGGCCCGAGAAGAGGACGCGGTCCCCATGGCCTGCGGCGAGGTCTTTGACGACAAGAGTGGCACTCATCAGACCGCCGATGCTATCGCCCCGCCCGTCCCTCCCGGCCGGCCGCGGCCGACGCGGTGGAGCCCCGGACGGGACCGCCGCGCGCGCCCTGGGCGAACGGGGCCGGGTGAGGCAGCATCAGCTTTCGCAAGCCGTTGCCGCCGCGAGGGGAGACCACGTCATGCCGAACCGCAAGGCACTTGTCCGGCGTCCGAGTCCGCGCTTGGCCGAGGGCATCGTGACGCACATCGAACGGTCGCCGACGGTGGACGCGGACCGTGCCCTGCGGCAGTGGGAGGCGTACGGAGCGGCGCTGCGCGCGCACGGCTGGAAGACGGTGGAGGTGCCGCCGGCGGACGGGTGCCCGGACGGGGTGTTCGTGGAGGACACCATGGTGGTGTTCCGCGACGCGGCGCTCATCGCGCGGCCGGGCGCGCTGCCGCGCCGCCCCGAGACGGCGGCGGCCGAGGCGACCGTGGCAGGGCTCGGGATGTCCGTCACCAAGGTGCGGGCGCCGGGCACCCTGGAGGGCGGCGACGTACTCAAGACAGGTGACACGTTCTACGTGGGCACCGGGGGCCGCACGAACGAGGAAGGCGTGCGCCAACTGTGCGCCGCGTTCGAGCCGCTGGGGGCACGGGTGGTGGCGGTGCCCGTCGCCAAGGTGCTGCACCTGAAATCGGCCGTCACCGCGCTCCCGGACGGCACGGTCGTGGGGTACCCGCCGCTGGTCGACACGCCCGAAGCGTTCCCGTGTTTCCTGCCGGTCCCGGAAGAGCCGGGCTCCCACGTGGTGCTTCTGGGCGACGGGAAGCTGCTGATGGCGGCGAGCGCTCCGCGCAGCGCGGAGCTTTTCGCCGGTCTGGGCTATACGCCCGTACTTGTCGACATCGGTGAGTTCGAGAAGCTCGAGGGCTGCGTGACCTGCCTATCGGTTCGGGTACGCGGGTTGGACACGTAGGGCGGGTTGCCATGTGGGCCGCGCGTAACCTACGGTTTCGTAACTTACGATTCCGTAGGTACCGTCAGCCAACCGCCAGGAGCACAGCGTGACCATTGCCCCGTCCCAGAACACCGGATCGGACGTGTGGAGTGACACCCGGCTGCTCTTCGCCCTGGAAGAGGTCGTCGAGACCGAGCTGAACCGGCATCTGAAGGCGGCCAAGGAATGGATGCCTCACGAGTACGTGCCGTGGAGTCAGGGCCGGGACTTCGACGGGATCATGGGCGGCGAGGCCTGGGAGCCGGAGCAGTCCCGGGTCACCGAGATCGGCCGGATATCGCTGGTGGTCAATCTGCTGACCGAGGACAACCTGCCGAGCTACCACCACGAGATCGCCACACTCTTCGGCCGTGAGGGCGCCTGGGGCACCTGGGTGCACCGCTGGACGGCCGAGGAGGGCCGGCACGCGATCGTCATGCGCGACTATCTGCTGACGACCCGCGCCGTGGACCCGGTGGAGCTGGAGCGGCTGCGCATGCAGCACATGTCGGAGGGCTTCGAGTCCGACAACGCGCACAGCATGCTGCACTCGATCGCGTACGTCGCCTTCCAGGAGCTCGCCACACGCATCTCGCACCGCAACACCGGCCGTGAGTCCGGCGACCCGATGTGCGAGCGCATGCTGGTGCGCATCGCGACCGACGAGAACCTGCACATGGTCTTCTACCGCAACCTGCTCGGGGCCGCGCTGCAGCTGGCGCCGGACCACGCGATGCGGGCGATCCGCGACGTGGTGGTCGGCTTCCGGATGCCGGGTCACGGCATGCCCGGCTTCGAGCGGTCCGCGGCGCGCATCGCGATCGGCGGCGTCTACAACCTGCGCATCCACCACGACGACGTCCTGCAGCCGGTGCTGCGGCACCTGAAGGTGCTGGAGGTCGCGGGGCTGGGTCCGGAGGGCCTGAAGGCGCAGGAGGAGCTGGGCTTCTTCATGGGCGAGCTGGACTGCCAGGCCCGCAAGTTCGAGGAGCGCCGGGACGCGCTGCTGGCGCGGCGGGCCGCCCGCAAGTAGTCGACGTCCAGGCCAGCCGGGGCCGCTCCGCCATCGTGCGGGGCGGCCCCGGTTCTTTTCCGCCGTCCCCGCCCGAAAATCATGCAAGCACGCTTGCTTGTTTCCGTGGCCGGTGCCAGCCTGTGACGCGCACGGCTTCGCTGACGTCGCGTCAATCAGGGGGACACGTGTCCGACCCCACACCCGTACTGGACGATCTGCGGGACGAGAGCGAGGGTCTGGACGCCCTCGTGGCCCCGCTGGAGGCCTCCGCCTGGGCCACGTCCACGCCCGCCCCCGGCTGGACGATCGCCCATCAGATCGCGCACCTGGCCTGGACGGACCGGCAGGCGCTGCTCGCCGCGACCGACCCGGCCGGCTTCGGGACCGAGGTCGAGAAGGCCGCTGCCGCGATCGGCACCTTCGTCGACGAGGGCGCTGAGGAGGGTGCGGCATTGCCGCCCGCCAAGCTCCTGGAGCGCTGGCGCGCCGGCCGGAACGCCCTCCAGGAGGCCCTGCGGGCACAGCCGGAAGGTGCGCGCCTCCCCTGGTTCGGGCCGCCCATGAGTACCGCCTCCATGGCCTCGGCCCGGCTGATGGAGAGCTGGGCGCACGGCGAGGACGTGGCGGACGCCCTCGGGGTGCGGCGGGAGCCCACACCGCGGCTGCGGCACGTCGCGCGGATCGCCGTACGAGCCCGGAACTACGCCTACGCCGTCAACGGGCTCACGCCGCCCGCCGAGGAGTTCCGGGTGGAAGTGACCGCCCCCGACGGCACCTTGTGGGCGTACGGGCCCGAGGACGCCGCCCAGCGCGTGACGGGCCCCGCCCTCGACCTGTGCCTGCTGGCCACCCGGCGCCGGCACCGCGACGATCTGGCACTGCGGGCCGAGGGCGCCGACGCCGACCGCTGGCTGGACATCGCGCAGGCCTTCGCGGGGCCGCCCGGCGAGGGGCGCAAACCGGGAGAGTCGGAACAGCCGGGACAGGAGGCCACCGCGTGAGCGCGGACAACCGGGCGACCATGCTGGAGCGGCTCGCCGGGATCGAGGCCGAGCACGAGAAGGCGCTCGCCGGTGGTGGCCCCAAGTACGTGGAACGGCACCGGGGCCGGGGCAAGCTGACCGCCCGTGAACGGGTGGAACTGCTGCTCGACCCGGACACGCCGTTCCTGGAGCTGTCGCCGCTGGCGGCGTGGGGCAGCGACTACCCGGTCGGCGCCTCGCTGGTCACCGGCATCGGCGTCATCGAGGGCACCGAGTGCGTGATCACCGCCAACGACCCGACCGTGCGCGGCGGCGCGAGCAATCCGTGGACGCTGAAGAAGGCGCTGCGGGCCAACGAGATCGCGCTCGCCAACCGCCTGCCGCTGGTCAACCTGGTGGAGTCGGGCGGCGCGGACCTGCCGAGCCAGAAGGAGATCTTCATCCCGGGCGGCGCGCTCTTCCGCGACCTGACCCGGCTGTCGGCCGCGGGCATCCCCACCGTGGCGGTCGTCTTCGGCAACTCGACCGCGGGCGGCGCCTATGTGCCCGGCATGTCGGACCACGTCGTCATGGTCAAGGAGCGCTCCAAGGTGTTCCTCGGCGGGCCGCCGCTGGTGAAGATGGCGACCGGCGAGGAGAGCGACGACGAGTCGCTGGGCGGCGCCGACATGCACGCCCGCGTCTCCGGGCTGGCCGACTACTTCGCCCTGGACGAGCCGGACGCACTGCGCACCGCCCGCCGCGTGATCGCCCGGCTGGGCTGGCGCAAGCAGGGCCCCGCCCCGGCCGCCGCCTACGACCCGCCGCTCCACGACGAGGACGAACTGCTGGACATCGTCCCCGGCGACCTCAAGACCCCCTTCGACCCGCGCGAGGTCGTCGCCCGCGTCGTCGACGGCTCACTGTTCGACGAGTTCAAGCCGCTGTACGGGACGAGCCTGGTCACCGGCTGGGCCCAGGTGCACGGTTACCCCGTCGGCGTTCTCGCCAACGCACAAGGGGTGCTGTTCAGCGCGGAGTCGCAGAAGGCGGCGCAGTTCATCCAGCTCGCCAACCAGCGCGACATCCCGCTGCTCTTCCTGCACAACACCACCGGCTACATGGTGGGACGCGAGTACGAGCAGGGCGGCATCATCAAGCACGGCGCCATGATGATCAACGCGGTGTCCAACTCGCGCGTCCCCCATATCTCCGTCCTGATGGGCGCCAGTTACGGCGCCGGGCACTACGGGATGTGCGGCCGCGCCTACGACCCGCGCTTCCTGTTCACCTGGCCCAGCGCCAAATCCGCCGTCATGGGCCCGCAGCAGCTCGCGGGCGTGCTCTCCATCGTGGCGCGGCAGTCGGCGGCGGCCAGGGGCCTGCCGTTCGACGAGGAGGCCGACGCGGGCCTGCGCGCCATGGTGGAGCAGCAGATCGAGTCCGAGTCCCTGCCGATGTTCCTGTCGGGGCGGCTGTACGACGACGGGGTGATCGACCCGCGCGACACGCGCACGGTGCTCGGTGTGTGCCTGTCGGCGATCCACAGCGCACCGGTCGAGGGCGCGCGCGGCGGCTTCGGCGTCTTCCGGATGTGAGGGGCAGCGTGACCGTGATCGCATCAGTGCTGGTGGCCAATCGCGGCGAGATCGCCCGCCGCGTCTTCCGCACCTGCCGTGACCTGGGCATCGGCACGGTCGCCGTGTACTCGGACGCGGACGCCGGGGCGCCGCACGTACGGGAGGCCGACGCCGCCGTGCGCCTGCCGGGCGACGCCCCGGCCGACACCTATCTGCGCGGTGACCTCATCGTGAAGGCCGCCCTGGCGGCCGGTGCGGACGCCGTGCACCCTGGCTACGGATTCCTCTCGGAGAACGCCGGGTTCGCGCGGGCCGTGATCGCCGCGGGCCTCACCTGGATCGGCCCGGCGCCCGAGGCCATCGAGGCGATGGGCTCGAAAACCCGGGCCAAGCGCCTGATGGCCGAGGCCGGTGTCCCGGTGCTGGAGGCCGGTCCGGGCGACCTGCCGGTACTGGTCAAGGCGGCCGCCGGGGGCGGCGGACGCGGTATGCGCGTCGTTCGCGAAGCGGCCGCCCTGGAGCAGGAAATGGCCGCCGCCCGAGCCGAGGCGCTGTCCGCCTTCGGTGACGACGAGGTCTTCCTCGAACCGTACGTGGAGGACGGCCGCCACATCGAGGTCCAGGTGCTGGCGGACGCGCACGGCACGGTGTGGACGCTCGGCGAGCGCGACTGCTCGGTGCAGCGCCGCCACCAGAAGGTGGTCGAGGAGACCCCTGCCCCCGGCATCGGCGACGACCTGCGCCGCACCCTGCACAAGGCCGCCGAGGCGGCGACACGGGCCATCGACTACACCGGCGCGGGGACGGTGGAGTTCCTGGTGTCCGCGGACGGCCGGCCGTACTTCCTGGAGATGAACACCCGCCTGCAGGTGGAGCACCCGGTGACCGAGTGCGTCTTCGGGATCGACCTCGTCGCCCTGCAACTGGAGGTCGCCGAGGGCGGCCGGCTGCCGGCCGATCCCCCGCGGCCCTCGGGGCACGCCGTGGAGGCCCGCCTGTACGCGGAGGACCCGGCACGCGACTGGCAGCCGCAGACCGGCGTCCTGCACCGCTTCCGGCTGCCCGAGGCACCCGGCCTGCGCGTGGACGCCGGCTTCACCGACGGGGACCGCGTCGGCGTGCACTACGACGCGATGCTCGCCAAGGTGATCGTCCACGCCCCCACCCGCGAACGGGCCCTGCGGCAACTCGCCGGCGCCTTGGAACGGGCCCGCGTGCACGGCCTGGTGACCAACCGCGACCTGCTCGTACGCGTCCTGCGCGACCCGGACTTCACGGCCGGGCGGCTGTCCACGGCGTTCCTCGGCCGGCTCGGCCCCGCCGCCCCCGCGGACCCCGGCACGGTACGGCTGGCCGCGCTTGCGGCCGCACTGGCCGACGCCTCCGGGCGGCACCCGCTGGGCGGCTGGCGCAATGTGCCCTCGGCGCCGCAGCGCAAGACCTATCGCGCCGAGCCCGACGGGACGGAGCACGAGGTCCGCTACCGTCTCGGGCGCGGCGGGCTGACCGCCGACGGACACCCGGACGTACGGCTGCTGTCCGCGGCCCCCGGTGAGGTCGTGCTGGAGGTCTCCGGCGTCCGCCGTGCCTTCGGGGTCTCGGCGTACGGGGACGCGGTCCACGTCGACTCTTCATTGGGCGCGCACCGCTTCACCGCGCTGCCGCGCTTCCCCGACCCGGTCGGCAAGGTCGCGCCCGGCTCACTGCTGGCGCCGATGCCGGGCACGGTGGTCCGCGTCGCGGACGTGGCCGTCGGCGACAAGGTGGCGGCCGGCCAGCCGCTGCTGTGGTTGGAGGCCATGAAGATGGAGCACCGCGTCGCCGCCCCGGCGGACGGCGTGCTCACCGCACTGCACGCCGAGGTCGGCCGCCAGGTCGACGTCGGGACCGTACTCGCCGTCGTTCACGAGGAGGACTCGGCATGAGCGGGATCACCGCTGCGAACGGACCGACAGGCACCTTTGACAACGCCCTTGTGGAGAGCGAGGAACGGCGCGCCCTGCGCAAGGCCGTCTCCGACCTCGGCCGCCGCTATGGACGCGGCTACTTCGCCGCGGCGGCCCGGGACGGCAAGCACACCGACGAGCTGTGGCAGGAGGCGGGCGCCCTCGGCTATCTCGGCGTCAACCTGCCCGAGGAGTACGGCGGCGGGGGCGGGGGGCTGGCCGAACTGGCCATCGTGCTCGAGGAGCTGGGCGCGGCGGGCTGCCCGCTGCTGCTCCTCATCGTCTCCCCCGCGATCTGCGGCACGGTGATCGCGCGCTTCGGCACCGAGGAGCAGAAGCGGCAGTGGCTGCCGGGGCTGGCCGACGGGTCCGTCCGCATGGCCTTCGGCATCACCGAACCCGACGCGGGCTCCAACTCGCACCGGCTGACCACCACCGCGCGCCGGGACGGCGCGGACTGGCTGCTCACCGGCCGCAAGGTCTTCGTCTCCGGCGTGGACATCGCGGACGCGACGCTCATCGTGGGCCGCACCGAGGACGCCCGCACGAGCCGGCTGAAGCCCTGCCTGTTCATCGTCCCGCGCGAGACGCCGGGCTTCGAGTTCCGGCAGATCGAAATGGAACTGACCGCCCCGGAGAAGCAGTTCCAGCTCTTCCTGGACGATGTGCGGCTGCCGGCCGAGGCACTGGTGGGCGACGAGGACGCGGGCCTGCAGCAGCTCTTCGCGGGGCTCAACCCGGAGCGCGTGATGACCGCCGCGTTCTCGATCGGCATGGGCCGACACGCGCTGGAGAAGGCCGTCGACTACGCCCGTACGCGGCAGGTGTGGCAGGCGCCCATCGGCTCGCACCAGGCGATCGCCCACCCCTTGGCGCAGGCGCACATCGAACTCGAACTGGCCCGCCTGATGATGCAGAAAGCCGCCTTCCTCTACGACAGCGGCGACGACATGGCCGCCGGCGAGGCCGCCAACATGGCCAAGTACGCCGCGGCCGAGGCGGGTGCCAAGGCGGTGGACCAGGCCGTGCACACGCTGGGGGGCAACGGTCTCACCACCGAGTACGGTCTTGCCTCGATGCTCACGGCGTCGCGCGTGGGACGCATCGCGCCCGTCAGCCGGGAGATGATCCTCAACTACGTCTCGCACCACACGCTGGGCCTGCCCAAGTCGTACTGAGAGCACGTCCTATCGAGGAGGGGGAACGGTCATGGCACAGCCGGCCGTGTTCCACAGCGAGTACCCCGCGGTTCCCGCCATCGACCTGCCGATCCACGAGGCGGTGCTCGGCCGGGCCGCCGAGTTCGGCGAACGGCCCGCGCTGATCGACGGCGTGGACGGCACGACCCTCACCTATGCGCAGCTCGACGCCTTCACCAGGCGCATCGCCGCCGCCCTGGCGGAGGCCGGGCTGCGCAAGGGCGATGTCCTGGCGCTGCACAGCCCCAACACCGTCGCCTATCCGCCGGTTTTCTACGGGGCCACCCGTGCCGGGGCGGCCGTCACCACTGTGCATCCGCTGGCCACGGCGGAGGAGTTCGCCCGGCAGCTGCGCGACAGCGGCGCCTCGTGGATCGTGACCGTCTCGCCGCTCCTGGAGACCGCCCGCAAAGCGGCGGAACAGGCGGGCGGCGTCCGGGAGGTCTTCGTCTGCGACACCGCCGAGGGGCACCGCTCGGTACTGGACTTCCTCGCCTCGGCAGCGCCCGAGCCCGATGTCGTCTTCGACCCGGCCGCGGACCTGGCCGCGCTGCCGTACTCCTCGGGCACCACAGGCGTCCCGAAGGGTGTGATGCTGACCCACCGCAACATCGCGACCAACCTCGCGCAGCTCGACCCGATGCTGGCCACCGAGCCCGGTCACCGCATCCTGGCCGTGCTGCCGTTCTTCCACATCTACGGCCTGACCGCGCTGATGAACGCCCCGCTGCGCAAGGGCGCGACCGTCGTGGTGCTGCCGCGCTTCGACCTGGAGCAGTTCCTCACCGCCATCGAGACGCACAAGGTGCAGGGCCTGTACGTGGCCCCGCCCATTGTGCTGGCGCTGGCCAAGCACCCTGCCGTGGCGGGGCACGACCTCAGCTCCCTGGAGTACGTGCTGTGCTCGGCCGCGCCCCTGGACGCGGATCTGGCGCGGGCCTGTTCGCAGCGGCTCGGCCTGCCGCCCCTCCTGCAGGCGTACGGGATGACGGAGCTGTCGCCGGGCACCCATGTGGTGCCGCTGGACGTGCGGGACGCGCCCGCGGGGACGGTCGGCAAGCTCATCCCCAGCACCGAGATGCGCATCGTCCCGCTGGAGGGCGAGACGGACACCGGCGCGGACGGCACCGGGGAGATCCACATCCGGGGCCCGCAGGTCATGAAGGGCTACCTGGGGCGGCCCGACGAGACGGCCGCCATCGTCGACGAGGACGGCTGGCTGCACACCGGTGACGTCGGGCGGGTCGACGAGGGCGGCTGGCTGCACGTGGTCGACCGGGTCAAGGAACTGATCAAGTACAAGGGCTACCAGGTGCCGCCGGCCGAGCTGGAGGCGGTGCTCCTCACCGATCCGCGGGTCGCCGACGCGGCCGTCATCGGCGTCCTGGACGAGGACGGCAACGAGATCCCCAAGGCGTTCGTCGTGCCGCAGCAGGGCGGCCCGCTCACCGAGGACGACGTGATGGCGCACGTGGCGGCGCAGGTCGCCCCGTACAAGAAGGTGCGGCGGGTGGAGTTCACCGACGTGATACCGCGTGCCGCGAGCGGAAAGATCCTGCGGCGCGAACTCCGCGCCCGCGAGAGGGGCGGCAGTTGATGGGCGACGAGACGGCACCGGTGGTGCGCGCCGCGTACGAGCGGGGCATCACCACGCTCACCCTGGACTCCCCCGCCAACCGCAACGCGCTCTCCGCGCGCATGGTGGACGAACTGTCCGACGCCCTCGCGCGGGCCGGCAAGGACCCGGCGACCCGGGCGGTGCTGCTGACGCACACCGGCGGCACTTTCTGCGCCGGGGCGGACCTGAAGGAAGCGACGTCCCCCGAGGGCCCGCGCCGGATGGTCGCGCTGCTGCGGCAGGTCGTGGAGCTGCCCAAGCCGGTGGTGGCCCGCGTGACCGGGCACGTGCGCGCGGGCGGGCTCGGCCTGCTGGCGGCCTGCGACGTCTCGGTGGCGGGGCCGGGGGCGAGCTTCG
The DNA here is from genome assembly GCF_042714775.1 of Streptomyces sp. NPDC058691. Lineage (NCBI taxonomy): Bacteria > Bacillati > Actinomycetota > Actinomycetes > Kitasatosporales > Streptomycetaceae > Streptomyces > Streptomyces sp. NPDC058691. The sequence continues at coordinate 54,509 of NZ_JBHXSO010000035.1, read as the reverse complement.
CCTTCACCGAGGCGCGGCTCGGCCTCGCGCCCGCCGTGATCTCGCTGACGGTGCTGCCGCGGCTCGACGGCACGGCGGCGGCCCGCTACTACCTCACCGGAGAGGTCTTCGACGCCTCGGAGGCGATCCGTACCGGCCTGGTCACCGCCACCGAGGAGGCGCTGGACGGCATCCTCGCGGGTCTGCGCGCCGGCTCGCCCCAGGGCCTCGCGGAGTCCAAGACGCTGACCACCGCGGAGGTGCTGCGGGCGTTCGACCGGGACGCGGACGCGCTGACGGAGCGGTCGGCGCGGCTGTTCGGCTCGCCCGAGGCCGCGGAGGGGATGCGGGCCTTCCTCGAACGGCGGGCGGCTCCATGGGCGTTGTGAGCGCCCGCGTGCCCAAGCAGGACCGCAGCCGCGCCACCCGGCAGCGGCTGCTGCAAGGTGCCGTCGCCTGCCTGGCCGAGCGCGGCTGGGCGGGCAGCACGGTCGCCGTCGTCGCCGAGCACGCCGGGGTCTCCCGGGGGGCGGCACAGCACCACTTCCCCACCCGGGAGGACCTGTTCACCGGGGCGATCGAATTCGTCTCCGAGCAGTGGCTGGTCGCGCTGCGCGAGCGGACCCTCGACCTGCCGGGCGACGGCGTCCCCCGCACCCGCGCCGTCGTCGAGCTGATCGTCGACCTCTACACCGGCCCGATCTTCCGCGCCGCGCTGCACCTTTGGATCGCGGCGGCCAACGAGGAGCAGCTGCGGCCGCGCGTCACCGCCCTGGAGGCCCGCATCGGCCGCGAGGCGCACCGCCTGGCGGTGGAGATGCTGGGGGCCGACGAGTCCGTGCCAGGGGTCCGCGAGACCGTCCAGGCCACCTTGGACATGGCCCGCGGGCTGGGGCTGGCCAATCTGCTCAGCGACGACAGCGCCCGCCGCGCGGGCATCGTCCGCGAGTGGTCGACGGTCCTGGACGGAGCGCTGCGCGGCGGTTCTTGAGCCGCCCGCGCTAGGCGGTTTTTTGCGTGGCCCGTTGTCGGTGCCCGATGGGAAGATCGCGGCATGGCGAACGAGGTGGAGCAGGCCGGCGAACTGGGCTTCCTGCTGGCCCTGGTGGACCCCGACGAGGCCGCGCGGGTGCGGCGCCGAACGGGTCTGCGGAAGGAGAGCGCCGCGACGGTCACGGAGCCGCCGCGCGGGCCGGCATGGGGCCTGGGCCTGCACCACCTGCCCGCCTCGGTGGTGTGGTGGATGCTGCAGCAGGACGATCCGCGGGTCAACGCCCTGGTGTACCGCCACTGCGACATCGACAACCGCGTGCGGCACGACATCCTGAGCGGCGTCCCCCACGGGCCTGGCCGCACCCGGCGGGTCCAAGTTCACAAGGAACTGGCCCGGTACCCCGCGCCGGAGGTGCCCCGGGCCGCCGGTCCCGCGGAACTGACCTCCGCACTGCGCGAGGTGGGGTCCATGGCGCAAGGGCGCGCCGCCGCCCTGATGGTGGGGCGCGAGGACTGGGCCGTGGTGGCCGAGGCCGATCGGAAGCAGCCGCTGCCGGGCTACGCCCGCTGGGCGCTGTCCGTACGGCCCGACTGCCCGCCGGAGTTGCGGACGCAGTTCGGCACGCACCGCAAGTTCACGCACCGGCTCGAGGACGCGGGCATCGTGGACGGCCCGGCGGTGTACGCGACGACGACGCGGCCGGCCCGGGAGACCCTGTCCGTGCTGGCGATGGGGCGCTGGGCCTTCCCGGACCGCCTCGCCGAAGCCGGCGCGGCGCTGGAGCCGCTCGTGCGCACGGAGCTGGGCGGGAACACCGAGGCGTGGGCGGTGCTCACGCAGTTGCTGCCGACGTTCACCGGAACGCTGCCCGAGCTGGTGACGACGGCGCGGGCGATCGCGGGCGACGGCGACAGGGACAGGGACAGGGACAGGGACAGGGACAGCGAAGGCGAAGGCGAAGGCGACGGCGCCGAGGAAGTCGATGGCCCGTTGTCGGTGGGCTCTGGTACCACTGATCCACCGGGGCATCAGGGGGATGCGGAGGTCGTGTACGGGGGGCCGTCATGGGATACGGGGCAGACACTGTGGGACGGCGGCCTGCCGTCGGGCTCGACGACCGGCGGGCGCTTGAGCGCTGGCGTCCGGCGGATCCGGACGTCGTGGCGGAGGCCCGGCGGCTGAAGGAGGCCGCGCTTCTGGACTTCGGTCTGACCCAGTCCGCCGTCGCGTCCTGGCTGTACGCCAAGTGCCGGCACCAGATCCCGACGACGGCGGTGGACACCGCGGCCGTGGTCGCCTCCGAGGACGGCACGATCCTGCTGCTGTTCAACCCGGAGTTCTTCGTGGGCCTCGGTCTGGAGGGGGTCAAGTTCGTCCTCTTCCACGAGTCCCGGCACGTGGTGCACCGGCATCTGTTCACCGAGCCGGAGCTGCGCGAGGACCCGGTCTTCACCGTGGCCGCCGAGGTGGCGATCAACCACGTCGCGATGGTCCGGCTGGAGCGTGACGCCCTGCCGCTGCTGGACGGCGAGCCGACCGGTGTCGACCCGCGCGCGGTCCACCGCGACTACGCGAGCGACCTGCGGCAGCAGGGGCTGACGCCGCTGTCCTACGAGGACTTCACCGCGACCGACATGAGCGTCTACACCGAGCTCAAGCGGATGGCACACCCGCCGGTGCCGGTGGCCGTCGCGCGGTGTGTGCACATGGACGGCGGCGGGGTGCCCGCCGATCAGGACACCGTCGACCGGATGGTGTCCTCGGCACTGCTCAACTCCCTGCTGGCGGCGCGCCGGGGCCACTCCGGCGCGGAGCGCGAACTGCTCGACCTCATGGACCGCACCCAGGACGCCTCCGAGCGCACCTCCCGGATGTGGGGGCGGCTGGGGGCCGGAGCGCTGCGCGGCGAGACCGTGCGGACCCGGCAGGTCGACTGGTGGCAGCGGTGGCTCATCGACGTGGTCGCCTCGAAGCTGCGCGAGGGCGAGCGGCTGGTGTACCCGAAGAAGCGCGGCGCGCTGCTGGCCGCGCTCGGCCACGACCCGATGCTGTCGCGGCGCGGTCCGGTGCGCGACAAGGTACTCGTCGTGGCCTACGACACCTCGGGGTCCATGCCGTCCTCCGTCGTCACGTGGCTGACCGAACTCGTCGGCCGGATCGAAGGCGTGGAGGCGCACTGGCTGTCCTTCGACGGTGTCGTGATGCCCTTCGCACCGGGCGAGCGGGTATACGGCGGCGGGGGCACGAGCTTCCAGGCCGTCGCCGACTACGTGGAGGGGCGCGTCGAGGTCCGGGGCCGCCGCTTCGAGGAGCGCCCGGACGCCGTGATCGTGCTGACCGACGGCTGGGCCCCGCACATCACTCCGGCGGAGCCGGACAAGTGGATATGGCTGATCACCGAGGGCGGCGACGACTGGCCCGACAGCCACACCCCGCCCATGGCCTGCCACCGCGTCACGACAGGAGCGAGATGACCACCACCGCGGCGACCGCCACGGCCGGCCCCCGGCCCTGGCGGGCCAGTGCCACGTACCCGAAGCCTCCCGAGGGCTGGACCGGCCTGTCCCGGCTGGAGTCCTTCATCGACGCGATGATCGACATGCAGCAGACCGGGCAGGTCTTCGGCGAGCACGGCATCGGCAAGACCTCCACGTTCTTCTCGCACATCGCCGAGGCCCACCCGGACACCGAGCTGGTCTTCGTGCCGGCCGCCAACCTCACTCCGGACGACCTGCTGGCGAACGCGCCCGTCCGCGACCCGGAGACCGGGGCCCTGGTGCTGCGTCAGCTGGTGATGAGCCAGCTGAAGCCGGGGCGGCCGTTCGTGCTGCTCATCGACGACTCGCTGCAGGCGGGCGAGACGATCCAGTCGCAGCTGATGCAGATCGCCTGCAACTGGACCCTCGGTGAGTACGACCTGCGTGAGCTGGGCTGCGTCGGGGTGTTCCTCAGCGACAACGAGTCCCTGGCGGAGACGGCGAGCCGGCGCGGCGACCTGGCCGTCCTGGACCGCATGGTCACCGTCCGCGTCACCGCCAACGACACGTCCTGGCGCCTGAAGCTGGCCGCGACGTACCGCGACTTGGACCTGTCCGGGGTCTTCGGCGTCTGGGCCTCGCTCGGCCCGGCGGTCCGCGAGCTGCTGTCGCCCCGCACGCTCGACCACATCCTGGCCAACGCGCGGGAGGGCTTCCCGTTGCGGTGGGGCCTGCCGCTGCTCAACGGCGAGCGGCTGCGGCTGGCCGAGCCGCGGAGCGACGGCACGCCCGGCCCGGACCGCACGGCCGAGATCCTGGACCGGATCGCCAAGGCGCTGGGCGTCCCCAACCCGGCGACGGTCCCGGACCCGGTGCGCTCCGTGGTGCGCGCGGCGCTGCGCAACCGGTGGACGGTGCTGCTGCAGGGCCCGCCCGGCTGCGGCAAGACCGAGCTGGTGCGCGAGACCCTGCGCGAGGGCCTGGGCCGCGACCCGCTGTACTTCTCCCTGCCGGTCACCAACGTCGAGGACCTCTGCGCCCCCATCCCGGGCCCCGACGGCTCGCTGGAGAACCTGCTGGCGGCGGTCTTCACCGGCGCCGCGCCGAAGGCCGTCGTCTGGGACGAGTACAACCGGCCCAAGGACAAGGCGGCCTTCGCCAAACTCATGGAGATCACGCAGGAGTGGTCGCTGGCGGGTCGCCCGATCGAGAACCTCCGGGCCCAGATCGCCGTGCAGAACCCGCCCTACCACCTGGGCCGCAAGCTGCTCGTCTCGCGGAACAACATCGCCCAGGCCACCCGCTTCACCGCGTCCCTGACGGTGGAGCCGGGCGACATCCCCGCCAACGAGTGGCTGATCGCCCGCTACGGCGCGGTCGCGGAGACCGTGCTGGAGTGGTGGAAGCACGACATCGACGAGGACGGGCGCGCGTGGATCACCAAGCGCACCATCGAGCGGCTGATCAAGCTCCACCAGCGCTGCCTGCCCCTGGAGATGGCGACCGTCTACCTCGGCGACGGCGAGTACGCCCCGGTGCCGCTCACCGCCCTGATGGACCGGCTCGCCCGGCGGTCGGTGACCGGGCTGCGCGAACTGGCCGGGGACGTCGCGGGGTGGGAGGCGCGACTGCGCGGTGCCCGCGAGGAGTCCACCGAGGGCAACAACGACAGCGACATCGTCCACCAGATCATCGCCAACGCCGAGTTGTCGCAGCTGAAGCGCTACCGCAAGGTGGTGACCCGGCTGGTCGCCCTGCTGCCCCCGAAGCTGCGCTCGACGTATCTCGTCGGCGCCTCGGAGGAGGCGCAGCGCTTCTGGATCGAGACGTTCGCGCGCATACCCCGCTGACGGGTCGGCCGCCGGTCAGCGGGGCGTGCGATGGACGCTGCGGACGGCGGCCACGGCGTCGGGCACCGCGGGGTACGGGATGTGCGCGCTGAGGGCGTCGAGGCGCTGCCGGACGCTGGTCGCGACGCCCTTGCCGAGCACGAAGCGGGTGGGCGTGGCCGCGCCGGGTGCCGCGTCGAGGAGGCGGTGGGCCTCGCGGCTGCGCACGCCGGTGCCGGCCAGCACCAAGTGGCCGAGCCGGTGCGGGGCGGCGGCCAGGGCAGCGGCGACGGCCTCGGCGGCCGGGGTGTCGACGCGGTTGTCCGCGGCGCCGAGGACAGCGGCGGCACGCACCCGGCCCAGGTCGAGCAGTTCGACGCCGGAGGCGGCCGCGGCGGCGACCAGTGCCGCACAGGCCCGCGGGCCGATGCCGTTGCTCGCCACGGACAGCCGGGTGAGCCGGCCGTGCGGTGCCCGGCGCAGGGCCTCGGCGAGGATCAGCCCGCCCTCGTCGCCCAGGCGGGCGGCGGAGACATACAGCTCGCCGACCGCGCCGTCCGTGACCAGGCCGGCGAGAACGGCCGCCCCGGCCGCTCCCAGCGCGTTGCCGCCGACGAAGAGCCGTTCGACGCCCCGCCCTTCGCGGGCCGCGACGAGCAACGCGTCGACCAGAAGCACCAGTCCCGCGATGTCCAGGCCGGTCTGCACCAGATCCAAGGTGCGCAGCGAGCGTGCCGCCTCCACGAGCCCGGCCGCGGCCTCGCCGCCGCCCGGCCCGAGCGGGTTGCGCTTGAGCCACACTCCGGTGACGGCCTGCGGCGAGGCCCGCAGGCTGTCGGCGATGGTGCAGGCGCCGCCGGCGGTGATGCCGTTGCAGCCGAGGTAGAGCGTCTCCACCGCGGTGCCCACGGTGCGTTCGGCGACGGCGGCGGCGCCCGCGTCGCCGAGGCCGTCGGTCCCGAGCAGCAGATGGCGGACGGCGCCGGTGGCCGGGGCCTGCCGCAGCGCCTCGGCGACGGCCGCGGCTCCCTCGGCGCCGAGCGCCTGCTTGCACAGGTCGAGGCGGCCGTCGGGTAGGGCGGTCCCGGCGGGGAAGTCCGTCCGCCGCGTCACGCCTTCGCCGCCGCGCAGCCAGCCGAGCAGGGGTTCCAGGTCGGTACGCGGGCGCGGCACGACCTCCGGGACGCCCGCGTGGGGCCGCTGCTCACCCGTCATGTCGCTCATCCGTCATGTCGCCCATCCGTCATGTCACCACTCGGCTTCGCGGTAGTCCTTGAGGAAGACGCCGGACACCGGGTGCCCGGCCTCGCCGCGCACGATCGGGTCGTAGACGCGCGCCGCGCCGTCCACGATGTCCAGCGGGGTGCGGAAGCCCGCGCCGGCGAGCCGGTGCTTCTTAGGGTGCGGGTTCTCGTCGGTGATCCACCCGGTGTCGACGCTGCACATGTGGACACCGTGCCCGGCCAAGGCCGGCCCGCTCGTGCGGGTGAGCATGTTGAGCGCGGCCTTGGCCATGTTGGTGTGCGGATGGCCGGGCGTCTTGTTGCGCACCGCGAAGCGGCCCTCGACGGCGGTGACGTTGACGATGTAGCGGCGTGGCCGCGGCGAGGCGAGCAGCAGCGGCAGCAACCGGTCGCACAGCAGCGCGGGAGCAAGGGAGTTGACGAGCTGGGTCTCCAGGACCTCGGCCGGGTCGAGCCCGCCGAGCTCCGCCGACCAGGAGTTCCGCGGCGCCGTGTCCGGCAGCAGCCCGGCCTCGTCGGTCTCGGCCAGCACCAGTTCGGCCGCCGGGCCGCTCACGGCGGGCAGGGCGAGGGCCGCCCCGAAACCGGGGGCGGTCAGCATCGCCCTGGGCCGCGGCCCCGCCGGCAGCGGCAGCCGCTCCCCCGCCGTGAGGGCGGCGTAGGCCTCGGGAGGCCTGCGCACCGTCTGCGCCGCGTTGTTGACCAGGATGTCCAGTGGCTCGCCCGTCTCCCGCAGGCGCTCGCACAGGCCGACGACCTGGCGCGGGTCGCGCAGGTCGACGGCGACGACGGTCAGGCGGTGCAGCCAGTTCTCGCTGCCGGGCGCGGCACGGAACCTGCGCACGGTGTCCTGCGGGAAGCGGCTGGTGACCAAGAGTTCGGCCCCGTCGCGCAGCATCATCAGGGCCAGTTGGAAGCCGATCTTGACCCGCCCGCCGGTGAGGAGTGCCCGGCGCCCGGTCAGGTCCGCGCGCGCCCGGCGGTGGGCGGAGTTGTCGACGGCGCAGTCCGGGCAGAGCAAGTGGTAGAAGGCGTCGGCCTGTCGGTAGTGCGCCTTGCATACGTAGCAGCGCCGCGGCCGGGCGAACTCCCCCACGGTCTCGGCGGCGCCGCCGTCCGTGTCCAGGGGCGCGTCCTCGCGCCGGGCCAGGGCGCCGGTGGCGGTCGCCGCGACGACCTCGGCGTCCGCGGCACTCCGCTCATCGCGCCGGGTTTTGCGGCGGCGCAGCCGCCCGTCCCGCACGAACGACCCGGCGACCTGCTCGGCCCGCAGCCGTACCGGATCGTCGACCGGCAGCGCGCGCAGCTTGCCGACCACCGCGTCGAATGCCGCGAGTTCGGCCTCGCCGATGACGTCCGTCTCCCCGCCGGTCTCCCCCACTGCTCCCGCCCGCTCGTGCCACCGTGATGTGGGTCCGGCCGGATTCGAACCGGCGTACCCGCCTTGAGAGGGCGGCGCGCCTGCCTCTGCGCTACGGACCCGAGTACCCCGCACTGCCCGGACGGCCGGATTCGAACCGGCGTCTCCGCCCTGGCAAGGCGGTGCGCCTGCCGCTGCGCTACGTCCGGGCATTGCCGATGATCCTATCGGGGACCCGGCCGGATTCGAACCGGCATTTCCGCCTTGCCGAGGCGGGGCGACTGCCCCTGCACTACGTCCGCGCATGGCCGGTGATCCTGTCCACGCCCCGTCCGTCCCTGCGCCTACGATCGGGCTGACGCCGCCTGACCGCCCCTCATAAGGAGGCCCCCGTGACCGTCGCCCGCGATCCGCTCGCCGTCCGGGAGAAGGTCCGGGCGTTCGCCCTCGCCCTGCCGGGGGCCGAGGAGGAGTTCCCCTGGGGCGAGAGCGTCGTCAAGGTCAACAAGAAGGTCTTCGTCTTCCTCGGCGTCGACGACGGCAGCCACCCGCCCGGCATCAATGTGAAGCTCAAGGACGCGGAGATCCACGAGCACGCCATGTCCGTACCCGGCGCCGAGCCCGCCGGCTACGGGCTCGGCAAGGCCGGGTGGGTTCGTGTCCCGCTCGCCGAGGGCACCCCGGCCGCGGAGGTGCTGTGCGAGTGGGTGGAGGAGAGCTACCGCGTCATCGCGCCGAAACGGCTCATCGCGGAGCTGGACGCGCGCTGAACCCCGGACGGCGCGCACGTCATGCGGAAGCCACCACCTCGCCGGCCATGACCCGGGGAGGGTTGGGCAGCAGTGACGCGAGGTGCTCCCGCACGAAGTCCGCTGCCCTCGCGATCGATTCGTCGGCACCGGCCCGGTCCTGGAAGACACTGGTCGAGACCATCGCTCCGTCTCCGGTGTCGATCCAGAAGTAGGCCACAAAGCCGGGGACCTCGCGCATGAGCGGCACGAATCCCTCGTTCACGAGTCGTGCGGCCTCGGCCGAATCCGTCACCCCTTCGTACCGCCGGACTGCTGCGTACATCGCCAAGCTCCTCACGGCGTTCCGGGTCTGTCCCTCTGCCGAGACGTCGTACCCTGCGACGGCCGCCCGGCTCATGAAGCGTCCGGCAATCACCTGAAGGGCCGCCTCGGGTGATCCGAACGGCGGCCGCCGACCCGGACACACGGCCCCGCGCACGTCTGCCGTGAGGCAGCGCGCCCACGTGAGTGGGGCTGCGGGGGTACGCCTGATCCACCGTCACGGTGTCCTCGGTCTGCGCCGGCCGGCTTCTCCGGGATGCGGGCGTCGAGCCCCCGCGGCCCTGGCGGGCGCCATCGGTTTCGGGGGACGACGCGCGAGCCGTCCCCGTATGGCGGCGCGGGCGGTGCGCGCCGCCGGCCCGCCGCTTAGCGTGAAATCCCGACGCGACATCTGCACGAAGGGTCCGGTCCGCCTCCCCGCGGCCGGGCGGGAGGTCCCCGGTGGGCTCAGTGACGTTCCTGCTCGTGGTGGTCATCGTCACGGCGCTCGCATTCGACTTCACCAACGGATTCCACGACACCGCCAACTCCATGGCGACCTCGATCGCCACGGGCGCGCTCGCGCCGCGGGTCGCCGTCTCGATCGCCGGGGTGCTGAACCTGCTCGGCGCGTTCCTGTCCACGGAGGTCGCCAAGACCATCTCCAACGGCATCGTCGACGACGGCAAGGTGTCCCTGGTGATGATCTTCGCCGGGCTGGTGGGGGCGATCCTGTGGAATCTGCTCACGTGGCTCGTGGGGCTGCCCTCCAGTTCCTCGCACGCCCTGTTCGGCGGGCTGATCGGGGCGGTCTGGGTGGGCGCCGGGGGCTCCGCCGTCCGCGTCGGCGAGGTGGTCGAGAAGATCGTCGTCCCTGCGGTGGCCTCGCCCGTCGTGGCCGGTGTGGTGTCCTTGCTGGCGACGTACCTCGCCTATGTGATCACGCGGCGGACACCCGAGCGCGAGGTCGGCCGCGGCTTCCGTGGGGGCCAGATCGGGTCGGCCTCGCTCGTGGCGCTGGCCCACGGCACCAACGACGCGCAGAAGACGATGGGCGTCATCACGCTGTCCCTCATCTCCGCCGGGGTGCTCACGCACGGCGCGGGGCCGCCGTGGTGGGTGGTACTGAGCGCGGGGCTGGCGATCTCACTGGGCACGTACGTGGGCGGCTGGCGGATCATCCGGACCATGGGCAAGGGGCTCACCGACATCCAGGCCCCGCAGGGCTTCGCGGCCGAGACCAGCGCGACGGCCGTCATCCTCGCGTCGTCGCACATGGGCTTCGCGCTGTCGACCACCCAGGTCTGCACGGGCAGCATCCTCGGCGCGGGGCTCGGCCGCAGGCTCGCCGAGGTGCGCTGGGGCGTGGCCGGGCGGATCGCCGTCTCCTGGGTGCTGACCCTGCCCGCGGCGGCCGCCGTGGGCGGTGTCGCCGCCTGGGTCGCAGGCCACGGGGACGTGGGAGTCGGGCTGGTCGCGGGCACCGCCCTGGCCGCCGCCACCGGCTTCTACCTCCTGTCCCGCCGGCGGCCGGTCACCCCTGAGAACGTGAACGAGGAGCGCCCCCGGGTGCCGGAGGCCGCGCAGCGGTCGGCCGTCTGAGCGGCAAGGAGCGACGGGTGCACATCAAGTGGGGCAGTCTCGGTTCGGTGTTCGGCGCCAGTCTGGGCATCACGATCGTGGTGGTCGTGATGTTCTCGCTCGGCATCGCCGCCTGGGGCCGCGCCGGCGGCGGTTCCGAGGACACGACGCGGGCGGAGGAGACGCACGGCGTCCACCGCAAGGTCGCCCTCGGCTCGGCGGCGCTGTGCTTCGCGGCGTGCCTGGCGGTCGCGGCCTACGGCATCGAGTTGATCATCCCGGGATGACGTCCGGCCGCCCGCCGAAGCGGCGTGCCCGCGAACTCGCGGGCGTACGCGGCCGGTTCCCGGGCGCTGCGGGCCCGGAGGTACGCGCTCAGGCCCTGGTGCCGTCCATCGCGGCCGCAGGGGGCGTAAGCGGGGTGACGGTACCGCCGTCGTCCTTGCCCGGCCCGGAGGCGGACACGAGGGCCGGGCCGGGAACCGGCTGCTCGGGTGTCAGGGCGGCGGCCGCCTTCTTCTCCACGACCTTCTCCGCGGCCTTGCCGCCGAAGTAGAAGCCCACCATCACGATCATGAAGGTGTTGAAGCTGTCGTAGACGTCGTCCAGGAAGCCCGTCTTGTCCGCCATCGCCCGCGCGACGTCGCTGTTGAACGAGGCCGCGACGAAGCCGAAGTAGAGGACGGTGAAGGCGGACATCACGGCGGTGCGGACGTCGCGCGAGTCGGTGAACAGCACCAGGAAGGTGCACAGGCTCATCGCAGGCAGCGCCACCGACAGCCCCGCGATGCCGATGTCCTGGCCGAAGAACCAGAAGGTGGAGCCCACGCCCAGCGCGAGCAGAGCAACGTTCACGACGACCAGCAGCGAGCCCACTCGCCAGTTGATCCGGCCGTCGTCTTTGCGGCCGGAGAACATGTCAGGCGGTCTCTCCCCGTTCACGGCGCTCAGGCTACACCGGGGGCGCGGCGCCGGTTTCCTCTGCGAGACGTTTGATCGCGTCGAGCCGGGCGTCCCACTGCGCGGCGACCCGGTCCATCCACCGGGCCGCCGCGATGAGCCGTTCCGGCCGTACGACGTAGCGCATTTCGCGCCCCGCACGGCGTCCGGCGACCAGCCCCGCCTGATCCAGGACGGCCAGGTGCTTGACGATCGCCTGCCGTGTGACGGGCAGTTCGGCGGCGAGCACGGTGGCGGTGGCGTCACCGTGCCCGGCAATGGCGTCCAGGATGCGCCGTCGCATCGGATCGGCCAGCGCGGCGAAGACGTCCTCCTCGCCGCCCGCCTGACGGTCGGTCATACGGGCAGCTTCTCCGTGTACGTGCCGATGCCGGCCAGGACCTGCGTCCACCCCTGAGAGTGGCTCTCGTACCCGGCGTCCGGGATGCGCTCCTCGGGGATGTCGAGGGCCGCGAAGCCGCTCTCGACCACCCGCAGGAGCGTCCCCTCCCCCTCGGGGGTGAGGGTGAACTCGACCAGCGTGGAGTTGTCCTCCGCCGCCTCCACGCCCGGGAAGGCGCCGGCCCAGCGATAGGCGAAGTAGCGCGGCGGTTCGACGCTCACGATCCGCGTCGGGTAGACGCCCGCGCCGTGGTCCAGGCGCATGATGCCCCCCGGGCGCAGGTCCATGGACTTGGGCTCGCCGCTGCCGCCCACGTCCTGCCCGAACCAGCGGCCGATGTGCTCGGGGCGGGTCAGCACCTCCCACACGCGCTCGACGGGCGCTCCGATGCTGATCTCGCGTTCGATCCGGTCCTGGGTCTCGCTGCTCATGGCCGTACCTCCATCGACGACAACCTTACGTGCAACTCCATGGTTGCACGACATTGACCCAATCCGCAACCAATCGGTTGCACATTGAGTCGAAGTCCAGGCATGCGAAGGGCGGCCGCGCCGGTCGCGAGGACCGGGCGGCCGCCCGAGTCACGGGGTCACCTCTGCCCCGTCAGAAGATCCCCTGCCCCGGGACCAGCACGTCCCGCGGGTCGAAGCGCCGCTTCGCCTCCGCCAGGGCGGGCCAGGCCGGACCGAAGTGCGCCCGCCAGTCGGCCCGGCCGAACGGGACGGAACCGACGGGGTACTGGGTACCGCCCGCGGCACGGGTGGTCTCGTAGGCGGCGCGATTGGCGGCCAGAAGGCGGTCGACGGTGGCGGTGTCCTCCGGCGGCGTGGTGCGCAGCACCGCCAGCAGGTACGGGACCGGGTCGTCCGGCATGCGCAGCAGCGGCCGGTGCAGCCGCTCGCGCAGTAGGGGGTAGAGCAGCACGACGCCGGGACCGAGGTCGGCCGGGGTCAGCGCGCCGAGGATGTCCCCGGCGACGGCGGCGGCCCGCGCCCCGGGGATGAGCAGGTTGAGCCACGGGTGCGCCCACGCCCACAGGCCGGCCGCCTTGAGCGCCTCGACGGAGGCGGCCAGCCGGTCGAGGAACGCGTAGTAGTCCAGGTTCTCCGCCTGGACGCCGGCGGGGTCGTGGCGCAGGCCCGCCAGGAGCACGGCGTCGTCCGGGTGTGCGTCGTAGGACACGGCCTCCAGGACGTAGCCGTTGAAGGCGCCGTTCGCGTCCGGCACGACCTGGCCCTCGACGTAGCCGAAGCGGCCGTCGGTGGCCAGCAGGCGCTGGTCGGCGAGGAAGGTCTCCAGGTCGCCATAGGGCAGCAGATAGTGCCGGACCGTCGTCGGCGCCTTGTGCAGCCGGACGGTGGCCGAGACGATCACCGCGCACTGGCCGAGCCCCGCCAGCACGGCGTCGAAGAGGTCGGGGTGCCGGGTCGGCGAGCAGCGCACCAGCTCGCCCGCTCCGGTGACGACGCGCAACTCGGTGACGTTGTCGGCCTGTGCGCCGTGGTGGTGACTCTGACCGCCGAGGCCGCCCACCGATAGGGTGCCGCCGATGGACAGTTCGAGGTAGTCGGTGAAGACGGGCGGCGTCAGGCCGTGTGCGAGCGTCGCCTTGGTGAGATCGCTCCACTTGGCGCCCGCGCCCACCGTGACGGTACGGCTGTGCGGGCCGACCGGGCCGATCCCCGCCAGCGGCGCGGTCTCTATGACGAGCCCGCCGTCGGCCTGCGCCTGGCCGTTCGTGCCGTGGCCCTGGCCGCGCGGGGCGACCTTGAGGCCGTGCCGGTTGCAGAACCGCACCATCGCCACGACGTCGTCCACCGACCCCGGACGCAGCACCGCGACCGGCCTGCGGTGCACGACGTGCCCGAAGTCGTCCGCGGCCGCGGTGAGCGAGGCGTCGTCGGTCAGCAGCGACCCGTCCAGGGGCGGCAGCCCCACCAGCGCGTCCCCGCGCTCCGCGCCGGGCGCCGCCACGGCCCAGTTGCGGCCTGCCGGGTCGAAGCCGATGACGACGGCACCGGCGGTCGTGGCCACTGCGCGCAACGCGGCGCGCCGGGACGGAAGTTGGGACATGCGCTCCCCCTGAACGGGTCGGACGACGGATCAACAGTGCGGGAGTGTAGGCCGGTCCGGCCCGCACGGGAGGTGAGTCGTCCCAGCCGGCGACCGCCGCGCAGAAGCTGTCCGCCCCGCGCGGCCCGCCGGGGGGGGCAGGCCGCTCCCGGTGATCCGTCCCGTCCGCTGGTCGTGATCGTCTTCCGGCGCGCCTTCACCTCACTGACGACGTGGGCCCCGGGGAATGTTGCGCCACCACAGGAACAGGGCCGCGACCAGGAACGGCAGCCCTGCCAGGGCGAACAGCGGGGCGGGGCCGGCCCAGCGTGAGCCCAGCGCCCAGAAGCCGAACAGCAGCAGCGCGGCGGCCTCGGAACCCAGGCCCGCCAAGGAGGTCACGGTGGCGCGGGTGCGGTCCCCGAGCAGTTCCTGGAGGCGGGCGTCGGCGGCGGCACCCGCCCAGTCGAAGACGCCGAACGCCACCGCGACGGCCACCAGACCCGCCGGATGACCGCTCGCCGTGCCCGCGCCGGCGGCCAGGCACAGCGCGGCCGCCGCGGGGGCCGCCGGGGCCCAGCGCATGCCGCGTCCGGCGAGCCAGCCGCCGGCGGTGGCGCCGGCGGTGACCAGGAGCACGAGCAGCGGAACCAGCGACGCGCCCACGCCGGTGGCCCGCGCCAGCAGCGGCACGTACTCGTCCAGCGCGGCCGCACCCGCCAGCAGCGAGACCACCGCGAGCATCCACGCCACCCCCGGCGTGTGCCGGGCCTCCGCCAGCGCTTCGCGCAGCAGCCCGCCATCACCGGGTTCGTCCTGCGCCGGCCCGCCGTGCCCGCCGCGCCGCTCGGGCAGGCGGAGGGCGGCGAGCGCCGTGAGCACCGTCACGGCGATGCTGGCCAGCCCGACCGCCCGGTACCCGCCCGCCCCCAGCAACGGTCCGGCCAGGGCGGTCGCCGCCAGCGCGGCCGTCGTCCCGACAGCCTGCGAACGGCCGATGAGACGCGCGTACGCACCCCCCGCACCGGCCGCGGTCAGCCCCTCGTGGACCAGGGCCTGAAGCGCCCCCGAACGCAGCGCTGTGCCGGCGCCCCACAGCACGAATCCGGCCGCGAAGGAGGCGTAGCCGGGCTGATACGTCCACAGCGCGAAGCCCGCCCCGGCGAGCAGTGGGGCGGCGAAGAGCAGCGCGCGCCGCGAGAAGCGGTCGGCCCACACCCCGGACGGCACTTCCAGCGCGAACGCCGTGAGCGACCAGAGGGCGAAGAGCGAGGAGATCCCGGCCTCGGACAGCCCGGAGTCGGCGAAGAGCACCGCGTACACCGGGTAGAGCGGGATGAGGTCCTCAAGGAAGGCGTACGCGTACAGCCTGCGCGCGAGGATGGATTCCGGGGACTTCCGTGCGGATCAATGTCGCCACGTCATGGCACGAGAGTACGCGGGTAGGTCTCCGGTGAGGAGTGGTTTCCATGCATCTGGGACGTACCGGAAGCGAACCTCTGCAGGCCCGCAGCGCCCTGCGGATGAGACTGGGACTGGCCGCCTTCGGCCTGGTCTGGGCGATCGCCGGGACGGTGATCTTCTCGGTCCTCGGGCAGATGGGCTGGGCGATCTTCTTCGGGGTGCTGGCACTGGCCGCCGCGATCGACCTGGTGGTGGTCGTGCACCACATCCGGCAGGGCCCGCACTACCAGCCCGGGCGGGACGTACCGCCGTACCATCCCGTGCGCAGGCGGTGACACCGCGTGCATCCCCGCACGCGCACCCCGACGAGAGGCAGGAAAGACGGAGGGCCCGGTGCTTTCGCACCGGGCCCTCCGCTTCAGTAGCGGGGACAGGATTTGAACCTGCGACCTCTGGGTTATGAGCCCAGCGAGCTACCGAGCTGCTCCACCCCGCGTCGGTGAACACCACCCTACGGGGTGCCGGCCCCAGCACCAAATCCATTTCCCGCGGCCGTTCGGGCCCGGGTCCGCACCTGGGCGCGGTGTCACTCCGTCCCCGGCCGGGGCCGGGGCAGTGACGGGGGGTCGGCCGGGTCCGAGTCGGCGTCCAGGGCGGCGTCTTGGGCGGCCTCCGGGGCGTAGGGCCGGAACGGGTCCAGGGCCGGGAGGTCGGGGACCAGATGGGCGTGGGCACGGCAGACCGCGGCGGTCTCGGCGATCGACACCAGCGGGGTACGGATGTGGGACCAGCCGCCGGAGGCGTCTCCCGCCACCGCGAGGCCGGCCCGGTCCGGGGCGATCGACGTCGCGGCCTTCATCGCCTCGGGCGCGATGTCGGCCAGGCCGATCTCCGCGGTCTGCTTGTTGACCCGGTGCACCACCCGGCCCGTGAGCTGGGCGCGGAGCATGCCCGCGCCCTTGCCGAGCTCAGGCCCGAACCGCTGCCCGCAGATCTCCAGGTAGATGCCGACCGGGCGGGCCCGTTGCGCGAGCCGGATCAGGTTCGCCACCATGCGGTCCCGGGTTTCCTCGTCGCTCGTCGTGGCGTTCGGGAACAGCTCGGCGACGTCGTCCACGAGCACCACGATCGGGAACGGCCGCACATACGCGGGAAGCCCCCAGATGTCCGCCGCGACCTCCTCCTCGGGCTCCTCGAGCGCCGCGCCCTGGTGGCTCTTGAGCAGGTCGAAGCGGTCCTCCATCTCCCCCACCAGCGCGTCCAGCAGCTTCGCCGCCTGCTCGCGGTCGGTGGCCAGGGCCGACAGACGGGAGGCGTACGGGGCCTGTTCCACGCCGCTCTTGCAGTCGATGCCGACCAGGGCCACCGGAAGCCTGGCCAGGTTGATGATCAGGTTGCGCTGGTACATCGTCTTGCCCGACTGGTTCGCGCCCAGGGTGAGCGTGTGCGGGATCTGCCGGTAGTCGCGCACGAAGGTCGTCCCGTCCTCGCGCAGCGCGACCGGGACCAGCATCGGGCCGGACGGGAGACGGCGGGGCATGCGCACGTCGCGGAGCACGTCGTAGCCGGTCATGCGCAGTTCCACCACGCCCGGCTTGATCTGGACCACGCTCAGCGCGTGCACGCCCCAGGCGTGCCGGAGCCGGCCGGCGGCGGCGGCCACATCGGCCGGTTCGAGCCCCGCCGGAAGCCGCAGCCGCACCCGCATCCCGATGAGCGAGCCGCTGACCCTGCGGATCTTCGGCGGCACCGGCTGGGCCTCCCGGCGGCCCGTGATCCACACCGCGAACGCCCGCAGCCGGGACGGGGGCAGCGCCAGCCCGCAGGCGACCATCGTGGAGCCGTAGGTGGCCAGGAACCGGCCCCAGGTCAGCGGCAGTCCGACCAGCAGCCAGAACGCCACCGGGTACCGGCGCCGCGCGTAGTCCAGGCCACCGGCCAGTGTCAGCACCAGGCCCAGGAGCACGACGACCCTCATGGTGATCAGCCCCTGCCATTCGACGCGGCGGCTCGAACCGGTGCGGTGACCGCCACGGCGCAGATCGGGATCCCGTGCCGGGTACGGCCGTTGACCGCATCCTCGCAGCTCGGGGCCTTCGGGCCGGGATCCGACACAGATGGGCGCCGGACGCAGCCCGGATCGGTGACGCCGCTACTGCGGATGGACGCTGACGGCCCGTCGGGGGCCGGGGCTTGGGCGTACGGACGTATGAACGGACGGACGCGTGGACGCACGAACACGCGGACGCGCCGACGGCGGGGCTCCCCCCGGTGCCCCGCCGCCGCGTTCCGCGTGCCGTCGTGCCGCGCTCCTCCGGCCAGGTCAGCCGTAGAGCTTGGCGACGGCCCTCTTGGTGGTCTTCTTGAAGGCCTTGACCGGGGCCTGCTTGAGCGTGCCCATCTGGCTCCACTTCACGACGGTCACGGTCCGGCCGTCGCGGCCGATGCCGTAGAGCGCGACGCCGTGCTCGGAGTCGGGGTGCGCGGTGTGCACGCCGTAGACGTGGGCACCGTTCTCGACGCCGATCGAGCCGTAGTCCTTCCAGTCGGCCTCGCCTTTCGGGTTCTGGCGCTCGAAGCGGGCGGCGCAGCCGCGGACGGACGCCCGGAGCCGGGTGGCCAGGTCGCGGGCGGCAACGGAGTTCTTCGCCTTGAAGGTGAGCTGGACGGCGCCGGTGTCGTACTCGGTGCCGAACTCCCGGTACGCGGCGCCGCGGGACGGCAGTCCGCGCTCCAGGCAGAAGACCGGGTAGTCGGGCAGGCCCTGGGTGACCCGGCCCGCGTACCAGGGTGAACTGGGGTGCGGCGGAAGCTCCTTGGCCGCCAGGAACTTCGGTGCGGCGGCGGGTGCGGTGGCCTCCGCCTCGGCGGCCCCGAGGCCCAGCAGGGCGGTCGCGGCGACGGCCGTCACGACGGCCCGGCGGGTCAGTGTGCGCTGGTACATGGTGCGTCCCCGTTGTCTGTGGTCGTTGTCTTCGGTCGTGGTGAGGCCGGCGCCGGGGCCCCGGCGTCGATGTGCACCAGCCTGCGCGGGACGGTCGCGGCAGGGCAACGGATGCGGCGTCATCCGGGACGCCGGAACGGTTCCGCGTACCCTGGCCTGGGGAGAAGGGAGCGCCCTGGAACGGGTGCCGGGAACGCGGGACGACGGCAGGGGCACGGGGATGGCCGGTACGGCGGCGGGCAGCGGGCAGTTCGCGGAGAAACTGTGTGCCCTCAAGGAGCGCTCGGGACTGAGCTACGGGCAGTTGGCGAACCGGCTGCATGTCAGCACGTCCACTCTGCACCGCTATTGCCACGGGGACGCCGTGCCGGCGGACTACGCGGTCGTGGAACGCCTGGCCCGGCTGTGCGGCGCGGGCCCGGAGGAACTGGTCGAGCTGCACCGCCGGTGGGTGCTGGCGGATGCGGCGCGGCGGGCCGGCAACCGGGGTGGCGGCACGGAGCCGGCGGCCGCCGAAGTGCGCGAAGCGCCCGGGGAGGTCTCAGGGGCAACGGAGGCAGCGGAGGCCGTTCCGGAACCCGTGGTGGAAGGCCCGCCGCCCGTCACCGGGGCGACGGCGCGGCGCGGTTCCTGGCGCGGGCGGTTGTCCCGCCCGGCGCTCGCGATTCCCGTGGCGGCGCTCGTCCTCACGGGAGCGGCGCTGGCGATGACCGATGCGACCGGCGACGGCGGTGCCAAGGCGGCCCGCATCGCGCCTTCGGCGACCGGCGGCACCGGCAGTGCCTCCGCCCCCGCCGCCACGCCCGAGGAGCAGCGGAGCGGCAGCCCGACGGCACGGCCCTCCACGTCGGGCACCCCGGCGGCGCCGTCGGTGTCCCCGTCGTCCGGCGGGCCCTCGCGCTCTCCTTCGGGCAAGGGATCGGGAACGGGTTCCACCCCGGCCGCAGCGGCCAAACCGCTGACGTGGAGCGTCCGGTCGCATGTGTGGGAGAACGGCTGCGACCACCGCTATCTGATCGACCGTCCGTCCTCCGACGTCCCGCCGCCGCCCGTCGCGCAGGACGCCCCTGCCTGGGCGACCGCTCTCGACGCCGTGCACGGCGGCACCACGATCGTCGAGGCCACCGTGCGCGGCCGCACGACGGCCCCGGTGGTCGTGCAGGCGCTGCATGTGCGGGTGGTGGAGCGCCGCGGCCCGTTGCGCTGGTCCTCGTACGCGATGGACAACGGGTGCGGAGGGGCACTCACTCCCGCCACGTACGCGGTCGACCTCGACGTCCCACGCCCCCTCGCCCGTCCCCGGGACGGCTTCGACGGCGAGAACACCGTCCCGGCGGTCCGCCTGCCGTACCAGGTGACCGACAAGGACCCGCTGGTGCTGCGGGTCGACGCCCGTACGCAGGGCTGCGACTGCGACTGGTACCTGGAGGCCGACTGGACCTCCGGCGGGCACAAGGGCACCCTCCGCATCACCGACGGCGGACGGCCGTTCCGCACCAGCGGCGTCAAGGGCCGCCCGGAATACGGCTACTGGCCCGCCACCGGCTGGACCCGGAACTAGGCCGGCTGCCGGACCCCGGGCCCGCTGTTCCGGTCACCGCGCGGTGCGGTGGGACGGCGGGGCGTCAGGAGCCGAACGGCAGGAGAAGGCCCTTGTTCATGGTGAGCAGCACGACCAGCACCATCAGATCGGCCGCGCCGAGGACGAGGCCGAGGATGGCCCGCACGGGACGCCGGGTGCCGCGCACCAGGGCGACACCGCCGAGCACGAGGGCGAACGGGCCGAGCACGATGTTGAAGGCGAGCAGGCCGACCAGTCCGAGGATGAACGAGGCGACGGCCATGCCGTCGGCGCCGTCCGAGCCGTCCTTGGAGCGGGCGTCGCGCTCACGCGCGGGTATGTAGGAGTCCATGGGTCGAATCCCCCCTGGGAGACGTGGAATCAGCGGTGGCGGTGGTGTCCGAGGCGCTCGCGGACCGAGAAGACGAGAAGCCAGGCGGCGATCACGCCCGCGGCGACGAGGAAGACGGGGAACGAGGTGCAGGAGACGGTGCCCAGGAGGATCCCCATGGCGACCAGGGCTACGAGGAACGTCATGAGGCGCTGCCTTTCTCGAACTACCGCTCTCGACGACTGCGATGGCCGAGGCGGAGCGTGGCACGGGCGGAGCGGAGCAGAGACGCTTGAGTGAACACTTGGAATAACAGTTGTTCACTGAGTCCGTAGTCTAGTGTCGCCAAACTCGGCGAACAGCTGTTTACTGGATGACATGAGTCACACCCTCGGGGTCCGCGAGGCCCAGAAGCAGCAGACCCGGCAGGCCCTTCTGGACGCGGGCCTGCGGCTGCTGGAGAACCAGAGCCTGAGCAGCCTGGGACTGCGCGCCGTCACGCGCGAAGTGGGCGTCGCGCCCGCGGGCTTCTACCGCCACTTCCGGGACATGAGCGATCTCGGGGTGGCCCTGGTCGGCGAGTCGCTGAGCAGTCTGCACACGATGATCCAGGCGATCATGGCCGAACAGGACGACGCAGAAGAGGTCATCGCCCGCACCGTGCGCCTGATCACCCTCCATGTGCGCGCACACCGGCCGCACATCCGGTTCATCGCGCGCGAGCGCCACGGCGGCGTCACCGCGGTACGCGAGGCCATAGCCGCCGAGATGGACCAGTTCGCCGAGGAGGTGGCCACCGCCCTTGCCTCACAGCCCATTTCGGCGGGCTGGCGCGGCGAGGACGTGCGCATGCTGGCCGAACTCTATGTGGACCGCATGCTGATGACCGCGATCGCCTTCATGGAGGCACCTGCGGACGATCCCGCGGCCGAGGAGCGCATCGAACGCACCGCCCGCAAGGAGCTCTTCCTCATCCACCTGGGCCGCCGGCACTGGCTCGCCGCCCAGGAGGACGGCACCGCACCCCGCGACTGACGGGGCGCTCCGCGATCCGGAATGCCGATTCGCACTTGTGTGGAGCGGCCATCTAAGGTGATCGCATGGCCATCGCACTCTTTCGGCGCAATCGTTCGGCACGCAACGGTACGGAGGCGGCGGTGCTCGCACCGCCGATCGCCAGAGGCGCGGGACTGATCAGCTGCCAAGTGCTGGACCCCCTGGGCCACCCGATGAACGGCGCCGAGATCACGGTGTCCGAACTGGGCAGCGGACGCGTCCGGGTGAAGGCGACCAGCGACCCCTACGGCACATTCCTCGCGACGCTGCCGCCCGGGCAGTACACCGTGGTCGTCTCCGCGGAGAGCCTGCAGCCCTACCGCGGGACCGTGGAGATAGCCGAGGGGCTGCAATCCCCCATCGGCGCCATTCAGTTGGCCTCCTCCCCCGGGCTGGAACTGCCGCCCCCCGGCACCTGGCTGTTCGACCCGCCGCACACCGCGATCCGCTTCATCGCCAAGCACGTCGGCATGGCGCACGTCCACGGCCGCTTCGACCGCTTCGAGGGCGGCATCCGGGTCGCCGAGCGCATGGAGGACTCGCAGGTCGAGATCAGCATCGACGCCGCGAGCATCAACACCGGCAACCGCACCCGGGACAACCACCTGCGCTCGGCGGACTTCCTGGACGTCGCCGCCTACCCCTTCATCCACTTCGCCAGCGACCGCTTCCTGCGCCGCACCGGCAACAAGTGGACCGTCCAGGGCCATCTGACGATGCACGGCACCAGCCGCTCGGTCTCCCTGGACACCAACTACCTGGGCCTGGCGACCGGCGGCTACGGCGAGGAACTGCGCTGCGCAGCCCTCGCCACGGCCGAACTGCACCGTGAGGACTACACCCTCAACTGGCAGAACATGCTGGCGCGGGGCATCGCGGTGGTCGGCCCGACCATCAAGCTGGAGCTCGACATCCAGGCCATGTTCTCCGCCCACGACACCCCGACGCCGCCGGAGTAGCCGGGACCGGGCCTCAGAACGCGCTGTCGTCCGCGGGCGTGATGATCGCGAACACCGCGCCCTGCGGGTCGACGACCTGGGCGAAGCGGCCGACACCGGGCATGTCCGTCGCGGGCACCCGCGCACTGCCGCCCGCCGCCAGTGCCTTGGCCACGGTCGCGTCGACGTCGGCCGCCGTGAAGTACGGCAGCCAGTGCGAGGTGGTGCCCGCGGCGAGCTGCGCCTCCTCCAGCGGCGCGATGCCGCCGTGGCCCGCGTTGTCGTCGCCGGCGCCCGGGGAGACCACCACGTAGGTGAAGCCCGGGGCGCTCATGTCGTCGGTCTTCCAGCCGAGGACGCTGCGGTAGAAGCCGAGCGCCGCGGGCAGGTCCGTGGTGTACAGCTCCGTCCAGTACAGGCTGCCGGGCTCGTTGACGAGGTCGACGCCCTTGGTGGCGCCGGGCTGCCAGACGCAGAAGTTCGCGCCGGCCGAGTCGGCGAAGCCCGCCATGCGGCCCTTGTCGAAGACGTCCATGGCCGGGTAGCGCACGGTGCCGCCGGCCTGCTCGACCAGCTTGGCCGTCGCCTCGGCGTCCTGGGTCCGGAAGAACGGCTCCCAGGCGGCGGAGCCGGCGCTCGGGTCGCCGGGGCCGATCCCGGCGACGGTCCTGTCGCCGATCTTGAACATGCCGTAGCCGCCCGCTTCCGGTCCGGCCGAGACGTACTCCCAGCCGAACACCTCGCCGTAGTACACGGCGGCGGCCTTGCTGTCCGGCGCTCCCAGATCGAGCCAGTTGGGCGCGCCGGGGAGGAAGTCTGTGCTGAGCATGGGGTGCTCCTTCGACGGAGGGTGTTTCCCTGGTCGCACAGAGTCTTGCAGGCGCCACTGACAACGCCCCCGACCAGCGGTTTCCGCCGCGGACCGCCCCGAGTACCGCCCGCCCGGCCGTCAGGTCTGCGGAGGCTGGCTGGCGATGACGGCGAACACCGCGCCCGCCGGGTCCGCCAGGTGCGCGAAGCGGCCGACGCCCTCGGTGTGCTGCGGGGCCATGACCACGGTGCCGCCGAGCCGGTCCGCCGCGCGGACCACCGCGTCGCAGTCGGTGACCTCGAAGTACGGCAGCCAGCGCGGCACGACCCCGGCCGCCCCCATCTCGTCGGTGATCCGCACGACGGCGCCCAGGGTGGAGCCCCCGTCGGAGGTGGACAGCAACGTGTAGCCGGAGTCGCCGAAGGGAATGTCCTGCGCCTGCCAGTCGAGGACGGAACCGTAGAAGGCGATCGCGTCCGCGGGGTCCGGCACGAACAGTTCGGCCCAGCACAGGCTGCCGGGTTCGGTGACCACGTCCAGGCCCCGGGTGTCGCGCGGCTGCCAGACGGAGAACTCCGCCCCGCCGGGATCGGTGAAGCCCGCCGTCCGCCCGTTGCTGAACACGTCGAAGGGCCCGAAGCGGACCGTGCCGCCCGCCTGTTCCACGGCCTTGGCGGTGGCGTCCGCGTCGTCCGCATGGAAATACAGCGTCCAGGCCGAGGACGAGCCCTCGCCCGCTGACGGACCGAGGGCGGCCACGGTCCTCCCGTCCAGCTGGAAGAACCCGTAGCCGCCCGCTTCCGGCCCCAGGGGCCGCACGTCCCAGTCGAAGAGCCCGGTGTAGAACGCGGCCGACGCGCCGGGATGGCGGCATCCGAGGTCGAGCCAGCTCGGGGCCCCGTGGGCGTAATGAGTCGTGAGCATGACGGGCTCCTTCGCTACGGCGTGCTGCCCTGTGCCGTCTTCCCGGTTCCGCCCCTCAGTCTGGCACCGCCGTCCGGCTCTCGCCGGACGGCGTCACTTGGCCTTGGTGAACTCGTCGTACGCCGCCAGCACGTCCTCGGTCGCACCGTCCATGCGCAGCGTGCCGTGCTCCAGCCAGATGGCGCGGTTGCAGGTGTCCCGGATCGTCTTGTTGTTGTGACTGACGAGAAAAACCGTTCCGGCTTCCTCGCGCAGCGCGCGGATGCGCGCCTCGGAACGCTTGCGGAACCGGTTGTCACCGGTGGCCAGCGCCTCGTCGATCATCAGCACGTCGTGCGTCTTGGCCGCGGCGATGGAGAACCGCAGACGGGCCGCCATGCCCGAGGAGTACGTCCGCATCGGGAGGGAGATGAAATCGCCCTTCTCGTTGATGCCGGAGAACTCGACGATCTCCTCGTACCGCTCCTTGACCTCGTCCTGGGTCATGCCCATGGCCAGGCCGCCGAGCATCACGTTGCGCTCGCCGGTCAGGTCGTTCATCAGCGCGGCGTTGACGCCGAGCAGCGACGGCTGGCCCTGCGTGTAGACCTTGCCGCTCTCGGCGGGCAGCAGGCCGGCCACGGCCTTCAGCAGGGTGGACTTGCCCGAGCCGTTGGAGCCGATCAGCCCGATGGACTCGCCGCGGTACGCGGTGAAGCTGACGCCGCGCACGGCGTGCACCTCGCGCACGTTCGGGTTGGCCTTGCGCCGCAGTATCCGCGACAGCGCGTTCACGGCGGAGCCGCGCCCGGAGCCGGCGCCGTGCACCCGGTACACGATGTGCAGGTCGTCCACAATCACGGTGGGGATGCGCTCGTCAGCCACGGCCGTACTGCTCCTCTGCCTTCCAGAAGTACACGAAACCGCCGACACCCGTCAGGACGGCCCAGCCCAGTGCGACCGCCCACACGTGCGGCGGGAGCTGGTCCGCGGTGAAGCTGTCGATCAGCGCGAAGCGGATCAGGTCGATGTAGACGGCGGTCGGATTCACCTGCAGCACCAGCCGGATGGCGTCCGGAGCGTGCTCCGTGAAGCGGCTGATGCTGTACATGACACCAGAGGTGTACATCCACGTACGCAGGACGAAGGGCATCAGCTGCGCCAGGTCGGTCATCTTGCTGCCGAGCCGCGCCAGGACCATCGCGAGCCCCGCGTTGAACACGAACTGCAGCAACAGCGCGGGAATCACCAGCAGCCACGACGGGCGCGGTACCTCGCCGGTCATCAGCACGATGGCGATCAGGACCAGCATCGACATCAGCAACTGCTGCAACTGCATGATCGTCTGGGCGATCGGCAGGCTGGCGCGGGGGAAGTGCAGGGCGCGCACCAGGCCCAGGTTGCCGGCGACCGCACGGACGCCCGCCATCACCGAGGAGGAGGTGAAGTTGTAGACGAAGACACCGGTCACCAGGAACGCGATGTAGTTGTCGATGCCGCGGTCGACCTTCAGGAGGAGGCCGAAGATCAGGAAGTAGACGGCCACGTTGAGCAGCGGCGTCAGCACCTGCCACAGCTGGCCCAGCCGGGCGCGGGTGTACTGGGCCTGCACGCGGGCCGTGGCGTACGAGGTGATGAAGTGACGGCGCCCCCAAAGCTGCCGTACGTACTCACCCAGGCCGGGCCTGGCTCCGCTGACCGAGAGGCCGTACTTGGCCGCCAGCTCGCCGGGGGCAGGCGTCAGCGCGCCTGGCGGCGCGGTGGCCGCGGAGGAGGACTCGATGTCAAGGCTCACGGGGGCGGCGCTTTCTTTCGAGGGGGTTCGAGGGAGGGGGTGTGCGAGGGGGGTTTACGCTTAAGCGGAACGACACCGTACCGTCGTAACCGAGACGTTAGACCACACGAGCGCTGGAACGCAACCGTTCCGTCCCGACGTCGCGTAGGCTGCCGCACATGGCATCGGACACAGCCCCCTCTCGTCGCGCCCCTGCCGGGGCTGCCGTGCTCCGTGACGACGTCACGGAGGCCATCCGTGCCGCGGTCTTCGAGGAACTGGCGGCGGTCGGCTACGGCCGTATGTCCATCGAGGGCATCGCCCGCCGCGCCGGAGTGGGGAAGGCGGCCGTATACCGCCGCTGGCGGTCCAAGCTCCCGCTCGTCCTCGACGTCGTCTCCGCCGTCGCCGCGCTCGGTGTCCCCGCCCCCGCCACGGGCTCCCTCCTGGGCGACATCCGCATGCTGCTGGAGATCACCGCGCGGGCGCTGCGGCACCCCGTCGCCTCCCAGATCGTCCCCGACCTGCTCGCGGAGGCCTCCCGCAACCCCGAGATCGCCGCGGCCCTCCAGGCCGCGCTCCGGGACACCCAGCGGGGCATCGCCTCCGTCATCATCGACAGCGCGATCGCCCGCGGCGAGTTGCCGCAGGACACCGACGCCGACCTCGCCCTCGACCTCATCGCGGGTCCCCTTTACTGGCGTCTCGCCGTCCTGCGCGCGCCGCTCTCCCCCCGCTACCTCGACCGCCTCTCCGCCGCCACGGCGGCGGCTCTCGCCGCGACGGCCGGCTGAGCGACGGGGCGGGCCCGGCGGCCCGGCGTGACAAGTCCCACACCGGCCGGCGTCCCCGGCGATGTGATCATGCACACACCCTTCCCGGCGCGAATCAGCCGCGGGGGATGGCGAACTCGTCGAGGTGGGCCTGGTCGGGGGTGAGTGCGGACCACGGGGCGGGAGAGGTCAGGACCGCGACCGCGGAGGTGGGGAACTTGTCGGCGGCGCGGAGCAGGGCGTCCGAGGCGGCACCGCCCGCGAGCCGCAGGGCGAGGTCCTGGACGCCGGGGTTGTGGCCGACCAGCAGGACGGTGCGGACGCTCTCGGGCGTCTCGCGCAGGACGTCGAGCATGGCGCGGGCGGTGGCGGCGTAGAGGCGCTCGTCGTACGCGACCGGCGGATCCGCGCGGGTGGCGAGGGCGTCGGCGGCCAGCTCCCAGGTCTCCCGGGTGCGCACGGCGGTGGAGCAGACGACCAGGTCCGGGACGTGCTTGTTCTCGCGCAGCCAGCGCCCGGCCGCCGGCGCGTCACGGCGGCCGCGGGCGCCGAGCGGGCGGTCGTGGTCGGGTACGTCCGGGGGCCACGCGGACTTGGCGTGCCGGAGCAGGATGAGATGCCTGGTCACGGCCGCACCCCGCCGACCTCGCGGGTGAGCTCCAGGCCCAGGACGCGGTCCACGTGCGCGAAGGTCTCGAATCGCGAGCCGGGCGGCAGTTCCGCCTGGGCCGCGACGACGTCGAGGGCGTCGAGCACGGCCGGGGTGTCGAGGTCGGACGACAGCGCCGCCCGTATCCGCTCGACGTGCGGCGCGCACATCGGTTTGGAGGGCTCCTCCGCCCACAGGGCGACGGCCCGGCGCCAGCGGGCGAGCCGCGCGGCGGCGGCCTCGAGCGTGGCCGGCGTGAGTTCCACCGGCACGCGGCGGTCCAGGCCGAGCAGTGCGAGCCGGAGTTCCAGTCCCGCGGCCGCCTGCCCGGTGACGGGGCCGACGTCCATACGCACGCCCTCCCCCTCGTCGCCGGGGTCGTCCGCGCCACCGGCGGCGACGACCCGCACCGCCACCCGGCCCGCCAGGGCTTCCTGGGCCTCGGCCACGCTCGCCGCCCGGATCGCCGCGGGGGCGGCTCCGAGCGCGGCGGAGGCGCCGGAGGCGCCGGCTGCATCGACTACGGCGAGCAGCACCTGGCCTCCTGTGGTCTCGACCGTGCGCGCGAGCGCGTCGGCCGTCACGATCACCCGCGCGGCCTGCGGACCGCCCCCGGGGGGCAGGCAGGCCACGACTCTCAGCGGTGCCCGGCGTCCCGGTTCCAGTTCCACCGTTCCGCCCGTCCGGCCGTCCTCGATGCGCAACACGCCTCTGAATCTACGCCGTACGCGGGCGGGGTGCGCTGCGCTTGCGGCGGGGGCGCTCAGGGGCTGCGCCCTGCGGTCCTTGGGGGCGTGCCCGGTGCGTCGGGCGTCGCAACGGGCCGCTGCCGCGGGGGCGTTCGCGGCATTGCGCTTGCGGTCCGGGTAGGTTTTTTCCCCGCCGACCCTCCCTCCCCCAACCTTCGGCCGGGGGTGCCCCCAGCCCTGTGAAGTCAGTGACCCCGGCGCGCGTTGCGGGGTGGGCCGGGTTCGGGGCCTCCGGGGCTGGCCATTCTGGACAGCACATTTACGTGCGTTTCCAGCACCTGCTCATCCCATCCCTGCCCGGATACCGCACACAAATATGCTCCACAGTCCAGAACACCCACCCCTACGACCCCGCCCCCTCCGGTTTCGTCATGCGCCTGATCCCCGGTGGGGGGTAGGGAGGCGGCCGTGGCGCGGGCCCCCGTTGGCGCAGCGCGGGCCGGGTAGGGGAAAAGATCAGCCGTCGAGCGTGCTGACGCGCCAGGCCACCATCCCAGCGGAGCCGGCCATTCCAGTGGCGTCGATCTCAACGGTCCCCGGCGCGTTCTTGATGCGTCGGGTGAAAGGAACGCCGTCACAAGGCAGGGTCTGACGGATCGGGGGTTTCACACCCGCAGAGAGGTCGACCTTCCCCTTCCCGGCGCAGACGACCACCAAGGAATACGACTTACCGGGCGACAGTGTCGAATAGGTGTGGATTCCGTCGCTGACACGCTCACTACCGGATTCGACGAAAGAATCGTCGAGTTGAGCGATCCCTGTCCCGAGGACCTCTGCCAGTTGCTTGCTGTATCGCTCTTCATCAAGAGTCGATCCGGCCGCCGAGCTCTTCTGCTTCGGCTTGCTCGCAGGCGGTTCGCCCGCCACTCCGGAATCACTGGTACATCCGGCAAGCAGCCCCACGGACAGCACAAAAGCGCCGAGTCCGAGCCCGCGCAGCACCGATGTCATCACCACGTGAAGGTCCCCCCGTCTTCCAACGCCCGTTCAGGCGCTGTCAGGTGGAACCTACGTACCCCTCGGAGCGGTTGCCCAAGGTTCGCCATTCCTCTGAGCTAAATCTGAGTTCCGGGGTCTGCCCGGCCCGCGCTGCGCCAATGGGGGCCCGCGCCACGGCCGCCTCCATACCCCCACTGGGGATCAGGCGCATGACGAAACGGAGGGGGCGGGGGTGGAGGGGTGGGCGTTCTGGACTGTGGAGCATATTTGGGTGCACAACCCGGAGTAACCAACGCAGAGTGCCCGAGGCACCAAAATGTGCTGTCCAGAATGGCCAGCCCCGGAGGCCCCGACCCCGGCACCCCACCGAAACGCGCGCCGGGGTGCGTGACTTCACAGAGCACACGGGCGGGCGGGCGGGGAACAAAACCTGCCCGGGTGTCAGGCCTGGTCAGGGCCCTGCGCACGGACGCGCTGAACGTGCTCCAGGGAGTCACGCAGGTCACCGAGCCACGTGTCGGCGTTGCGCTGGACCAGGCGCACGCACCACGCCAGTGCGTCGCTGCGGCTGCGGGCGACGCCGGCCGCGACGAGCGTGTCGAGCACCTGCCGCTCCGGCTGGCGCAGCCGGGTCATGACGGGGGCGGAGACCGTGGTGTACATCGCCCGGCGGCCGCCGCACTCCACGCCCCAGGAGACCTTGCGGCCGAAACGCTGCTCGGCCTCGCGGGCGACGCCGACGCGGTCGTCGCGCGTGCGCTCCCTGAACTCCGCGATGCGCCCGTCCAGGGCGGCCTCGCGCTCCACCTGTGACGCCTTCGCGTCGAGCTCGGGCTCCGGGATGCGGCCGACGACCGTGATCTCCTCGCGGTCCACGGTCACGTCCAGGAGCTCGGCGAACAGTCCCTCCGGCAGCCGCCCGGCGAGCCAGCCGCGCAGCGCCTCCATCTGCTCAGTCGTAATCATGTAATCAACATTACGCCGACTATGGCAGGGCACAAGGGGCCCGGAGCGGCGGTTCCGACGCCGTGCACCCGTCCGGGGCGCGACCTACAGTTGCGCGTATCGGATGTAACGGACCACATGTCGCGCCGCGGTCCCGCAGGACCTGCGGCGCGGGGGTGTGAGAGGAGCCGTCGGTGCGTGAGATCCTCCCGGCGCTGGGCCGCTGGTACTCCACGGGAACCCCCTTCGGCCTGGCGACGGTCGTCGACGTCAGCCGCAGCGCGCCGCGCGGCCCGGGCGCCGCGATGGCGGTCGGTCCGGGGGACGAGGTCGTGGGCAGCGTGTCCGGCGGATGCGTGGAGGGCGCGGTCTTCGAACTCGCCAAGGAGGTCGTGGAGTCCGGCGAGGCCCGGCTGCAGACCTTCGGCTACAGCGACGCGGACGCCTTCGAGGTCGGGCTGACCTGCGGCGGCGAGCTCACTCTTCTCGTCCGGCCGGTGTCCCCCGCCACCGATCCGGCCTTCGGCGAGGTCGCCGCGTCCGTGGCGGCCCACCGGTCCGTGGTGACCGCGACCGTGCTCGACGGCCCCGCCCCGCGCGGCGCCGCGCTCGCCGTGTGGCCCGACGCGGTCGCCGGCAGCCTCGGCAGCGAGGGTCTGGACGCGGCGGTCGCCGACGACGCCCGCGGCGGACTGGCCCAGGGCGTCACCGGGCTGCGGCACTACGGCCCGCACGGCGAGCGGCGCGAGGATGCCGTGACCGTCTTCCTGCAGTCCTTCGCCCCGCCGCCGCGCATGCTGGTCTTCGGCGCGATCGACTTCGCCGCCGCGGTGGCGCGGATGGGGCTCTTCCTCGGCTACCGCGTGACGGTGTGCGACGCGCGAGAGGTCTTCGCGACGCCCCGGCGGTTCCCGGAGGGGGTGGAGGTCGTGGTCGACTGGCCGCACCGCTATCTCGGCGGCACCGAGACCGACGACCGCACGGTCATCTGCGTCCTCACCCACGACCCCAAGTTCGACGTGCCGCTGCTGGAGGAGGCGCTGACGCGCCCCGCCGCGTACATCGGCGTCATGGGCAGCCGCCGCACGCACGAGGACCGTCTCAAGCGCCTGCGCGACACCTCGGTCCCCCCCGCGGCGCTCGCCCGCCTGCGCTCCCCGATCGGCCTGGACCTCGGCGCGCGCACGCCCGAGGAGGTCGCGGTGTCCGTCGGCGCCGAGATCGTCGCGCTGCGCTGGGGCGGCACCGGCATGCCGCTCTCGGCCACCGCGGGGGCCATCCACCCGCCGGCGCTCCGCCCCGCGTGAGCCCGGCGGCCGGGCTCACATGTTGATCATGTGGCCCGCGAGGCCGTGCAGCGCCTCCTGGACCGCCTCGCCGAGGGTGGGGTGGCCGTGGACGTTGCGGGCGAGTTCGGTGGCCGTCAGGTCCCATTTCTGAGCGAGCGTCAGTTCCGGGAGGAGCTCGGTGACTTCGGGCCCGACGAGGTGGCCGCCCAGGAGTTCGCCGTGGGTGGCGTCGGCGATGAGCTTGACGAAGCCGCCGGAGTCGCCGACGCCATGGGCCTTGGCGTTGGCGGAGAAGGGGAACTTGGCGACGCGGACGTCGAAGCCGCGTTCGCGGGCCTGGGCCTCGGTCCATCCGAAACTGGCGATCTGCGGCTGGCAGAAGGTCACCCGCGGGATCATCACGTAGTCCAGCGGCATGGTCTCCGCGTCGCCGATGGTCTCGGCCGCGACGATGCCCATCGCCTCGGCGGCGTGCGCGAGCATCAGCTTGGCGGTGACGTCGCCGATGGCGAAGATGTGCGGCACGTTCGTGCGGCAGTGGTCGTCGATGTCGATGGCGCCGCGCTCGGTCAGCCGGACGCCGGTCTGCTCCAGGCCGTAGCCCGAGACGCGCGGCTGGAAGCCGATGGCCTGGAGGACCTTGTCGGCCTGGAGGGTCTGCCGCTGGCCGCCCGTGGTGACCATGACCTTGACCTGGTCGCCGGAGTCGTTGATCGCCTCCACCCGCGTGGAGGTCAGCACGTCGATGCCCAGCCGCTTGTAGCGGCGGGCCAGTTCGGCCGAGACCTCCTCGTCCTCCAGCGGGACGACGCGGTCCAGGAACTCCACGAGGGTCACCTTGACCCCGAAGTTGTGCAAGACGTACGCGAATTCGACGCCGATGGCCCCCGCCCCCGCGATCAGGATGCTCCGCGGGAGCGTGTCCGACATGATCTGCTCCTCGTACGTCACGACCCGCTCGCTGAGCGACGTGCCGGGCAGCAGCCGGGTGGTGGCCCCGGTGGCGATGATGCAGTGGTCGAAGGTGACGGTCTGTGATCCTCCGTCGTTGAGGGCCACTTGGAGGGTGTGGTCGTCGGTGAAGGTGCCGTGCCCGTCGACCTTGGTGATGTCGTTCTTCTTCATCAGGTAGTGGACGCCCTTGACCCGGCCGTCCGCCACCTTGCGGCTGCGCGCGAAGGCCTCGCCGTAGTCGAAGGTGACCTCGCCGTTCACCCGGATGCCGAAGGTCTTGGCCTCCTTGGTGAAGATGTGGGCCAGTTCCGCGTTGCGCAGCAGCGCCTTGGACGGGATGCAGCCGACGTTGAGGCACACGCCGCCCCAGTAGCGCTCCTCGACGACCGCGGTCCGCAGGCCCAGCTGGGCTGCCCTGATGGCCGCGACGTACCCACCGGGGCCCGCGCCCAGGACGACGACGTCGAAGTGTGTGCTGGTCATGCGGCGACCCCTGTCTGGACCACTGACGGATGCTCGTGCAGGCCGGACTTCCCCGTCTGCAACGATCACCCGCCCGGTCGGGCCGCGCAACACGTGCGCGGTGTCCGACCCGTCACATCGGCCGCGCGCCATGGCGGGTGCGCCGGTACGCCCGCCCGCACCTCTGGCCAAAGCTGCTGAAGGGACTTACGTCCCGTCGGAGAAGGACCTTGGGACGGACCAAAGCCCGCGGTCGGCGGTGGAAGCGGCCCCTACGGTGGAGGGCTGATCCACGCATGCGGCGCATGCGTCCGAACGGCACCAGGAGGTACCCCCGTGGCACTGACGACTCGCGCGAACCGGACGCTCGGCGTTCTCGCGGTGACGATCGCCGGAGCCTCGGTGGTGGCCTGCGGCAGCCGGCACATGGCCGATACGGCGGCCGCCGCGCCGGCGACCGCGCCCACCGTGGCCACCGCCTCCGCCTCCCCGTCGGTCCCGACCTCGCCTGCCTCGTCCCCGTCTGCCTCGTCGGGCTCGACTGCCTCTCCCGCCACGCCTTCCCCCGCGCACACCGCGGCCACCCCGGCGCCCGCGCCCCCGGCGGCGTCCTCCGGCAGGACCGCCACCGCGCCCACCGCCGCGGCCCCCGCCCGGCCCACGCACCACCGCGCCGCCGCCCCGGCACGGCCGGCCACCCCGCCGGCACCGCACCGCACCGCCTCGGGCACCCCGGCCCACGCGCCCGCCGCCGGCGGCGTCGACCAGTCCATCCAGCACGGCACGGACACCGGCGGGAAGTCGGTCGCGCTGACCTTCGACGACGGCCCGGACCCGACGTGGACCCCGAAGGTCCTCCAGGTGCTCGCGGCGCACCACGCCAAGGCCACCTTCTGCGAGATAGGCCCCAACGCGGCGGCCCACCCGGACCTCGTCAAGCAGATCACCGCGGCCGGCCACCGGCTCTGCGACCACTCCGTCCACCACGACGAGGCGCAGAGCGGCAAGTCCGCCACGTACAACCGCCACGAGATCGTCGACGCGCAGGAGGACATCGCGCGCGCCGCCGGTCCCGGCGACCGGCTCTGGTACTACCGCGCCCCGGGCGGCGACTTCTCGCCCGCCATCCGCGCGATAGCCGCCGGCCACGGCCTGCGCCCGCTCGGCTGGACCGTCGACTCCGAGGACTGGCGCCGGCCCGGCGTCGACTCGATCCTCGAGAACGTGAACACCGAGCTCAAGCCCGGCGGGATCATCCTGATGCACGACGGCGGCGGCGACCGGTCGCAGACCGTCCAGGCCCTCGGGACGCTGCTCGACCGGCTCGACGCGGCCGGTTACACCTACACCTTCCCCGGGCGCTGAATCGCGCGGGCGGCCCGCCCGTCGCACCATGAGCACATGGCTACCGGGAGCTCCATCGACGCCGGAACCGTGGTCAACCTGCGGGATCTCGGCGGGATCCCGCTGGCGGGCGCGGGCCCGGACCGCAAGGTGCGGCCCGGTGTGGTGCTGCGCTCCGGCCCGCTCGACCGCTACGACGCTGGCGCCGACCCGGATGTCGCGGGCCTCGGCATCCGTACGGTGGTCGACCTGCGCACCCACGAGGAGCGGACCACCGCCCCCGACGTCCTCCCCGAGGGCGCCCGGCTGTTCGTCGCCGATGTCCTGGGCGACAGCCCCGACCTGCCGGCCGCCCGGCTGCCGGCCCTCCTCGACGACCCCGCGGGGGCGCACCGAGAGCTCGGCGGGGGCAGGGCCGAGGAGCTGATGACGCGGGCGTACGAGCGGATGGTGCGGTCGCCGCGGGCATGCTCCGCGTACTGCGTCCTGCTGGAGACCGCGGCGGACCCAGCGGCGCGGCCGGTGCTCTTCCACTGCACGGCGGGCAAGGACCGCACCGGGTGGGCGAGCACGGTCCTGCTGACGCTGCTGGGCGCGGACCCCGCGGTCGTGGAGCGGGAGTTCCTGTCCGTCAATCCCGCGGTGCGCGAGGCCTTCCGCCCGGAACTTCGGCGCTTCGCGGCGGCCGGCGGCGACCCGGAGATCGCGGAGGCCGTCGTCGAGGCGCGCCCGCGCTATCTGGAGGCGGCGCTGCGCACGGTGACCGAGGACTGGGGCGACGTGACCGGCTATGTGCGCCACGGCCTGCGACTGCCCGATGCCGCGGTGCAACGGCTCCGGGAAGGACTGGTCGATTCCGGCTCCCGAGCGTGACGATTCCGCGCACACGGGCTGCGCGGGCGCCCCGGAGACGGTGTAATGACGACGTGGTCAGCGAGGGCGCGAAGGGACGCAGAGTTCGGGCGCTGTCGGCCGAGCTCGCGCTCAAGACGCTCCGAGCCGACCAGGAGCAGTCCGGACGCCTGAGATCCGTCATCGAACAGGCGCTGGTCTTCACCGGCGCGACGCTGGTCGCCGTCTACCTCCCCACCGAGGACGGCGGGGAGCTGCGCCTGGCCGCGGCGGCCGGTGTTCCCCGCACGCTGTACGGCCTGCGGGACGGTTATCCGGCGAACGGGAACTCGCCCGTGGCCACCGCGGCCCGGCGGGGCGGGCCGGTCAGCGCCACGTCGGGCGCCTCTGACACCTCGGACACCTCGGATATCTCCGGCACTTCGGCGGCGGGCGAACCGCCGGACGGGGCGGCCCCGTTCGACGCGCCGCTGCTGGCGCTGCCGGTGCGGGCCGACGAGGACGGCGTGGGCTGCCTGGTCGCCGTCACGGACGACCCGGCGGGGTTCGACGCCGAGGACCGGCAGTGCCTGGAGCTGTACGCCGGGGCCGTCACCCGCCCCCGGCAGGAGCCGCCGCCGGCCGAACCGGCCGAGGCACAGCACGACCGCCGGGCCCGCGGTTTCAGCCTCGCCATGGACTCCGGGCGGATCGAGGTGGGCGACGAGGTCCTGGCGCTCTTCGGCCTGGCCCCGGGGGACTTCGACGGTCGGGTGGACACGCTGCTGGCGCTGACCGTGCCGGAGGACCTGCCGACCGTCATGTCCGTGGTCGAACCGGGCCACATGGCCACCGGTGAACGCGAGTTGGAGTTCCGCATCCGCCGGCC
This sequence comes from Streptomyces sp. NPDC058691, assembly GCF_042714775.1. Lineage (NCBI taxonomy): Bacteria > Bacillati > Actinomycetota > Actinomycetes > Kitasatosporales > Streptomycetaceae > Streptomyces > Streptomyces sp. NPDC058691. The sequence goes on along the minus strand of NZ_JBHXSO010000035.1, from coordinate 19,053 downwards.
CTCGGGTGAACTGCGCTGGCTGCGGCTGCGCGGGCACGTGGTGTTCGCCGCGAACGGCCGCCCGGCGCGGCTGGTGGGCACCGTCGGCGACACCTCCCGGCTGCGCGCGGGCGTCAACGACGTGGGCCGGATCCAGCAGTTGGCGACGGACCTGTCCAACGCCTCGACGGTCCAGGAGGTCAGCGAAGTCGTGGCCGTGGCCCTGCGCGGGCCGCTCAACGCCGACCGGATCGCGCTGGCAGAGGTGGAGACCGACCGGCTGGTCGTGACCGTGCTCGACCCCGCGGACCAGGGCGCCTGGCCCGAGGTGTGGCGCAGCGAGTGGCGCACGGAGTGGCCGGACGCCCCCACCCGCTCGATGCCGACGCTGGCGACCGCGCTGCGCGAGGGCAGGATCGCCTTCTGCCCGCCGGGAACGCCGGTGGAGCCCGCGCTGGCAGGGGTTGGCCCCGGGGGGCTGGCCGTGCTCCCGCTGCCCGCCGCGGGACGGGTGGTCGGGTGCTGCCTGATCGGCTGGGACTCCCCGCACGAATTCGCCCCCGACGAACGGGCCGTGCTGACCGCCGCCGCCGGTCTGGCCGGCCAGGCGCTGGTCCGGGTGCGGGCCTTCGACGCCGAGCACGAACTCGTCGCCACCCTTCAGCGCACCCTGCTCCCCCGCCGCCTGCCCGAACTGCCCGGCGGCATCGCCGTCGCCCGCTATCTGCCGACCACCGGCGGCCTGGAGGTCGGGGGCGACTGGTACGACGTCATCCATCTGCAGGACCACCACGTCGCGCTGGTCATCGGCGACGTGCAGGGGCACAACGCGGGCGCGGCCACGCTCATGGGCCAGATGCGCACGGCGATCCGCGCGTACGCGGTGGAGGGGCATCCTCCCGACGTCGTGGTCTCGCACGCCAACCGGCTGCTCATGGGCATGGAGACCGATCTGTTCGCCACGTGCTGCTACGTGTCCATCGACATGGAGGAGGGCAGCGGCTGGTGCGTCCGCGCCGGGCACCTGCCCCCGGTGCTGCGGCTGCCCGACGGCGGGACGGAGACGGTGGAGGGCGACGGCGGGCCGCCGCTCGGCGTCATCGCGCACGCCGACTTCCCGCTGATCCCGCTGCGCCTGCGCCCGGGCACCGTCCTGGCGCTGACCACCGACGGGCTGGTGGAGTCCGCCGAGCTCCACTACGACGACGGCATGCGGCGGCTGGCCGAGGCGCTCTCCGGCACCGACCCCGGCCACCTGGGGCTCATGGCCGACGCGCTGCTGGACGGCGCCACCCGCGGCGACGACATCGCCCTGCTGCTCATGCGCTACGACGGCATGGCGGTCAAGCCCCTCCGTGAGAGCTGGGCGGTGTGGCGGCTGCCCGACGCCACCTCGCACGCCCGCCGTTTCACCGGCCGCACGCTGCGGTCGTGGGGGCTGCCCCGCGACGAGGTGGACACCGCGCTCCTGGTGGTCTCCGAACTCGTCACCAACGCCCTGGTCCACACCCAAGGGCAGGTCCGGCTCGACCTCACCCTCATCGGCGACCGCCTGCGCATCGCGGTCAGCGACGGCTCTCCGCGCACTCCCGTCAAGCCCGCCCTCGTGAGCTGGCAGGACACCGGCGGCCGCGGCATCCTCCTCGTCGAGGCGGTGTCCACGGCCTGGGGCACGCTGCCGCTCAGCGGCGGCAAGCAGGTGTGGAGCGAGCTGACGGTGCAGGCGCGGCCCGTCTGACGGCGTCTGACCCCGCCTGATCAGCCGTGAGCCCCGACCGCGCCCACTCCTGCGGCAGTTGAGCCGGGACCGCTTCAAAACCGTGACCTGCAGCACCTCTTCCCGACATGCCGACCAGTCGGTATCGTGCGGCCACCCCGGAGCGCCCCGGCATCCGGGGGCGTACCGGCCCTGCCCGCTTGGAGACCGCGTGATGACGTACTTCGGCGACACCCGGCACCACTTGTCCGCACGCTGCCGCGCCCTGCCCGGCCGGCCGCCGGGTGCGACCGCGTCCCGGCCCGACTGAACAGGGGTCACGCCGCGGGCCGTTGCGGTCCGCGGTCCGGGGCGGAGCCTGGGCCGGACCGAATCCGATTCTGATTCTGATTCTGATGCGAAGTCTGGTTCCGGGTCCGGATTCGGAAGCACCGGCCCCGCCCCTCCGGCCCCTGCCCCTCTTCCCCCGCCCCGCCGAACTCCCCTAGGAAGGGTGACTGGTGGAAAGCCTCCTGCGGATCGACGGCCTCGGAGTCTCCTTCGGTGGTCTGTCCGCACTCGACGCGGTGTCCCTGTCCGTCCGGCCCGGCGAAGTGCTCGGTGTGATCGGGCCCAACGGCGCCGGAAAGACGACCCTGTTCAACGCGGTCTGCGGCTTCGTGCGGCCCGCCGCCGGAACGCTGTACTGGCAGGACCGCCCGGTGTCCTGGCCCCGCCCGCATCAGCTGGCCCGGCTCGGCATCGCCCGCACGCTCCAGGGGCTGGGGCTGTTCCCCCGGCTGACCGTGCTGGAGAACGTGATGGTGGGCGCCACCCGGCACGCCCGGGCGGGCTTCGCCTCGGCGCTGCTCGGGCTGCCCCGCTCCGACCGTGACGAGCGCCTGCTGCGGCACCGCTCCCTGGCGGTGCTGCGCGAACTCGGGGCGGAGGACGTCGCCGGCCGGCTGCCCGGTGAACTCCCCTACGGCGTGCAGAAACAGGTGACGCTGGCCCGCGCGCTGGCCGGGGAGCCGCGCCTGCTGCTGCTCGACGAACCGGCCTCCGGGCTGTCCGAGGCCGAGATGCGCCGGCTCGGCGAGGTGATCGGCGGACTGCGCGAGCGGATGGCGGTGGTCATCGTCGAGCACCACATGGACCTCGTGATGAGCGTCTGCGACCGGGTCCTGGTCCTGGACTTCGGCCGGGCCATCGCCCAGGGCACACCCGACGAGGTACGCGACGACCCGCTCGTCACCGAGGCCTACCTCGGCGACGAGGTCACCGAGGCGACGGCGGACACGACGCGAGAGGAGTCCTCCCGTGCTTGAGATCGACGGCCTCGCCGTCCGCTACGGCATGGTCCGGGCGCTGGACGAGGTCTCCCTGACGGTGGACCGGGGTTCCATCACCGCCGTCCTCGGGGCCAACGGCGCCGGGAAGACCACCTTGCTGCGCGCCGTCCACGGGCTGGTCCGCCCGCGCGCCGGGCGGATCGTGCTGGACGGCGACGACATCACCCGCCTCCCGGTGGAGGACGCCGTACGCCGCGGACTGGCCCATGTGCCCGAGGGACGCGGGGTGATCACCGAGCTGAGCGTCCACGACAACCTGCGCCTGGGCGGCCTCTGGCGCGGCCGCGCCGAGCGCCGGGCCCGGCTCGCCGAGGGGCTCGACGAGGTGTACGGGCTCTTCCCCGCGCTGGCCGAACGCCGGGCCCGGCCCGCCGAGACGCTCTCCGGCGGCGAACGGCAGATGCTCGCCATCGGGCGCGCCCTGATGACCCGGCCGCGGCTGCTGCTGCTCGACGAGCCGTCGCTCGGGCTCGCGCCCCGCGTCACCGCCCAGATCCTCGCCGTCCTGCGGGACCTGCGGGACCGACAGGGACTGACCGTGCTGCTCGTGGAGCAGAACGCGCGCAGCGCGCTGTCCGTCGCGGACCACGGCGTCGTGCTGAACCTGGGACGGGTCGTCGCCGCCGACGCGGCCGCCCGTCTCGCCACCGCGGACGACCTCCGCCACGCCTACCTGGGGTTCTGAATGTATTTCATCAATCTGACACTCGGCGGGGTGAGCAGCGGCATCGTCTACGCCGCGGTCGCGCTCTCCCTGGTGCTGATCTGGCGGGCGACACGGATCGTCAACTTCGCCCAGGGCGGCATGCTGATGATCACGACCTTCGTGGCGCTCGGCGTCATCCACGCGACGGGTTCCTACTGGGCCGGGCTGCTGGCGGCCCTGGCCGCGGGCTTCCTGCTGGGCGCGGTGGTGGAACGGCTGCTGGTGCGGCCGGTGGAGAACGCCCCGCCGATGAACGCGGTCATCGTCACCCTCGGCCTGCTGCTGTTCCTCCAGGCGGTCGCCGGGATGGTGTGGGGCGGGTCGCCGCGCTCCTTCCCGCCGCTGCTGGGCATCCAGGGGTTCGGCATCGGCGGCGCGCGACTGCTGCTGTCGCCGTCGGACCTGTTCACCATCGGCGCCGTGCTGGTCGTCATGGGGCTGCTGGTCGTCCTCTTCCGTGCCACGCCGGTGGGGCTGCGGATGCGCGCCGCGGCCTTCGCCCCGGAGGTGGCGCGGATGTTCGGTGTGCGCGTCGGGCGGGTGCTCACGCTGGGCTGGGCATTGGCCGGCGCGGTGGGCGCGCTCGCCGGCGTACTGATCGCGCCGACGACCTTCGTCGGGCCCAACCAGTTCGACGCGGTGCTGGTCTTCGGCTTCGCCGCGGCCGTCGTCGGCGGGCTGGACAGTCCGCCGGGCGCGGTGGTCGGCGGACTCGTGGTCGGGCTGACACTGAGCTACGTCTCGGGCTACCTGGGCTCCGAAGTGGCCCTGCTGGGGGCGCTGGTGGTGCTGATGGCGGTGCTCATGGTGCGGCCCAACGGGCTGTTCTCCCGTACCTCCGTGCGACGGGTGTGAGCGCCATGACCGAGACGACCGACACGACGACACCTCCTGCCGACAAGTCCACCGCCCCGGGCCCGCCGGCGTGGCTGCGCCCGGCGATGGACCGCACCCTGCTCCGGCACCTGCTGCCCGGCGCATTGGCCCTGCTCGTGCTCTGCGCCGTCACCGCCGCCCTGCCGCCGTTCCAGGACCTCCAGATCGCCAACATCGCGACCTATGTGTGCGCGGTCGCCGGGCTGACGGTGCTGACCGGACTCAACGGCCAGATCTCCCTGGGGCACGGCGCCCTGATGGCGGTCGGCGCCTACGGCACCGGGCTGTTCCTCACCAACCTCGGCTGGCCGCTGCCCCTGGCCCTGGCGGCCGGGACGGCGGTCACCGCCGCGGTCGGCGCCCTCGTCGGCACCGCGGCGGCCCGGCTGCAGGGCCCGTACCTGGCGGGCGCGACGCTCACGCTGGCGGTCGGCCTGCCCGCGCTGGCCAACTACCGGCATCTGTCGGACCTGCTCGGCGGCGAGAACGGCCTGGTGGTGGCCACTCCCCCGCCGCCCGCCGCGCTCGGCCCGTACTTCCCCCTGGAGCGCTGGCAGGCGTGGGTCTGCCTGCTGTGCGCGGTGCTCGTGCTCGTCCTCCTCGCGGACCTGGGCCGCAGCCGGGTGGGCCGGTCATGGCGGGCGATCCGGGACGACGAGGATGCGGCGGCGCTCGCCGGCATCCCCGTGGCCCGGCTGCGGGTGCTCGCCTTCGTGGTCAGCGCGGCCTGCGCGGGGCTGGGCGGCGGGCTGCTCGCGGTGGTCAGCTCGCTCGCCGCGCCGGGGGCGTTCCCACTGGCCCTGTCGCTGTCGCTGCTGACGGGCGCGGTGCTCGGCGGCCTGGGCAGCCTCGCGGGCGCCGTCTACGGGTCGATCGTGCTCGTGTTGCTCCCCACCTGGACCGGGGACGTCGCGGACGCGCTCCACCTGTCGCGGGGCTTCTACGCGAACCTGCCGCTCGCCCTGTTCGGCCTCGTCCTCGTCCTGTCGATGCTCGTCTTCCCGCAGGGCATCCAGGGCGCCCTGGTCCGGCTCGCCCGGCGGCTGAGGGCGGCGCGCCGCACGCCGTCCTGACCGCTCCCCCCTTACGGCACGACCCCCGCACATCCGTCCATCACCCACCGAATCCGATTCGGTTCCTGGAGGGGCCATGAGAAGAAGTCTCCGCACCACACTCCGCGCACGCCTGCATCTGCGCGCCACGGCCGCGTTCGCCGTCCTGGCGCTCGCCCTCACCGCGTGCGGTGGCGGGTCGGGCGGCGGCTCGGCACCCGGCGTCACCAAGGACAGCATCGTCATCGGCAGCCACCAGCCGCTCACCGGCCCGGCGGCCCCGGGCTACAGCAACGTCTCGCAGGGGGCGAAGGCGTACTTCGACTACGTCAACGCCCACGGCGGCGTCAACGGCCGGAAAATCGACTTCCGTTACCGTGACGACGCGTACAACCCGACCGAGACGGTGAAGATCACCAAGGAACTCGTCCTCCAGGACCGGGTCTTCGCGATGCTCGGCGGCCTCGGCACCCCGACGCACACCAAGGTGGTGGACTTCCTCAACGCCCAGCGCGTGCCGGACCTGTTCGTCTCCTCCGGCTGCCGCTGCTGGGACGAGCCGAAGAAGCACCCGCAGACCTTCGGCTGGCAGCCCGACTACGTCGTCGAGGGCAAGATCCTCGGCCAGTACATCAAGGAGCACTTCGCGGGCAAGAAGGTCGCGTACTTCTACCAGGGCGACGACTTCGGCAAGGACGGCGTGGCCGGGCTCGACCAGTTCATCCCGGCCGACCAGGTCGTCAGCCGGCAGAGCTACCAGCCCGGCGGCACCGACATCAGCCCGCAGGTAGCGGCCATCGCCGCCAAGAAGGCCGACGTCGTCGTGCTGTTCACCATCCCCAGCTACACCGCGCTGTTCAAGCTCACCTCGGTCAAACTCCGCTACAACCCGCAGCTGGTGGTGACCAACGTCGGCTCCGACCCGACCACGCTGGGCGGGCTGCTGGACGCGTACGTGAAGAAGGCAGGCGGCACCGCCGACGTCGCCGCGCTGATGGACGGCATCATCACCGACACCTACATGCCGCCGACCACGGACGCCTCCAACAGCTGGATCAAGCTCTTCCGTTCGATCCACGACAAGTACATCCCCAAGACGCCCTTCGAGGGCAACGTGGAGTTCGGGATGTCCATGGCCTACACCTTTGTGCAGGCTCTGAAGGCCGCGGGGAAGGACCCCACGCGCGAGTCGCTGGTCAAGGCCGTGGAGAAGGGCGGCTTCACCGGTCCCGGCCTGGTGCCGTTCCGCTACAGCGCCGACTCCCACGCCGGGTACACCGGGGTGCAGATCGGCAGGCTGAAGGGATCGGAGGTCAGCCTGGAGGGCACCCCGCTGGTCACCGACAGCGGGACCGGCCCGATCACGGCGTACACCACCGCGCAGCCCGAGGCGCCCGCGGACGGGATTCCGGCGTCCTGACCGAAGGGGCCCGGGAGACCGAAGGTAGTGTTCTGCCCCACCAGGCAGTGACGGACGAAAGGTCCCGGGATGGGCGACACACAGGGCGACGAGCCGCTCGTCGGCGACTCCCCTGACGCCCCGGCCGCGGACCCGGGGTCCGGGCCCGCGGCCGCACCCGCGACCGCGCCGGCCCGGACACCCAGCCGCGCCGAGACCACCCGCCAGGCCCTGCTCAAGGCCGCGCGGGAGGTCTTCGGCGAGGCCGGCTACACCGCCGCCGGCATAGCCGAGGTGGTCCGCCGCGCCGACGCCAGCGTGGGCGGTCTCTACCACCACTTCGACGGCAAGGCCGACCTCTTCCTGGCGCTCTGGGAGGACTTCCGGGCCGCGCAGGCCCACGCCGCCGCGCAGGCCGTCGCCCGGCGCCGCGCGGCCGGCGAGACCGACCCCCGCGTACTCTTCCTCACCGGCACCCGCGCCTACCTCGAACACACCTGGGCACGGCGCGAGATGGCCAAGCTCTTCTACACCGGCGACACTCCGCCGGGCTTCGACGTGATGGGCCGCCGGAATCTGCGCACCTGGATCCACCACAACGCGACCCTGCTCGGCGCGAGCCGGGAGGAGCCGGGCGACCGCGCGCTGCTCATCGCCCTGACCACGACCATCGCGGAGATCGGCCGCGAACTGGTGACCTGCGACAACGCATGCGAGGCGGCCGCCCTCACCGACAGCGCCATCGGACTCATCGACGGGCTGTGCGACTTCGCCCCCGGAGGGGCGCGCTACCCGGTCCGGCAGCCTCAGATGCGCTGACCCGGCGCCTGCGTCGTGTCGCGCTGGCGCGGCAGGGCGACCCCTGCCGCCCCTTCCTTGCCGTCCTCCTGACGGAGCATCACCGTGCGGGTGGGGTAGGAGATCTCGATGCCCTCATCCTGGTAGCGGCGGTGCAGGCGCTTGAGGAACTCGTGCTTGATCCGGTACTGCTCGCCGTACTCGGAGGTCCGCAGGATCACCGAGAAGTCGATACGGGACTCGCCGAAGGTGTGGAAGCGCACCGCCGGCTCGTGATCCGGCATACCGCCCTCGACCCCGGCCATCACCTCGCCGGCGACCTCGATCGTCACCCGCTCCACGTGCTCCAGGTCGTTGCCGTAGCCGACGCCCGCCTGCACGATGAGCGACATCTGCTGCTCGGGCTGGTGGTAGTTGGTGGCGATCGCCCCGGCCAGCTTGGCGTTGGGGATGATCACCAGGTTGTCGGAGAGCTGCCGCACCACGGTGTTGCGCCAGTTGATGTCGACGACATAGCCCTCCTCGCCGCTGCTCAGCCGGATGTAGTCACCGGGCTGCACGGTCTTGGAGGCGAGGATGTGCACGCCGGCGAAGAGGTTGGCGAGGGTGTCCTGGAGCGCGAGGGCGACGGCGAGACCGCCGACGCCCAGGGCCGTTATCAGCGGCGCCACGGAGATGCCGAGCGTCTGGAGCAGTACCAGGCCGCCCATGGCCAGCACCGCGACGCGGGTGATGTTGACGAAGATGGTCGCCGAGGCCGCCACACCGGACCGCGACAGCGCGACCGACCGCACCGTCTCGGCCACCATGCGCGCCGCGGCGACCGAGGCGGCGAGGATCAGCAGGGCGACCAGGACCTGGTTGACCGTGTGGTCCACCGCGTGCCGCAGCGGGAGCGCGGCGGCGCCCGCCCACGCCCCGGCCGCCAGGACCGCCCAGGGCACCGCGGTGTGCAGGGCCGTGACGACGATGTCGTCCCCGCCCCACCTCGTCCGCGTGGCCCGTTCCCCGAGCCAGCGCAGCCCCAGTCGCAGCGTCAGGGCCGCCACCACGCCCGCGGCCACCCAGGCGCCGGCGACTATCAGGTCGTGCATCGTCAGCGCACGGATCACCGGCCCGCTCCCGTCGTGTGTACGGATCCAGCCAGGGGACGGGGGACGTGCTGTGTCGTCACTTGTCGCCTTATCGTTCCGGGGACGTCGAAGGACCGCGCCGGACATCCCTCGTCCGGGCGCGATCTTCACCATCCTGCCGCAGTCGTCACCGTGCGCGCATGTCGCGGACCGGACAACGGGAAGCATCGCCCACCGGGTTGGGCGGCGCCCCGCGCACCGGGACGGCGCGCGGGACGGCCGGTCCCGCCCCGGGACCGGGGGGCGGGGCCGGCCACCCCCGGCTACCGGACGCCCACCGCAGCCCGCGCGGAGCCGGAGCCCCGCGCGGGGAAGAAGCCGCGGGGCGGGGGTGCGGTGCGCAGCCGGGTCGCGTAGCCGAACAGCTCGGCCAGCGGGACGGTCGCGGTCAGCACGGCCGTACCCGCCCGGGCCGACTGGCCCGTGACGCGGCCGCGCCGGGCGGCCAGGTCCCCGAGCACCCCGCCGACGGCGTCGCCCGGCACGGTGACGGTGACCTCGGCCACCGGCTCGAGCAGGGCCATGGCGCTCGCCCGCAGGGCCTCGCGGAGCGCGAACCGGCCCGCAGCGCGGAAGGCCGTCTCCGAGGAGTCCTTCACGTGCGTGGCCCCGTCGGTGAGCGTGACCCGCAGGCCCGTGACCCGGTGGCCGCCGAGCGGCCCTTCGGCCAGGGCGTCCCGGCAGCCGGCCTCGACCGCCCGGACGTACTCCTTGGGCACCCGGCCGCCGGTGACCGCCGAGGCGAACACGAACTCGTCCTCGTGGGGCTCCACGTCGATCACCACATGGGCGAACTGGCCCGCGCCGCCGTCCTGCTTGACGTGCCGGTGCACCCACCCGGCCACGCCGCGCACGACGGTCTCCCGGTGCGCGACCTGCGGGCGGCCGACGGCGACCTCCAGCCCGTGGGCACGGCGGACCTTCTCCACCGCGACCTCCAGGTGCAGTTCGCCCATGCCGGACAGCACGGTCTGGCCGGTCTCCGGGTCGGTGCGGACCGTCAGCGACGGGTCCTCCTCCGTCAGCCGGGCCAGCGCCGCCGCCAGCCGGTCGGTGTCGCCGCCGCGGCGTGCCTCGACCGCGACGGTGACGACCGGCTCGGCCGTCCCGGGCGGTTCGAGAACCAGGGGCGCCGCCGGATCGCACAGCGTCGCGCCCGCGCCGGCCGCCTTCACGCCGACGACCGCGACGATGTCCCCGGCCACGGCGCGGTCGACGTCAACGTGCCGGTCCGCTTGGACCCGCAGGATGCGGCCGACGCGCTCGGTGCGCCCGGCCCGTGCGTCCAGCACCGTGTCCCCCTTCCGGATCGTTCCCTCGTACACCCGCAGATAGGTCAGCCGTCCCGTCGCGGTCGCCGCGACCTTGAACACCAGCCCGGCGAACGGCTGCCGCGGGTCGGCCGCCGTACGCACCGGCGGTACGTCCAGCGGCGACGGCAGGTACGCCACCACGGCGTCCAGCAGCGGCTCGATACCGCGGTCGCGGTAGGCCGATCCGCACAGCACGACCACGCCCTCCCCGGTGCGGGTCAGGTCGCGCAGCGCCGCGCGCAGCGTCGCCTCCGCCACCTCCCCGTCCGCGCAGAACTCCTCCAGCGCGGCCGGGTGCAGCTCGGCCACCGCCTCCTCCAGCAGCCGGCGCCGGCGCCGTGCCTCCTCGCGCAGACGGTCGGGCACCTCGCCGTCCTCGTACGTCTCGCCACCGGCCCGCCAGGTCAGCGCGCGCATCCGCAGCAGGTCCACCACGCCGGTGAAGCCGTCCTCGCGCCCGATCGGCAGCTGCACGACCAGCGGTTGGACGTGCAGCCGTTCCCTGATCGACGCGACGGCCGTGTCCAGGTCGGCCCCGGCGCGGTCCAGCTTGTTGACGAACGCGATCCGCGGGACGCCGTGCCGGTCGGCCTGCCGCCACACCGACTCGCTCTGCGGCTCGACGCCCGCGACGGCGTCGAAGACCGCGATCGCGCCGTCGAGCACGCGCAGCGAGCGTTCCACCTCGTCGGAGAAGTCCACGTGGCCCGGGGTGTCGATGAGGTTGAGCCGGTGGCCGTCCCAGTCGCAGCTGACCGCCGCGGCGAAGATGGTGATGCCGCGGTCGCGCTCCTGCGGGTCGAAGTCGGTGACGGTGGTGCCGTCGTGGACCTCGCCGCGCTTGTAGGTGGCGCCGGTGAGGTACAGGATCCGCTCGGTGACGGTGGTCTTGCCCGCGTCGACGTGGGCGAGGATGCCCAGATTGCGGACGGCGCGGACGGCGGTCAGGGGTCGGACGGTGCGCATGGCCCGTTGCCTTTCGGGTGATCAGGTGCGATCGGGAGGAGGGCGGCGCGATTCCCGGACGGGACGCCCCGGCAAGGGGGCGTCGGGACCTCCCCGTTGACCCGGGTCAGACGGGGTGCGGCAGGGCGTACCCGGCCGGCAGCCCTGGCTGCGGTCCTGCGGTCGTACGGGGGATCAGAAAGTCGTCGCGGGCGTCCGGTGCGGGCCGCGCAGCCGGCACCGGGCCGCGGAAGACACCAGGATCACCTCGTGGCGTGACGGGGGGACGACGGCTGCGGTGCGGTGACGCACGGCCCTGCCCCCCTCGTTCGGCACGGAACGCGCCGCGGTGTCGGTGCGGCGGCGCGTGATCGACTGCGAGCGTAGCGAGCGGGGGCCGTCCCGGTCACCGGGTTTTCCGCGCGGCCGTCGTAGCGGCTTTGCGGCGCCTTCGCGGCCGTCGTACCGTCAGCTCCCGCAGGCTCCCGGCCAGGCGTAGCCGGGCAGCAGGCGCTGCCAGCGCCGACGGTCGGAAGGGCCCGCCAGACGGCACACCTGGGCGGTGCGGTGGCGGACGTCGGGGTCCCAGAGCCGGATCGTGCCGTCGTTGCCCGCACTGGCCACGGTCGCCCCGTCCGGGCCGAAGGCGACGCTCCACACGGCCCGGGTGTGGCCGGTGAGGGTCGCGGTGAGCCGCCGCGTCGCGGGGTCCCACAGGCGTACGGTGCGGTCGTTGCCGCTGCTGGCGAGGGTCCGCCCGTCCGGCGCGAAGGCGACTCCGCGCACGGAGCCGGTGTGGCTGGTGAGGACGCCCGCCGCCCGGGCGTGCGGCACGTCCCACAGCCGCACGGTGCCGTCGTTGCCGCTGCTGGCGAGCGTCCGCCCGCCCGGCGCGAAGGCGACAGCCCGCACCGAGCCGGTGTGCCCCGTCAGGACGGCGGTGGTGTGCCGGGTGCGGGTGTCCCACAGACGCAGCGTCAGGTCGTCGCTGCCGCTGGCCAGCCGGCGGCCGTCCGGGCTGTAGGCGAGGCAGTTGACGAAGTCGGTGTGCCCGGCGAGGACGGCGACTTGGCGTCGGGTGGCGGTGTCCCAGAGGCGGACCGTGCGGTCGGCGGAGCCGGTCGCCAGGGTCCGCCCGTCGGGGCTGAACGCGAGGGCGAAGACCACGCCCTTGTGACCGCGCAGGACGGCCGCGCCGGCGGTCGCGCTCCGGCGCGTCCGGATGTCCCACAGGCGCACGGTGCGGTCCGCGCCCGCCGACGCGAGCCACCGGCCGTCCGGGCTGAACGCGACGTCGTAGACCGGGCCGCTGTGGCCGGTGAGGGTGTACGCGGGGGCGTGGCGGGCCATGTCCCACACCCGTACGGTGCCGTCGCCGCCGGCCGAGGCCAGGGACCGCCCGTCGGGGCTGAAGGCGGCCTTCCACACCTCGGTGGCGGGGGTGGCGGCCAGGGTGCTGCGGTGCAGGTCCCACAGGACGACGGTCCTGTCGAAGCCCGCGCTGGCGACCAGATCGCCGCGGGCGGCCACGGCGACGGCGAGCACGTAGTCGGTGTGGCCGGCGAGGGTGCCGACCGGCAGATGGGTGCGGACGTCCCAGCGGATGACGGTGCCGTCGCCGCCCGCCGAGACGACGGTGTGGCCGCCGGGCCCGAAAGCGAGGCCGTTGACGTCGTCGTCGTGCCCGGTGAGCGTCGCCGTGCGGCGCAGGGTGGCGACGTCCCGTATCTGCACGGTGCGGTCGGCGCCGCCGCTGGCGAGGGCGCGCCCGTCGGGGCTGAACGCGAGGGCGAGCACGTCGCCTCTGTGGCCGCGCACCACGGCCACGCGCCGCCCCGTCCGGGTGTCCCACAGCCGCACGGTGCGGTCCGCCCCCGCCGAGGCGAGCAGCTGGCCCCGGGGGTGGAAGGCCAGCGCGAGGACCTCGTCGGTGTGGCCGGTGAGCACGGCGGTCCTGCGGCGGGTGACGACGTCCCACAGCCAGACCGTGCCGTCACCGCCGGCCGATGCCAGCGTGCGTCCGTCGGGCGCGAACGCCACGGCGCGCACCGCTCCCTGATGAGGCGTCAGAACGGCGACGGCGCGGCCGTCCCGCACGGACCACAGCCGGACGGTGCCGTCGGTGCTCCCGGAGGCCAGCAGCCGCCCGTCGGGCGAGAAGACCACCGACCGGACGGGGCCCCGGTGCCCGGTCAGCACCGCGGAGCCGGAACGGGAGGCGACGTCCCACAGCCGCACCGTGCGATCGGAGCCCGCCGAGGCCAGCAGCTTCTGGTCGGGTGAGAACACGACCGCGTTGACGGCGCCCGTGTGCCCGGTGAGCCGCCCGGCGAAGGCGTCGGCCTGCGTGCTGAGCAGCGCGCTGCGGGCCTCGGTGGTGGGCGCCGTGCGGTAGGCGGCCTCGGCCAGCAGCATCGCCGCCTCCGGGCGGCCCACGGCCAGTTGGGCCGAGCGCGCGGCCATGGCCTGCGACAGCGCGGTGGCGCGCTGCCGGTCGGCGCCGAGCCGCTGCTCCACGGCCACACCGCCGGCCAGCACCGCGAGGACCAGCATGACGGCGAGCACGACCACGCCGGTCCGCTGCTGGCGGGCCCGGCGGCGCACCAGCAGTCGGCGCAGGTCCTCCTCGCGGGTGGACGCGGTGAGGAAGTCGGCCTCCACGGGGCTCAGTTCCCCGGCGCGGCGGCCGGGACCGGCCGCCCACTCCCGGGTGGCGGCCAGCCGGGTGCCGCGGTAGAGGAGTCCGGGGTCGCGGCCCTCGCGTTCCCATTCGCGGGCGACCCCGGTGAGCTGCTGGTGCAGCAGCAGGTCGGCGCGGGCGGCGTGCACCCAGGTGCGCAGCCGCGGCCAGGCGCGCAGCAGCGCCTCGTGGACGATCTCCACATGGGCGGCGCCGACGGTCAGCAGCCGCGCGGCGACGAAGGCGTCCAGCGCGGCGCGCGCCGCCGCGACGTCCGGCAGTCCGTCCAGGAGGTCCACGGGGCCGCGGGGGCGCCGGGAGTGCTCATTGTCCTCGCCGACCCGCACCAGCCGCAGCAGCAGCCGCCGGGCGGCCTCCTGCTCGGCGGGCGACAGCGCCGTGTACAGGGCCTCGGCGGCGGTCGCGACGGAGCCGTGGATGCCGCCCGCGGCAAGGTATCCCGCGACGGTCATGGTGCGGCCAGAACGCTGCCGCCAGGTGGCCATCAGGGCGTGGGCCAGCAGCGGCAGGGTGCCCGGGGAGCCGCCGCCCTCGTCCCCGGCGCCGCCCGGCGTCTCCGCCCCGAGGTCCCGCAACAGCACTTCGACCAGGCCGGGTTCGAGCTCGGTCCCCTCCTCCTCGGCGGGCCGCACGATGCACGCGCGCAGTTCCGCGGGGCTCATGGCACCCAGGGCGAACAGGCCGTCGCTGAACACCGGCACAAGGGAGGGGTGCTCCAGGCAGCGCCCCGTCACGTCGGCGCGGATCCCGAGGACGACGGCGGTGTCGGCGGACGCCGCGAGACCGGTGAGGGCGGCGATGAAGGCACGCCGCTCGGCCTCGTCGTCGCAGAGGGTGAAAGTTTCCTCGAACTGGTCCACCACGACGACAAGGCCCGCATCCCGCGTACCTGACGTTGTGTCACTTCCGTCCGTCCGCTGTTCGAGGGCCGCGGCGAGGGCGGCAGACGGCCGGGCGGTCGGCGTGCACACTTCGACGCGCCAGTCCCGGTACGCGGTCCCCGCCAGGGCGGGGACCAGCCCGGCCCGCAGCAGCGAGGACTTCCCGGCCCCGGATGGCGCGACGACGGCCAGCGATCCCTTGCCGACGCGCAGTTCGAGGCGGTGCAGAAGTTCCTCGACCGCCCGCTCGCGACCGAAGAACCGCGTCGCGTCCTCGGTGCCGTAGGCGGACAGCCCGGGATAGGGGCAGGGGGCGGCGGCCACGTCCGGCGGCGTGGGGGGCAGGAGGGCGAGCAGGGCGCCCCCGGCCTCCAGTGCCTCGTCGCAGAGCCGGGCGAGATCGGCGTTGACCGGCTTGCCGCCCGTCTCGATCTTGCTCAGATATCCCTTGCTGTAGTGCGTACGGCGCGCCAGCGCGGCGAGCGACAGGCCGCGCTCCAAGCGCAGTTCGCGCAGCGCCGGACCGAACGCCCCGGCCGCCCCGGTCGCCGGGGTCGGTTCGGCGGGCCTGGTCGGCTCACCTGGTGTCCGGTCCATCCGCTCCCCGCCGCGTACGGCGCGGTGAGCGCCGTTCCCTGTCTCCCGGCCCCTCCGCCGCCTGCCCCGTCGCAAGATCAGGAGTACGGCGGGCGGGGCGCGGTTCCCAGGGTCGTGGCGGCGCGGGGGCGCACGGGCGAGAACAGGCCACGGGCCGGCGCCGCCCCACCACCCCCGTGAGCGGTGGGACGACGCCGCCCGTGGCGGTCCGGACGGCCGCACGGCGATGACCGTGCGGGATCGCGGCCGGTGGGCGGGGGTGTACGGAAGCTCGACGGCGTCCGTGTATCCGACACCTGCCCTGCCGACACCACGCGAGTGGAACTACGTGATCCAGCCGCGCCGTTGAACGATCCCTCCCCCGGTCCCCTCCGCGTGGGCGGCGGCCGCGGGGACGAGCGCGAGGACCATGACGGCCGGCCCCCCGGCGACCGGCCCCCCTCCCCGGCGTCGTGCTCCCCTGCGGTCTTCCCCCTCGGAAGACGGCTCGCGCCGCCTCGCCCCCGTCCACCCTCACGGTGACCTCCGACCGCCCGCCACGGACAGGGGTTTCCCGTTTCCTCTTGCCCTCACGGCCCGAAAATCCCTGGTGAGCGCGGCCTGCCGTGCCACGGGGTGCGACGAACGACGGCCGGAACCGGCCACCCGCGGCGCTCCGGGCGGCACTTGTCTTGATCTCGCCGCTCCGGGGCGGCGCCGTGAATGCGGCCCGCCGCCTCCGACGCCCCTCGGCCGCGGGGCCCGGATCGGGCAGCGCACACCGGCACCGGCGGACCCACGTCCCGTGGAGCCGGCGTGCACGACACGGTCGTGGCCGCCCCCTGCGCGCCGGGCGGGGCGGCTCGGGGGATGGACGACAAGGAGGTGCTCGCACTCAGCGGCGACGGCGCGCTGACGGGCGAGGCCCTCGGCGAGATCGCCGACTCCCTGGGCTGCGCGAACGTCCTGGAGGCGGTCTGCCGGCCGACCCGCCCCGCGACCCCTGGACACAGCCCATGCGGCTCACCCTCCACGAAGCGACCCTCGCCCCGCGCACCGGCGACGTGCCGGTGGGCGCGGTGATGCCGTCCCCGGACGGCACGGCCATCGGCCGGGGCCGCAACGAGCGGAAGGCGTCCGGCGACCCGACCGCCCACGCGAGGGTCCCGGCGACGATGGGCGCGGACAAGGGCGACCTGGAGAACGGCCAGACCGGCAGCACCGGCGTGCGGGCGGTGCCGCGTCAGCGGGCGATGCGGACCCCGTCCAGCGCGACGCCCAGCACCCGGTCGCGCTGGATCTCGTCGGAGAAGTAGGTGGAGCTGATGCCGGCGACCATGCGGAGCAGGTCGTCGAAGGAGAAGTCGGTGCGGGCCTCGCCGGCCTTCTGGGCGTGTTCGTAGAGCGGGCCGCCGGCCTGGTACATGGAGTCGCGGCACGCCAGGAAGACGTCGGAGTCGTGGCTGAGCGCCTCGCGGACGGCCCGCTTGGTCACGGTGTAGTCGACGAAGCGACGCAGCCAGGAGGCCAGCGCGTCCCAGGGCTCAAGGGAGGCGACGTCCAGGGCGTACCGGCACAGCTCGTTGACCTCCTCGGCGTAGACGGACTCGAAGAGGTGCCGGCGGGTCGGGAAGTTCCGGTAGAGGGTGGCGATGCCCACACCCGCGCGGCGGGCGATGTCCTCCAGGGAGGTCTCGGCGCCGTTCTCCGCGAAGGCCTCACGCGCGGCGGTGAGCAGGGCGTCGTAGTTGCGGGCGGCGTCCCTGCGTTGCGGACGTTGGGCCGCGACGATCTCGTCCACGGGATACGGCTGGGCCGTCACTTCTGCCTCCCCGGCCGGAACAGTTTGAAGTGGAGGTGAGCCTCCGCTACAGTGGAGGCGTACCTCCACTTTAACAGCCGGGGGCGCACTTCCGTCGACACGTGTCACCGCACGCGCCGGCCGCGCCCCGATTCGCCCCTTTCAGGCCCTTGCATCGGCGCAACGGCCCTCAACTGACTTCCGGCGGACGCCGTCGCGCCCGACGCGGCCCACGCCCCGCCGGCCCACCCCGTAACCACCAGCCCGCTCATCACACCGCAGCCGGCGCACCCGGCCGCGGCCTGTCCGGATTCGGAGAGGCTCCTTCATGCCCCGACGCTCCACCCGCCTCACCTTCGCGGTCCTCGCGACCGGTGCGGGCGTTTTCTCCATGCTGCAGTCGCTGATCGCACCGGCTCTGCCGACGGTCCAGCACGCGCTGCACACGTCCCAGTCCACCGCGACCTGGGTGATGACGGCGTACCTGCTGTCCGCCTCGATCTTCACGCCGATCCTGGGCCGCCTCGGCGACCTCGTCGGCAAGAAGCGCACGCTCGTCGCCGTCCTCGTCGTCCTGACGCTCGGCTGCCTGCTCGCCGCGCTCGCCCCGACCATCGGCGTGCTGATCATCGCCCGCGTCGTCCAGGGCATCGGCGGCGCCCTCTTCCCGCTGTCCTTCGGGATCATCCGGGACGAGTTCGCGCCGAGCCGGGTCAGCCCCAGCATCAGCAACCTGTCCGCGGTGATCGCCGCCGGCGGCGGCGTCGGCATCGTGGCGGCGGGTCCCATCGTCTCCGCGCTCGACTACCGCTGGCTGTTCTGGATCCCGGTCGGCATCGTCGCCGTCACCGCGCTCATAGCCTTCCGCTACGTCCCCGAGTCCCCCAGCCGCGCCGAAGGCCGCGTGAACTGGCTCGGCGCCGGTCTCCTCTCCGCCTGGCTCGTGGCGCTGCTCCTGCCGCTCAGCCAGGCCGGCAACTGGGGCTGGACCTCGGCCCGCGTGATCGGCCTGTTCGTCGCCGCGGTGGTGCTCTTCGCCCTCTGGCTGCTCGCCGAGGCGCGCTCCCGCCACCCGCTGATCGACCTGCGCATCATGCGCCTGCGCGCGGTGTGGACGACCAACGCCGCCGGCCTCCTCTTCGGCGCCGGCATGTACGCGATCTGGTCCTTCCTCCCCGGCTTCGCCCAGACCCCGCGCTCCGCGGGCTACGGCTTCGGGGCGAGCGTCACCTCGGCCGGCCTGCTGATGCTGCCGATGCTGATCGCGATGTTCTTCTCCGGCGTGCTCAGCGGCCGCCTCGAACCGGTCGTCGGCGCCAAGCGCCTCCTCGTCGCCGGCGCCGCACTCGGCGCGGTGGCCTGCGGTTTCCTCGCCGCCTGGCACGACCAGCAGTGGCAGGTCGCCACCTCGGCCGGCATCTTCGGCCTGGGCATCGGCCTCGCGTTCGCCTCGATGGCCAACCTCATCGTGCGCAGCGTCCCGCCGGAGCAGACCGGTGCCGCCAGCGGCATGAACGCCAACATCCGCACCATCGGCGGCTCCATCGGCGCCGCCGTCACCAGCGTCCTCGTCACCAGTCGTCTGCAGCCCTCCGGCCTCCCCTACGCCTCCGGCTACACGCACGGCTTCGCGCTGCTCGCCGTCCTGCTCCTCGGCGCGTCCCTCGCCGCCCTCATGGTTCCGGCCCACCGCCGCGCCCGGCACACCACGGGCAACGTCGTCCGCGCCGCCGACACCCCGGCCCCGGCTGCGGCGAGGGCCGAGGCCGAGGCGGCCCCGGTGGCGGGCGGCTGACCCCAAGCACCACGCGCCGCCGCGCACGGCAAGCGGCCGCCGGCCACGGG